>VFZU01000042.1 GCA_016870995.1 Acidobacteriota bacterium
GAGCGTCTCGGCTACAAAACGCCAACTCAAGCTCGTCGCGATTTTTCTGTTGAATTCAAAATTGCTGCGTGATTCAATGGCAATAATTCACTCCCAACGCGCTGTCCACCACGTCCGGAGCGGAACACTTGCCGTTCTTAGCGAATTTACCGATTGCTTCGAGAGCTTTCGGATTGCCGCTTTGGCTCAGAACGAACATTGCCTGTTTCTTCAGTCGAATGCTCTTTTGAGAATTAAGGATCTCTTCAAGCATCGGTACGCTTCGAGCTGGATCGGCATTCATCAGGCCTTGGATGGCCATCAACTTCAACTCTTCATCTGCCTGTTGTTCGGGCGAGATCTTCTTGCCGGAGGCCTGGTTGATTTCCAGTTGCAGTGCGCGCGTCATTGATCCATCTGCTCGAGGCAAACTTGGCATCCATTTCCGCAAGCTTTTGAGGCGCTTGAGTTTTATCACCAAGCTTGTTGGCGGCGTATGCGCTCCAGTACATGGCCGCGTCGGCACGGTTGCTCATGGACTGGATTTCGGCCCCCAGCTTGATCATCGCCTCCTGGTAATTCTTGGCATCGATCAGTGCCATGGCTGCCTGGTAATTCTTCTCGTCAGCCGCCGAAAGTAGAGCGACACCGAGGGCAAGTGTAATAGATAGATTCTGGATCATTCTGCTGTCTCCGAGTTCTGTCTCTTGGATTGTTCGATGAGGCGCACGCATAAGAGAAGTCCCTGTTCACGAATGCGTGCCCGGAGCGCAGTGGTCTCATCGGAGTTAAGTGTTTCGGTGCTGTGGGCAACCTCGAGCAGGATGCGTTCGAGTTCTTCCAGCAGTTCCGCTGTCTTTAGGTCACCAGTCGATTGCAGGCTACGACGCAGCAGTCGATTGGTCGAGAGAAGTTCTTCGGCCTGAGTCTGGACAGCCTGAGGAGCGACGTTGGCAGTTTCAAGTAGCACTGCTTTGCTCCGTTCCAGATGGTCCACCGTTGCAGCGGTGAGCACCTGCTTTGGGGGCAGGTAGGCAATGGCGGTGACGCCATCGGGGGCTTTGGTGTATCGGCCTACGAAGAAGGCGACAATCAGAGCCGCAGGCACGAGGAGCCAAAACCAATTTCGTTTGTGCTCGCGCTCGATTTCGCCAGAGACCCTGGCCCAGATGCGCTTCTCGAAATACTCATCGGGCTCAGGAATTGGAATGGAATCATCGTCCAAGTGCATATCGCCTCAATTTCTCAACAGCTCGAAATACGCTGTGTTTGGCCGCGCTATGGCCGATTTGCAAGCGTTCCTCAATTTCGGGGATGGAGTTCCCCTTGACGTGCCGAAGCAGGAAGGCGGCACACTGCTGAGGGCTAAGCGTTTTCATGCCCGCCTCAAGACGCCGGCGAGATTCCAGGCTCTCGAGCAAGCGATCCGCCTTCGGAGAGGAATCCACAACATCGGGCATGTCGCCACCTGTATCGGCAACCCACTTTCGACGGCGGACCAGGTCGAGAGCACAGTTGGTGGCGATTCTCCGGAGCCACGTGGCAAACGAGACACGTTCGTCGAATCGGTCGAGATTGCGCCAGGCGCGCACAAAGCTCTCCTGCACCACATCTTCGCTGTCTCCTTCATTGCGAGTGATGCGGTCGGCGACTTTGAAAAGAGTACGGGCGTGACGCTCCACCAGGATCTGGTAGGCACCCTTATCTCCGGCACGAATTTGGCCGATTACTGCGTCGTCGCTGGCCTGCATCTAACCGATAGACTGGCAGACCTTGCGGCGGTTAGCCTAATTTTCTAGCGATGTGCGAAATAATGTGATAGCCGACGATGAACTTGAAGGGTGTTTCGCCCAATGTGTAATGGCCACAAGGGAGAACAACCAACTTGTGAGGTGCGCCGCTGGCTTTTACGCAGGCGAGAATTTCTTCGCTGTATTTGGGAAGAAATGTCGTGTCGTAGGTGGTGTAGATGAACAGGTTCTTCTTGGACTCGTGCTTGGCGAACTGGTCCATGTAGAAGCGGGGACTCATCGAGTCCCAAACCGTTTGCACCTGTTCGAGCGAGAGGTGCTGTTCGAGGCTGGCCTTGATGTGGCGGGTGGAAAGGCCGGTCCACACCACGTCACCGAAACGAGCGGAGCAGTGGTTGAAGACGTTTACCTTCAGGCGTTCGTCGTAAGAGCTGGCGAGGAAGGCATAGGCGGAACCAAGGCTGGTGCCGACGATACCGATGTTTTCATAGCCGGATTGCTCAAGCCAGTCCACGCAGGCACGCGTGTCATGAACGGCTTGGCGCGTGGCATGAATGGTACGGCCGATGTTGGAAGAAACCGCGTAGTCGGCGCGAGTGAGCGGCGGAGGCATGCGGCGGTCATGATAGGGCAAGCTCAATCGCAGGGCTGGAATGCCGAGTTTCTGGAAGCCCTGGCATAACGCTACATGCTGTTGGGCGTGGGAATTCCAATGGGGCAGGACGAGAACAGCACGCTTCTTGCGGTTCTGTTTGCCTTCAGGCATTGGGAACCAACGTGCCTCTACTAGGTTGTTTTCAGGATAAGGAGTTTCGAGCGGCGAGGTAAATCGCAGCCATTCGCCATCGAGGGTGAAGTCCATCGGTGTCTTGTGCTGGTAGTAGATAGGGCCGTTGGCAATCGTGGCGAGATTGACCTCACGAAACCAGGCTTCGGGATCAGTGCCGTCGAAGGGTCTTAGCCCCGGCAACTCCAGATCCTTCAACCATTCTGTTCCCCATTCGAAAGGCCGCACGACACGATCCGTGGATCGGGTGGCAAGATCGGTTTCCCAGCGGTCGAGCCAGCGCTCGTATCGGCGACGCAACATCGGCTAAGCGGCTTTCTCCTTGGCAGCGGCGAGCGGCACATTATCTTTGACGTGATCCATCGTGACCATCTCGGAGATTGCGGCAGTGAGATTCGGATTGCGGAGGTTCCAGATGTAAGCCTTCTGCATGGGCTTGAGGTCACCGGGAACGGCGGTATTCAATTTGGCCATGTGCTCGGGCGGAGTTTGCCGGGGCGCGCGGAAGTTAAAGGGGCGCGCCGACTTCATCGAGATCACGCCGATTCCGGCCTTCTTGGCGGCAGCCATCGCGCCATTCACGTATGGGGAGTTCACCATGTTGTAGGCGACCATGGCTGCTGAGTAAACCTTGGCTTTGACGGCAGCTTCGAGAATGCCGCCAGGATCAGTGTGAGATGAAAGCCCAAGGTGACGCACTTTGCCGGCTTTCTTCAGCACCTCGAAAGCTTCGAAGATTTCCGGATGGTTGAGAATTTCATAGGGCGTGTTGGCGCCATGGGGGCACATGAGCAAGTCGAGATGATCAGTGCCGAGCTTTGAGAGAGTTTGATCTACGCTGTCGAGAACGATCTGACGATAATTCTTGCCCCGGTCGATGCGATCCCCATATTGCTTGGCCATGACGTTAGCCAGGGCGGCGGCATCGAGCTCTTCGCGCTGGCCGTTGAAGTAGTTGATGAAGTAATCGGGGGCGTCAGCCTTGCGACGAGCAATCTCGTCGAGCGCGAGGGTGCGCAGTCGCTTCTGCTCGGTCTCTTCAAGCGACTGGAAGATGTCCTTGTAGAGCTTGTTGCGATTCACATCCCAGATGGAGACCTTGGAATTGATGAACAGCTGATCGCGCTTGCGAGCTTTCAATACTTCGGCGTAGCCGAGTTCACTTTGACCACCGCCATAGGCCGGAGCGGTATCGAGATAGTTGAGGCCCATGTCGATGGCGGCCAGCACATGATCGTAATTCTTGGGAGAGATCGTGTTGCCGCCCATGACGACTTCGCTGACCATGAAGCCGGTGCGACCAAGCTGGCGATAAGCCATCCCGGACTGTTTGTTGCGCCATTCGCCTTTGGTTTTGGCGGAAGCAGGATCTGCTTTGAGGGCTAATGCCGCGGCAAAAAATTCTCGACGTCTCATAGTCGCTAGTTTAACTGTTCCGAAACGGCTTCCCACTCGGCCATCAGCTGTTCGATGGCCTCGCGCTCGGCTGCAGCGGCGTTGGCAAGGCGCTGGCTCTCTTCTGCGCCCGTGTAATTGCTGAGTTTCGACTCGAAATCGGCAAGCGCAGCTTCGCGGCGGGCGATCTCGGCTTCTACCTCGGCCAGCCGATTCTCAAGCTTCTTGAGCATCATCGGATTGACGCGTTTGCCGGTGTTCGCGACGGGCTTGTCTTCATGAGCGAAGACGGGTTTATCGATCGCTACCGCAACTGGCGCGGGCTCTGCCTGTCTTGATTTCGCTCGCAAATACTCTTCGTAATTGCCAGAGTAAACCGTGACGCAGCCGTTGCCCACTTCAAAGACCTTCTTCGCTAACTCGTCGATAAAGTAGCGGTCGTGGCTGACAAATACGACTGTGCCCTCGTAGCCCTTGAGCGCTTCCAGTAGAACTTCTTTGGCGCGCATGTCGAGGTGGTTTGTAGGTTCGTCGAGGAGTACGAAGTTCGAAGGTTGCGTGAGCAGTTTGCAAAGAGCGTATCGATTGCGCTCGCCACCGCTCAATACGCCAATCTTCTTGAATACATCGTCTTCTCGAAACAGAAAGCATCCGAGCAGACCACGCAGCTCGGTGGCCGTTGCTTTAGGTGCCGTGGCGCAGAGATCATCCAGGATCTCCGACTGCGGATCGAGAGCCTTGTATTGATCCTGCGCAAAGTAGTCGAATTCCACGTTGTGCCCAAGCTTGTACTCGCCAGCAGATAGACCTTCAAGGCCCGTCAGCAGCTTGATCAGCGTCGACTTCCCCGCCCCGTTGTGGCCGACCAGGGCAATGCGATCTCCACGCTCGATTGTGAAGTTTGCGTTGTCGAAAACCTTCTTGGTGCCGTAGCTCTTGGCGACACCCTTGAATTCCGCGACAATACGGCCGCTCGGCTTGGGTGTGGGGAACTTAAAGTGGATGATCGGTTCCTCTTCGGGAATCTCGATCATTTCCATTTTTTCGAGTTCTTTGATGCGGCTCTGAGCCTGCTTGGCTTTGGTTGCCTTGGCGCGGAACCGGTCGACAAAGGCTTCAATCTGGGCAACTCGATCCTGCTGATTCTTCTGCGCGGCGCGCAATTGCTCCAGGCGTTCTTCTTTCTGCTTCTGGTAGTGGGTGTAGTTACCAGCAAAGATGGTGGCCTTTTTGTTCCAGACTTCAACGATCTTCGATACCGTCACGTCGAGGAAGTAGCGATCGTGCGAGATCAGAATGAAGGCGTTGGGGTAGTCATGAAGATATTCTTCAAGCCAGTTTCGGGCTTCGAGATCGAGGTGGTTGGTCGGTTCGTCGAGCAGCAGGGCCTCGGGCTTTTCGAGCAGCAGCTTTGCCAAAGCAATGCGCATCTGCCAGCCGCCGGAGAATTCTTCACAAGGCTTACCCCATTCGTCCTTACTGAAGCCGAGGCCGGTGAGGATGGTGCCGACCTGCATGTCGATCGTATACCCGTCTTTGGCGCGGAATGCATTATCGAGGCGGGAGAAGCGCTCGGCTGCGGCGGCGTAGGCGTCGCTCTCGTGATCGAGGTCCGCCATCGATTCAAGTGCGGCTTCCATTTCCCGTTCGATCTGACGGATCGGCTCGAAGACGCTGGCGCATTCGGCAAAGACACTGCGCCCCTCCATGCGTAGGCCATCCTGCGGCAGATAGCCAAGGCGCATATTTCTCATGCGTGAAATCTCACCACCATCGAGCTGCTCGATGTTGGCAATGATTTTCATGAGAGTGGATTTGCCGGTTCCATTTGCCCCGACCAGGCCAATGCGGTCCTTGGGGCCGATCAGCCAATTGACATCATCGAACAGAACCTTTGGGCCGAAGCGTTTTGCCGCGTTGGTGAGTTGAATCATTACTGCCTGAGAAGCACCTGTCCACCCCGTTCGGAGGTGAGCTTGTCGCGCTCGACGGCAATCTTGCCGTTGACGAGTACGAAGTCGAAGCCGGTGGAATACTGATGAGGATTCGCAAAGCTGGCATTGTCGCGAACGACTTCAGGATCGAAGACAACCATGTCGGCGGCGAAGCCTTCGCGCAGCAGGCCGCGATCTTTGAAGTTGAAAATTTGCGCGGGCAGAGAAGTCATTTTGCGAACCGCATCTTCGAGCGTGAGGATCTTGCGAAGCCGCACATACTCGTTGATCACGCGCGCATTGGTGCCGTAGCTGCGCGGGTGAGGCCGGCCGACGCCGAATTCACGCACGCCACCGTCGCTCGCAATGGCGGTATTGCGATAACGCATGATGTTGGCAACGTCTTCCTCACTCATGGCAGAAGTCACAACGCTGACGCCACCCTTCTCCATCAGGTTGAGAACCGTTTCCACATCAGCTTCGTGTGTCTTTGATCGGCCAAGCATCGATGAGATTTCGCGAATGTTCTTGCCTTCATATTTGGGTTCAAAGCTGCAGCTGGCCACGGCTGTGTATTCGAAATCGTCATAGCCACGAACCTTGTTGGAGGCAAGTACCTCATCGAAGATTTTCTTGCGAGTGGCGGGGTCCTTGAGGCGCTCGACCAATTTGGAGTGGCCGCCGACGAGGGCCCAATTCGGCAAGGTTGTGCCGAGGCCGGTGGAGTAAGCGGTGTAGGGATACTGATCCACGGTGATTTCGACACCCTTGGATCGGTAGTTCTCAAGCAGGTCGAGCATCTTTTGGGTATTGCCCCAGAACGCTTTGGTGTCCTGCTTGAGGTGGGAGATCTGTACGCGAATCCCAGCCTGGAGACCGACTTCGGCGGCTTCGCGCATTGCATCGAGAACGCCTTCGCCTTCGTCGCGCATATGGGTTGTGTAAATCCCGTTGTACTTCGCCGCGACCTTGGAAAGTTCGACCAGCTCTTCGAGTGGCGAGAACATGCCAGGCACGTATTCGAGGCCGCTTGAGAAGCCCACCGCACCAGCCTGCATGGCCTTGTCGATCATAGCCTTCATGCGCTCGATTTCCTGGGAAGTCGCCTTGCGGTCTTCCGATCCCATTACTTCGATGCGGATCGCATTGTGGCCGACCAGGGTCGCCACATTGATTCCAGTCTTCAATCGTTCAAGCGTGTTGTAGAAGTGCTTGATGTCAAGCTCAGAGGAACCACAGTTGCCTGTGACAATGCTGGTGACGCCATCGCGGAGAAAATTCTCTGACTGGGGAAGCTTCACCAGGCCAGATTCGGAATGGGTATGAACGTCGATGAAACCAGGTGTAACGACCTTGCCGGCGACATCGATCGTGCGGTCTGCCGTCTTGTCCCGTAAGACGCCGATCTTGGCAATCTTGCCTGCCTTGACGCCAATATCAGCTCGAAACCAGGGGTTTCCACTGCCGTCGATGATATGGGCATTGCGGAGAATCAAGTCGAAGTCGGCCGCAAAGCAAGCCGCAGCGGCCAGCAGGAAGGCGAGAAATGGTTTCATGTCCGATTAGTTTACGAAAAAGTCGAAGCTGCGCGCGAGGAAGTCCCGTATGTCATGACGCTTGACGACTGCATCGAGAAACCCGTGCGTCAGGAGAAATTCACTGCGCTGGAAGCCTTCTGGCAATTTTTGACGGATGGTCTGTTCGATGACGCGAGGGCCGGCAAAGCCGATCAGCGCACCGGGCTCGGCGATATTGAGATCGCCGAGCATCGCGAAAGAAGCGGTAACCCCGCCCGTGGTGGGATCCGTGAGCACGCTGATGTAAGGCACACCCACTTCGTCGAGCCTCATCAATGCCGAAGAGATCTTGGCCATCTGCATCAAGCTGACCGCGCCCTCCTGCATGCGGGCTCCGCCCGTCGCACTGACGATTACGAGTGGCTGGCGGTTCTCGATGGAGCGCTCGACGGCACGAGTGATTTTCTCGCCCATGACAGCGCCCATGCTGCCACCGATGAACTTCAATTCCATCGAGCAAACGTTTACGGTGTGATTTCCAATCTTGCCCTGTCCGCTGAGGATGGCGTCCTTCATGTTGAGGGTTTGCTGCATACCGGCGAGACGAGCCTTATATGGCTTTGAATCCGCAAACTGCATGGGATCGGTGGATGCGAGGTTGGAGTCGAACTCGGTCCACTCGCCTTCGAAGATCAGATCGAGCCACTCACGCGCATCAATGCGAAAGTGAAATCCGCACTTTGGACAGACACGGCGATTGTCTTCGAGATCCTGCCGGAAAATGATCTGCTTGCAGCCGTCGCACTTGACCCAGAGGCCTTCGGTGCGAACTGTGCGGTCGGCATCGCTGGGGGTATCGACCCCAGGCTTGTCGCGCTTGAACCAAGACATGAATCTCTAGTTTAGCGGGGATAGGGGTGGCCGCGCAGGGTGGCGAACGCCCGATAGACCTGCTCGGCCAACATGGCACGGGCAAGTTCGTGCGGAAACGTCATCGCGGAGAGACTCAAAAGCAGGTCTGCACGGGGTTTCCAGAGGGGTGGTAAGCCATCGTGACCACCTAAAAGAAAGACGATGTCTCGACTGAGACGCTCGCTCTCGGCGACGAAATCGATAAAGCGGGCGGAATTCCAGGTTTTGCCCGCTGGATCGAGAAACACCTTCTGGGCAGCGGAGTGGCGGGCGAAGAGATCGTAGCGATTGGGATCGATTTCGCGTATGTCGATAGTCGCCCAGCGGCCGGTGCGCTTGAGGAATTCGGCGGCAATGGCGTTGGAATGTTCATCCCGGGCCTTGCCAATGTAGAGCAGATCGAGCCGCATCACCGGTACTATAGTATTTCCGCACATATCCATGGAACTCAGTATTCGAATGCAGGATGGGGCCACGCGCACAGTACCCCTGCTCGACGCCAATATCGGCCTGGGGCGCGCGACCACGAACGAACTTTGCTACCCGGAGGATTTCGGTCTGTCCCGGCAGCATTTGCTGTTTGAAAAAGTGGACGGGCAGTGGACCGTCAAAGATCTCGCCAGCAAGAACGGCACGGTTGTAAATGGCTTCCGCATTGTGACGCCAACGCCACTCGGCAACGGCGACGTGATCCACGCCTGTCACCTGCAGATCACTCTCGGCGGCAAAGACGATGTGGACACGATGAGCCAAACCGTCGTCTTCGTCGAAAAAGCGGAAGTGGAATCAGCACCGAGCAACACGGTGGTGTCGAGCCTACACGACGTGAACCCGGCACAGTCAATGTCGAATGACCGTCATGCGGCGGCACTGGTGAAGGCGGGGCGCGAGCTTGCCGGCCACCGGCCATTGAATGAGCTGTTCCAGTTGATCCTCGATTTATCTGTCGAAGCAGTAGGCGGATCGAGAGCGGTGCTGATGACCCTCGAGCAGGAAGATCTCATACCGAGGGCGAATCGCGGCGAAGGGTTCCGCATTTCGAAGACCGTTCGTGATCAGGTTTTGCGCGAGAAGAACTCACTTCTGGTTCGCGATACAGCAATGGACGAAGTGTTCAAGTTGCAGGCGAGCATCGTGATGCAACGCGTGCGCAGCTTCATGGCGGTCCCGTTGCAAACCAACGAAAAGGTGATCGGGCTGTTGTATATCGATATGCCGGACATCACCAGAGAATTCTCGAAGGAAGATCTGAGCCTTCTGACCGTGATGGCCAACGTGGCCGCGATCCGGATTGAGCATGCGCGACTGAACGAAGTGGAGCAGGTGGAACGGCTGATGTCGAAGGAACTCTCGCAAGCTGGCGAGATCCAGCGGCGGCTGTTACCGGCGGAAGCGCCCAAGATCGCTGGCTATGACTTTGCCGGCTACAACTTGCCCTGCCGGACGGTGGGCGGAGACTACTTTGACTTCTTCCGTATGTCGGACGGAAAAGTGGCAGTCGTTGTGGGCGACGTCGCGGGTAAGGGTATGCCTGCGGCAATGTTGATGTCGAGCCTGCAGGCCCGTTTGCAAATCCTGGTCGAAACCGACGAAAATCCTGCCAGCATCGTGGCCCGGTTGAACAAGAGCATTTCGGGCAATTGTCCCGACAACCGGTTTATTACTTTCATCCTCGCGATTATCGATCCGGCCACCGGAGAGATCCGGTATTGCAATGCGGGGCACAACCCTCCACTGTTGGTAAAAGCGAATGGGCTCACCGAAAAGCTTGAAGGCGGCGGCATCATCCTCGGCATTCTCCCGATTGCCCAATACAGCGAGCACAGGACCTCGATCAGTTCCGGAGACACGCTGGTGCTGTTCAGCGATGGCGTTAGCGAGGCGATGCCCAATGGAAGTGACGAGGAGTTTGGAGAGATGCGGATTTCCATGGCGGTTTTGAACCGCGCCAGCCATCCGTCGACCAAACTGATCGAGGGCGTGATTGAGGATCTGCAGGTTTGGTGCGCTGGCACTCCGTATGCTGATGATGTCACACTATTGATCGTGAAAAAGTTATAGACTGCAAATGGGATATCGATGAAATACTCATTCGGGGTGAGTGTGTGCTTTCCGGCCTATAACGATGCGCCGTCTCTGCCAAAACTGATTGGCAAGACGTTCGCAGTGCTGGAGTCACATGTCGAAGATTTTGAAGTGATCGCCGTGAACGACGGCAGCCAGGACAATACCGGAGAAGTACTTGCCGGACTTGTCGAGAAATATGCGCCGCGCATGCGCGTTGTGACGCACCCGGTGAATCGCGGATATGGCGGCGCCTTGCGCAGCGGTTTTGAGGCGGCAACAAAGGAATTCGTTTTTTACACGGACGGCGACGGCCAGTACGACGTCGGCGAATTGCCGAAGCTTCTGGAGCGCATGAAGCCGGGTGTCAGTTTCGTCAATGGCTACAAACTGGAGCGCAACGACCCGTGGCACCGGATCTGGATTGGCAAGGCTTATAACCAGTTTGCCCGTCTGCTCTTCAATGTGTCTTTGCGCGACATTGACTGCGACTTCCGGCTGATTCGCCGCAGCTTGATCGAAGCAATCGAGCTCGAATCGACTTCGGGAACAGTTTGCGTGGAATTGGTTCGCAAGCTGGAATTCTGCGATATGGATGTGGAAGAAGTGGGCGTACATCACTACCCGAGGCAGCATGGCAAGAGCCAGTTCTTTCGCCTCAAGAGTTTGCTGACCACGTTCTACCAGCTCTTCCGGCTATGGGTTTGGCTATTGGTGTTGCCGCGATTGGGAATGAAGCGGGCCAATGCGCATACCCATAGTTAACCTGAAGCCAACGATCGAGGAGACTCGCATGGACTGGCAAGCCAATGTCATTGCCCTGATGGCGCGTGGCTTCTTCATCCTTGGACCTGAGCTAGATCGATTCGAGACATCGTTGGCCCTGGCGCTTGGTGCTCGTTATGCAATCGGAGTGAGCACGGGTTCGACAGCGATCGAAGTGAGCCTCCGCGATGCTGGCGTTGTGGAGCCGAAGCAGGAAGTGATTACCAGTGCGATGACGGCCCCGTTCACTGGAGTGTCCATTGCGGCCGCTGGTGCCACCCCGCGCTTTGCCGACATCGATCCGGAAACGCTTCAGGTTGACGCCGACGATCTCGGAAATCGAATCCGCAAGCGCACCGCAGCACTGGTGCCGGTGCATCTCTACGGGCAGCCTTGCGAGATCGGTCAAATCGCGAGAGTCGCCAAGCAGCAAAAGCTAAAGCTGATTCAAGATGCCTGCCAGTCGCATGGCGCTCTGCCGTTTACGGAGTATGGAGACTATGTCGCCCTCAGCTTCTATCCAACGAAAAACCTGGGATGCCTTGGAGATGGTGGAGCCATCCTCACCAACAAACCCGGCACAGCCAAGCGGCTGCGGCAAATCAGGGATGGGGGCAGAGGATCGGGAGGCTTGCCCAGAAATCAGATCGCTTACGTGAAGGGCATTAACGCGCGGCTCGATGAACTGCAGTGCTGTTATCTCAACGCATTTCTGCCCCATTTGCATCGCTGGAACGAGCAACGCAAGCGGCTCGCACGAATTTATGACGAGATGCTGTCGGGACTCGATGCAATTCGATTGTTGCGAAGAACAGCCGATAGCGTTTGCCATCTTTATGTCGTGAGAGCAAAGAAGCGAGACCGGCTAAGGGACTATCTGCAGGGGCTTGGAATCGGCACGGGGATTCACTACCCTGTTCCATTGCACCTGCATCCAGCATTTGCCAGTTCCGGGCAGAAAAAGGGCGATTTGCCGCATGCCGAGAAAGCCGCGACAGAAATCGTATCGTTGCCGCTGTGGCCTCAATTGGAGGAAGATCGTGTCAGAGAAGTTGCCGAGGCAGTGCGACGATTCTACGCGAAGTGACCCCGCATGGACTATAGCTCGTATCGCAATTTACCCGTACTCGTCACTGGTGGCCTTGGGTTTATCGGTAGCAACCTCGCTTTCGAATTGGCCCAGCTTGGGGCGAAAGTCACCGTGGTCGATTCGCTGGTGCCGGGCTGTGGGGCGAATCGGGCAAACCTGAGAAACGCCGAAGTGACTTTGATTGAAGCTGACCTCAGCGAACCGTCGCTTTGCGAGGCCGCGATTGCGGAAGCGAAAGTTGTGTTCAATCTGGCTGGAGAAATCAGCCACATCCATTCGATGGAGTACCCGGAGCGGGATCTTCAAATCAATACCGTTTCCCAACTGCGGTTTCTCGATGCCTGCCGACGATTGAATCGAGGGGTGCGTGTAGTTTATGCCGGGACGCGCCAGGTCTTTGGCAAGCCAAACTACCTCCCGGTGGACGAGTCGCACCCGATCCGCCCGGTGGATTTCAACGGAGTTCACAAATACGCCGCCACCATGTACCACATGATGATGAGCGATCTCGGTGACCTCGATGCGGTGGTATTGCGGCTGACCAATGTTTATGGCCCCCGGATGAGCTTGAGTGTTGCCGGACAGGGTTTCCTGGGAGTGTTTTTCAGAAAGGCCCTACTGGGGGAGTCGATCAGCGTATTCGGCGATGGAGATCAATTGAGAGATCCGTTGTTTGTCAGTGATGCGGTGGACGCGTTCTTGCGCGCAGGTGTGGCAGGCAAGCTGGGAGATCGGGCCTTCAATATTGGAGGACTTGAGGCATTGCCTTTGCGCGAGATCGCAAGGCACATTGCCGGGCAAGTGGAGACGATTCCCTTCCCCGAACACTTGAAGTGCATCGACATTGGCAGCTACTCGACTGATTCAAGTTATGCGGCGGATGTATTGGGATGGCGCCCTTCGGTCTCTATCGCCGAAGGTGCCGCTAAAACTCTGGATTTCTACCGCAGCCACCTCGTGGATTACCTCAACCCCGCGGAAAGCTTGCGGCGGGAATTGCCTGAGCACGCCGGGGTGAAGCGCCGATTGATCTTCAAGGCCATCCCATGAACCCGGCGGAATTCGTCAACATCGCCAGAGCCGAAGACCAGATGTGGTGGTTCGCCGGCATGAGAAAGATTCTGGAGGCCTGGATCGGTCGACTGCCGGATGCGCGCTTTGAAAGAGTGTTAGAGGGCGGTTGCGGAACCGGCTACATGTCGCGATGGCTAAGCCAGAGGTATGGGTGGCGGATGTTCCCGGCGGACCTCGATTTTGACGGGTTGTCCTATGGCATGCGAGAGGGTGTGGCTCGGATGGCTCAAACCGACATTACCGCGCTGCCTTACCAGGATCAATGCTTCGATGCGGTAGTTTCCCTGGATGTGGTGGTACACCTTCTGAAAGGGCAGGAAGTGCACGCATTCAAGGAGTTCCTTCGAGTGCTTCGCCCTGGTGGGAAGTTGATCCTGCGGGCCTCGGCGCTAGAGATCCTGAAAAGTCGACATTCCGTTTTCGCCAGCGAGCGGCAACGTTTTGATCGGCGGAGGCTCGAAGATTCTTTGGGGAAAGCTGGTTTCCAGTTGTTGGATTGCAGCTACGCCAACTCCCTTCTTATGCCGGTTGCGCTATTTAAGTTTCGCGTTTGGGAAGAACTGACCAGACAGGAGCCTCGCAGTGGAGTGGAGATTCCGGGTGCGCTCCTCAATGCTCTGCTTCGAGTCCCACTTGAGGTTGAAGCTGGCTGCCTGAAGGCCGGACTGCGCTTTCCCCTGGGTCAAAGTCTGTTGGTGCTTGCAGAACGCAAGTACTAAGCAGAATTACCGCTAAAGTAAGCGGGTGGAAGTGCCGAACATACAGTGAGCGAGGGTTGGGTTCTACCTAGCCACAGCGCTACCACCTTATGAAAAAGAACGTTATTCCGCTAGTTGCCATTGCCCTGGTAGTGGCTGTTGCTTCGACAGGGATCTTTTACGGCTTGATTGTGAGCCGAATGGACGGGTCGTCGAACCAATCGGCGCAAACGCGCTTTATCACTTCAAAGCCATCGGAAAAAGGTCATTTGATTGCGGCGGATGACTTCCGGCTGATGGCGGCGCCAGATCCTGGAGCACCGACTCCGTTGAAGGCAGAAGATCTGACCGGAAGAACCACGAAAGAGACTGTCGAAGCAGGCAAAGTCCTGACCGAGGCGATGCTGTCGCCGATTGCCGAGCGGATGTTGCAGAGCGGGATTCCAGCGGGACTCCGGGCCGTCACGATTCATGTTTCAGATTCATCGAGCGTGGTGAAGATGCTGCAGGCCGGGGCGCGGATCGACGTGCAAGCGGTGATCCACCATCCGAAGCCGGGTGAAACGGATGTGGAGGCACGCACGCTTTTGCAGAACGTGGTGGTTTACAACGTATCCGGGGAGTCGAACCCGAACATGCAGGGCCGTACGGTTGTCACTGTGCTGGCCACGCCACAGGATGCGGAACGTTTGAGCGCAGCGGATGCAGGTGCACGCCTGCGAGTCGCGTTGCGAAATCCGAAAGATCAGCAGATTGTGCCGTTGGGATCGACGAGCCTTTCAAACTTGAATGCACCGCCGAGGCCGGTGGTCACGAGCAGTTTTGTCGCGGCTTCGCCGGTAAAGCCCCACGCGGTCGCACCTGTGGAATACGAGGTGAGTCTGGTTGAAGTGTCCAGCGAAGAAGCGGCTGGCATTGCACCCAACCAGAAGTCTGGGACGCTGACTGTATCCAGTTTTGATGAAGCACGAATTCAGGAGCTTCGCAAATCTTCGAAACTAAATGTCCTGGCCAGTTCCAGATTGATGCCGGGAAAATCGGGCGAGTTCAGCTGGAAGGCTTCTGATGAAGCATCCATGCGCGTTCGAATCGAGCCACTTTCGATTTCAGCGGACGGACGTCAAAGCTTGCGAATTCAGCCAGAGACTACGGTGCCCCAATCGGGTACTGCAGCCACGCGACGCGTAGATTCACAAATTTCGCTTGGCAGAAATCAAAGCGCGATCGTCGGAGGGTTGCTGCCTGCGGCGCAGGTAGCGCAATTGAGGGAACGACTGAATCCGGGTGGAACTGGTGGCGGTGAGTTGTTGATGGTGATTACCCAGGTCAACAGAAACTAGACTTCGATGACGCCGACGCTGCTGCTGGTATTGATTTTCGTCGCCACATTTGCCTTCGTCATCGTGGGCCTCTACATCGCCGCCAATTGGCTGAATGCTGGTGTCACTGTGGGAGTAAACGGCGAGTTTGCCACACCGAATGAAGAAGATGGGGATGGCCCGCTGTTGCTTCGCACCGAAGGTGTCTCCAGCATCTCATTCTGGGCGGAATTGCTCGAGCGCTTCAGTTTTGTACCGCAATTGAGGCGGCTGCTCGCTGAATCCGGTTTGGGATGGTCGGTCGGCCGGTTCACGTCTATGGTTCTCCTGGCAGGTGCCTCAACCGCAGTGATCTTGTCCCGTATTTCCTGGCTGCCCTGGATTGCCATTGCCACAGGAGGAGTGCTTGCTCTGGCCGCACCCTATTTGTTCGTATTGAACAAGCGCAAGCGGCGATTCCGGGCATTCGAGGAGAACTTCGCGGATGCACTCGATTCGCTTGGCCGCGCGATGCGAGCCGGGCATGCACTGGCAGCTGGCATGGAAATGGTTGCTTATGAATCTCCGCAACCCGTGAGTGGCGAATTTCGCAAAGTAGTTGAAGAATGGCGACTGGGCCGAAGTTGGGATCAGGCTCTGGAGCATCTGGTTCAGCGCGTCCCACTGGTGAGTGTCAGCCTTTTTGTCGCAGCAGTGCGAATGCAAAGCCGCACGGGCGGGCGGCTAAACGAGATCCTGGGAAAGATCGCCGAAGGGGTGCGTGACTCAGCGTCCCTCGACGGGGAAGTCCAAGCCATCAGCGCTCACGGAAAGTTGACGGGCCTGATCCTCATCATCCTGCCTATCGGCATTGCCCTGATGCTCCACTGGACATCACCTGGCTACCTGGACATCCTGACCGAACACCCAATCGGTAAGTTCCTGATCATTGCGGCTGTTTTGTTTCTGATTGCGGCGCATTTTGTGATGCGCAAGATTCTCGATATAAGGATCTGAAGACGAAATGGAACTGTTACTGCTTGTCGGCTGTTTCCTGTTTGTCCTGATCACAGTTTTGTGTGGTGGCTACTGGTTCTTGAGCAAGCCCGGCACACGAGAACCTTTGGAACCGGCGCCAGTCTCGATTGGACTGAATCAGGATGATGGACCAATTCGCCAGACACTCGAAAAGATCGGCAGCATTATCCCTCCGGCCAACGACCTCGAACATCCGATTCGAAACAGGCTCATGGCAGCTGGCTATCGGGAGCCGGATGCATTGCAGGCGTTTTTTGGAATCAAGGCGGTCTTGGCTCTACTCACGTGCCTCGGCCTGATTCTGCTTTGCCTCGGAATGCAGTTGGACTTTCTGACCGCGGTTGTAGCAGCGATTTGTGGAATCGGGATTGGATACCTGATTCCTGAGCGATTGTTGAAGATGATTGAGCGACGCCGACAGGCTCGGCTACGACAAGCACTGCCGGCAGCGCTGGACCTCATGGTACTGAGCCTTGAGGCAGGCCAAGGGCTCGATAGTGCCTTGCTTGAGACCAGCAAAGAATTACGCCGGGTCTATCCTGATCTCAGCGAGGAACTTGGCCTGGCGCATCTGGAAATGCGCGCGGGGCAATCGCGCGCTGATATTCTTGCACGCCTGGCGCAGCGAACCGGCGAAGCAGAGGTTCGCAAGCTGACCAACCTTTTGCTCGACGGCGACCGTTTCGGCACATCGCTTGGACCAGCCCTGCGAAACCATGCTCAGTACACAAGAGTCAGAAGGCGGCAACTCGCTCAAGAGCAAGCGCGCAAAACGAGCGTAAAGCTTGTTTTCCCGGTTTTCTTTCTGATCTTCCCTTGTGTTCTGCTTGTCACGCTAGGTCCGGCAGCACTCCGGCTAATGCAGGGGTTGTCGCAGATGATGAATCAAACCGCACCTTAGAGGCCGCGAAGTTCGGTAACAATTTCGCTGGCTGCTTTACGCGCCGCATCGATCGCGCCCACAGGAAAGCTGATCGCGCCCACCCGTGGATGACCGCCACCGCCATAGCGCTCGCAGATGCTGGCCAGATTGTGATCCACTTTGATAGCCCAGGGGCTTGAGCCGACACTGACCTTTGTGCGGAAAGTAGACTCGCTCACCGAAACCGTATAGGTGGAATCAGGGAACAAGTAGTAGGGCACGAACTTGTTATAGCCTTCCAGATCGTCTCCCACCAGATCGAAGAAAATCACTCCGTTTTCAGTCTTAGCCTTTGCGCCAATCACATCGATGGATCGCATGTGGCGCTGGTACAGAGGCTCGAAAACCGCAGCAATGTCCGGCTGTGCAATGATCTCTTCGAGGGGCTGTTCCTGCATGGCGCGGATGATGTTCTGCACCATCTCCGATCCCCTGGATGCTTCGATTACCAGCACCAACTTGGTTGCCGCCGCTTTGAGTTCGACAGCTTCTTTCGGGTTTGCGTATTGTGCTCCGTCAATAATGTCGGCCCATTTGACGAGGTCTTCCAGGTCTGGCGCTTCGTAGCCGAACTGCTCCCGCACAATGTCGCGAATGAACTTGGTGCAACTACGGTAGCCAGAGTCGAAGAAGTGCAGCGGGTTATGCGAACCGTGAAAGTGCTCCGAATCCTCAGGAGTAAGAAAAGCGCTCTGATGATGGTCGAACCACCAGGTGAGCTTGGGATTGGATGAGTATTTGAAGTCGACGATGGCGTTTACGTCGCCGTCAAACATCGAATCGGCGAATAACTGATCGGCGGTATGAGCCATCCCCCGATATGAGTATTCAGCTTCGGGATGCCGCGTTTCCTTCAGAAAACGGCTGAAATAGGCCGCGCTGGCAGCCCCGTCGAAGCAATGATCGTGGTACAGAACTCGTACTTTCATTCGGTAGTTCCCGAACAGAGCGGGAAAACCTATTAGTATCTGTCATCCGATGGGTAAAACGCAACTACCGACTTCGACGCAACGCTTCGATAGAATCCATTCATGCGTAGAAGACAGTTACTGAGTCTGCCGGCCATGCAGTATGCAGCCGAAACGGCAAAGGCCACCGATGCGGAAACCGTTCCCAGTTGGCCGGTCTTTGACGAGCGCGAAGAAGACAGCGTCACGCGGGTGCTGAAGAGCGCCAAGTGGGGGCGTGGCAATGGAACCGCAGTAGCATCGTTCGAAGAACGCTATGCAAACCTGACTGGGGCGAAGCATTGCCTGGCCGTTGCCAATGGAACATCTGCATTGATTGTTGCCTTGGGAGTTCTGGGAATCGGGCCGGGGGACGAGGTGATCGTTCCGCCATATACGTTTATTGCGACCGTGAATGCGGTGCTGCGCTTCAATGCCATTCCGATTTTCGCCGATATTGATCCGGCGACTCTGCAAATGGATCCGAAGCGTGTGGAAGAGCAAATCACGCCAAGAACCAGGGCGATCATCATGGTGCACATGGCGGGTGGCGTTGGCGAATTGGGCCAGGTGATTGAAATCGGTCGCAAGCGCAATATCCCCGTCATTGAAGATGCGGCGCAAGCGCATCTGGCTGAGTGGCAGGGCAAGCATGTTGGGCCGCATGGCACCTTGGGTTGCTTCAGCTTTCAAGCCTCAAAGAACCTGAATTCGGGGGAAGGCGGCGCGGTGGTAACAAACGACTCTGCGCTGGCTGAAAAGGCTTTCGCATTTCACAACAACTCGCGGGGCCGAACCCAGCCTGGCACAGAGTTTCACTATGAAATGTCGGGTGCCAATCTGCGCCTGACCGAATTTCAAGGGGCCCTGCTCACGGCTCAGATGTCACGCATTGAAAGTCAGGCATTACGACGGGCTGGGAACGCAAAGGTTCTCGATCAGATGCTCGGCAAGGTGGATGGCCTGACGCCCTACCGGGTTGCGAAGGACTGCACTCGAAACGCATACCACCTCTACATGTTCCGCTACGACGCCGCGAAGTTCGGCGGCAAGCCAAGGGCCGCATTTCTGAAGGCAATGGCCCAACACAAGGTGCCTGCTTCGGCCGGCTACGCGCCGCTGCAGGACGAGCCATTCCTGCAGAACACCTTCGACTCGCGTGGATACGAATTCGCCTATGGCAAGAACTACTTTAGGAAGTGGCGCAAGCGCAACGACTGCCCTGTAAATCGCAAGGCCTGTGGAGAGGCGGTTTGGTTTACGCAGAATCTTTTGTTGGGTGAACCGGCGCTGTTTGCCCGGATCGAAAAGGCAATTGCTGCGTGGGTAAAGATGGGATAAAGTTACTCGCTATATGCGCACCTTCGGGGTGATGGTGCTCTTCGCGTTGCACGCTTGGAGCCAGAATGTTTCCAGCGCCATTAGCGGCACCGTAGTGGATCAAACGGGAGCATCTCTCGGCGGCGCGGCGGTGAAAGTAGTCGATGGGGCAACTGGGTTTGAGCGCGATGGCACAAGCAATGAACGAGGATTCTTCAGCTTCCCCGACCTGAGGACCGGTTCTTTCACGCTCACCGTAAATGCACCCGGCTTTAAGAAGTATCAGCAGCGTGGAATCGAGATCGTCACCGGCGAGCAGCGCAGCATGGGTCAGATCCGGCTGCAGGTTGGCGAGACATCGGAAAGCGTGACAGTGACCGCCGAGTCGACGCGCGTCGAACTGGGCTCGAGCGAAAGATCGGATACTCTCACCGGCAAAGAACTGAATGAGATGGCGCTGAAGGGTCGCGACTTCTTCGACGCCATTGGCTTGATGGCCGGGGTTGTGGACGTCGCCGACAACCGCGATGCGCCAGGAGCCGATTCGGTAGGCGGCCTGCATATCGCCGGTGGCCGCAGCGCTTCGAAAAACGTAACCATCGATGGCATTACGAGCCTGGACACCGGCTCGAATGGCAGCATGCACACCACGCCCGGCATGGATTCGATTGGCGAGGTTCGAGTATTGATGTCGAACTACGCCGCTGAGTTCGGCCGCAATTCCGGCGGCAGCATTACCGTCATCACCCGTGGTGGCGGCAAGAAGTTCCGCGGGTCGGTCGGCGCATTTCACCGGCATGAATCGTTCAGCGCCAACGATTGGTTCAACAACCGCAATGGCATCCAGCGACCGCCCTATCGCTACAACATCGGCAGCTACGCCATCGGAGGGCCAGTCTACATCCCTGGCAAGTTCAATCGAGACCGCTCAAAACTATTCTTCTTCTTCAATCAGGAGTTGCAACAGCAGAAGGTCGTATTCGGAGCGGCACGCACGGTTCGCGTCCCCACGGCGCTCGAGCGGGTAGGCGATTTCTCCCAAACCTTCGATGCAAGTAACCGAATCATCAATATTTTTGACCCACAGGCCAATCAAACCCAATTCCCCGGCAATCGCATTCCTGCTTCACGATTCAGCGCGGCTGGTAGCAAAGTGCTGGACTTGTTCCCGCTGCCGAATTTCGTCGACCCGCTGGTGAGCCGGCGTAACCAATGGAATTACATTTCCAATCTCAGCGGATCCTTTCAGCGGCACTCGGAAACTGGCCGTCTCGACTACGCAGCGCGAAAGAACATGCAGACCTACATGCGACTCAGCAATAGTTTCGAAGATCAAGCGCCGCCTTATGGGCTCTGGGTTGCCGGAAGCGTGAACTATCCATTAACGCCAATCGTCTACCAGCGGCCCGGCAGGGCAGGCACGATTTCGAATATTCTGACGATCTCGCCGACGTTGTTTTCAGAAACGATTTTTGGCGCCAGCCAGAACAAACTTACCTTCTATCCGCAAGATGCGGCCGCCGTGCGGCGCAAGGACCGCGGTATCGATATCGCCCAATGGCGGCCAGATCTGAACCCCGAGGGCTACATCCCCAACATGAGCTTCTCAAGCGTTCCCAACTTTGCCAATCCCTCGATGAGCAATGGTATCCCCTACTACAACTCGAATACGATCTTCTCGCTGGTGCAGAATTTCTCGAAGATTTGGAGAACGCACACCATCAAGTTCGGGCTGTACTATGAACGCACGCGCAAAGATCAGAGCGCGAGCGTGGCCACGCGCGGCACGATCAGCTTCAACCGGGACCGCAACAATCCACTCGACACCAACTACGCATACTCGAATGCGCTCATCGGAACCTATAGTTCTTATACCGAGGCGAGCGACCGGCCTCAGGGCCAGTTTCGTTTCACGAATCTCGAGATGTTCGTGCAGGATGCATGGCGTGTCAATCGACGCCTGCTGATCGATTACGGGGTTCGCATCTACATGGATCCTCCCCAATATGACGCCCGCTCACAACTGGCCAGCTTCTCGCTCGAGAACTACAACCCCGCCAACGCCCCTGTGCTGTTGCGCCCAGGATTACTGGGCACACGACGTGTCGCAGTTGACCCCGTCTCAGGCCAGACCTTCCCAGAGGGCTTTATCGGGACGTTTTCGCCGGGTCGCGGCAACCCTGCGGAAGGCATGGTCATCGGCGGCAAGAACGGAGTTCCCGGTGGAATGTACACGCAAGCGCCCATCTATCTGGCTCCACGCATTGGGTTCGCCTGGGATCCCTTTGGCAAGCAGAGGACGGCGATTCGCGGTGGTGCCGGTCTGTTCTATGACCGGGTGCAGGGCAATCCAACGATGGGCCTGCTCGGCAATCCGCCCACGATCTTCAACCCGACTGTGTACAACGGCACGCTCGAGAGCCTGGCCGCGACGGACGGCAATGGCATTCTAGCCCCTACTGGAACCGTCACCAGCATGGCTGGCCGTCAGCAGCCGCCAACTACCTATAACTTCAGCTTTGGGGTGCAGCATCAAGTTTCGAAAACGCTCATGTTGGACACGAGCTACGTCGGCTCGGTTTCGAACCATCTGCTTTGGGCCCGCAACATCAACCCCGTGCCCTGGCGGGCGAACCACCTCGATATCAATCCAGAGAATCAGGACCGTTCGCTCACCACCGGCGCACGGCCGCTTCCCGCTAACTTTCTACGCCCAATCCAGGGCTACGGAAACATCAATCTCTTCGAGTTCGCCAGCAATTCGAACTACCACTCGCTGCAATTCTCCACAGGCCAACGTTTTCGCAACGGCGTGAACTGGGCTTTTGCCTATACGTTCTCGAAGGCGCTCGGCACAGCCAGCACAGACACCACTGTAGTGAGCTCTTTCTTCGCGCCCCGAGACCGCAACTACGGCCCCCTCAACTTTGACCGCAATCATGTCTTCAACTTCCGCTACAACATGCGGCTCCCAATGCTGGGCAAGAAGCTGAACAACCGGAAGGTTGGCCTGATCACCGATGGATGGGAATTCGCTGGAATTTCACGAGGACAGAGCGGTGCTCCCATTAGCCCCAGCTACACGCTGGTCACTGGCGTGGACATCACCGGCACTCCTACAGAAGGAGCGCGCCTGAATCTTCTCAACCCCAGCGCGCCGCCCACAGAACGCTTCTCTGCCCCCGTCCGCGGCGATGGCGGCAACCTAGGCAGTAATGTTTTGCGCGGACCGAGTTGGTTCAACTGGGACATCTCGGTGTTCCGAAACATCAAGTTCAAAGAGACGCGCAATATGGAATTGCGGCTGGAGACCTACAACACCTTCAACCATCCGCAGTTCTCGGGTCTCTCCACGCAGGCGCAATTTGAAACGGCGGGAACCAGCACTCAAACCGATACGTTGTTTCTACAGCCCACCTCTGCCCGCAGCCCACGCCGCGTGCAGTTGGCGGTGCGATTCAACTTTTAGCCTTCGATCACTTGCGGATTCGGCGGCGAGTGGCGGTGATGGCTCGTGCCGAGATAGCGCTCAATCGCGTGGTGGCTGGCATAAATGAGCGGCGTCAATGCGATCGCGATCCCAAACTTGTACGTGTAGTTCGTGAAGGCGAGATTCAGAAAATCGCTCGTCTGAATCTTGCCCGGCAACCAGAAGCCAATCCCCAGCACAACGAATGTATCGATCAACTGGGAGACTGCGGTGGAGCCTGTTGCGCGAAGCCAAAGGAACCGACCCTTAGTGGCGTTGCGGAACAACCAGAAAATGGCGACGTCCACGAGTTGGCTGGTAGCGAAGGCGGTAACGCTACCCGCAATGATCCACTGTGACTGCCCCAGCACCGCATTGAATGCTTCGTCCCTGACGGGCGAAATGCTGGCGGCGGGGATTCCCATCGCGACAAAGATGATGACGAACGCATAGAGGATCAATCCAACCGTGATCAGGGTGAGCCGCCGCACACCAGAGGGGCCGTAGTTTTCGTTGATCAGGTCTGTGGTGAGAAACACGACGGGCCAGGGGATCACCCCAAGGCTCATGATGTAGCCCCCCGCTTGAATCAATTTACCGCCGAGAATTTCGCCAAGGATCGCATTGGCGACGAACAGCCCGGCCAGGATGAGGTATACGAGATCTTTTCGGTTGCTTAAGTCCACTTGTTTATCTGACGCCTTGCTATAGGATACTGGTGGAAGGTTTTTGAAAATATGTCAGGCCACTCTAAATGGCACACCATAAAACACAAGAAGGCGGCAATCGACGCCAAACGCGGGAAAATCTTCACCCGCCTGATTAAAGAAATTGTGATCGCGGCCCGCAATGGCGGGGATCCGGATATGAATCCACGTCTGCGCACGGCAATCACTGCGGCGAAGGCAGTGTCAATGCCGGCCGACAATATCAAGCGCGCGGTCATGCGCGGCACGGGCGAGCTCGAAGGCGCGACGATCGAAGAAGTCACCTATGAGGGTTACGGCCCCGGCGGTGCCGCCATCATCGTTCAATGCGCGACCGACAACCGGGTCCGCACAGTGAGCGACGTACGCCACATCTTCTCCAAGGCCGGCGGCAACATGGGCGAACCGAATTCGGTGGCCTGGATGTTTGATCGCAAGAGCCAGGTCTTGATTGAAGGCGACAAGACGAACGAAGAGCAGCTGATGGAGGTTGCCCTTGAAGCCGGAGCTGACGACGTGCAGAATCATGGCGACAGTTGGGCAGTGTTGAGCGCCCCCGAAGCGCACGATGCCATTGTGGCCGCACTGGCCAAGGCCAACATCCCCACCATGTCTGCCGAAGTGGGTTTGATTCCGAAGAACACGATGGCCGTGGAATCGAAGAACGCCGCAGGCATGATGCGTCTTCTCGAGCAGCTCGAGGATTACGACGACACTCAGAACGTCTACACCAATTACGAGCCTGACGAGAGCACCGTCGAGGCGATGGGCTAGTCAGCCTTGCGCATCCTCGGCATCGACTGCGGCACGGAACGCACCGGTTATGGCGTAATCGAAAGCGATGGCAAGCGACATGCGGCCATTGCTTTCGGCGTTTTGAAGACCAACCCGCGCGAGCCTATGGCGGATCGTCTTTGCACGATTGCCAAAGGTCTGCGAGAAGTCATTGCAGAGCACCGTCCGAAGGAAGCCGTGATCGAAGAAGTATTTGTGGCTAAGAATTCGCAAAGCGTGCTGAAGCTGGCACAGGTTCGCGGCGTGGCCATGGTGATGGCGCGTGAAGCACCTATGGAAGTTCATGAGTACAGCCCCCGCGAGATCAAAATGGCAGTGGTTGGCTACGGCAATGCCGAGAAGGCGCAGGTGCAGTTGATGGTGAGGGCGTTGCTCGGTCTTGACACAGCCCCGCCGGAAGATGCCGCCGATGCCCTCGCCGCAGCCATTTGTCGCGCGACAATGAAAAGAGTATGATTCGCATCGTCTGTTTGCTGCTCGCCGTCTGGCCGCTGGCCGGGCAGGAGGGGACGATCTTCTATTCGAAGAGCTTCCCAAAGTCGAAGCCCGAATACATGGAGATCATCATCGAACCGACGGGTGAGGTCATCTACAAAGAAAGCGCCGAAGACGAGCAACCCGTCAAATTCAAATTGATGCCGGAAGAAGTACAAGCCGTATGGGCTTTGGCCGCCAAAGTGAATTGGTTCGACAAGAAGCTCGAGAGCGGCCTGCCTGTGGCGCGCATGGGCGAGAAGACCTACCGCTACGCCAAGGGCGAAACAAAGCACGAGACGAAGTTCAACTATTCTCAGGATCTCGACGCGCAAGCGCTGCAGGACTGGTTTGAAAAGATGACGGAAACCGTCAATCTCTATTTCGATCTGGAGCGGACAGCGAAGTTTGAACGGCTGGGCGTGGACCGGGCCCTGTTGCACCTTGAGGCGGCCTGGGACAAGAAGCGGCTTCTGAGCTATGAGCTTTATTACCCGCTACTGAACCGCATCATCAAAAACGACAGTTACCTGAACATGGCGCGCGACCGTGCTGCGCGGATGAAGGCCATGTTCGAAGAGGCAAGAAAGTAAACGAAATGAAGTTCGAACGGGTGATTTGGATCGTGCTTGACAGTGTCGGCATCGGCGCGATGCCCGACTGGCAAGCATATGGCGATCCGGCTGGTAGCGACACACTGGGAAATATCGCGCGGCAGCGTCCGCTGCAGTTGCCGAACCTCTCAAAACTGGGGCTAGCAAACATCCGACCTTTCGAAGGCCTGACCACTGCGCAGAACCCAATGGCCAGTTTCGGACGCTGCGCATTGAAGAGCCCGGGCAAAGATACAACGACTGGGCATTGGGAGATGGTGGGCATCCTGCTGGATCAACCTTTCCCGTTGTTCCCGCAAGGCTTCCCTGCAGACTTCATGGCGAAGTTTGAGGCTGAGATTGGCAGAGGGACACTCGGCAACAAGACCGCAAGCGGAACGGAGATCATCGCCGAATTAGGTGACGAACATGTTCGCAGCGGAAATCCGATCATCTACACCAGCGCCGACAGTGTGTTTCAAATTGCGGCACACGAAGAAGTGATCGGGCTCTTTGAGCTCTACCGTATTTGTGAAATTGCCCGCAAGATGCTCGCCGGGTCGCTAGAAGTGGGCCGTGTGATCGCCAGGCCATTTGCAGGTACGACGGGTGCCTACACGAGAACCGCGAATCGCAAGGACTATGCGGTTGCGCCGCCGCGCATGCTTCTCGATGAGCTGGACCGGGCTGGCGTGCCAGTGCACAGCGTCGGCAAGATCTTCGATATCTTTCTTGGACGCGGCATTCGCAGCTACGAAAAAACGAAGAACAATGCGGAAGGCATGGCCAAGACGATTGCGGCTCTCGGTGAAATCGACCGGGGCTTGATCTTCACAAACCTCGTAGATTTCGATTCACTCTATGGGCATCGAAACAATGTCGAAGGCTATGCGAATGCACTCGAGCAGGCCGACGCCGCAATCGAAGACCTCTTGCCTGCATTGCGCCAATCGGATCTGTTGATCCTGACGGCCGATCACGGCTGTGACCCAACAACCGCTTCGACCGATCATAGCCGCGAATATGTACCCGTGCTTGCCTATGCACCTGCGCTGGCGGCGGGAGTCCCGTTAGGGACCCGGGAAACGCTTGCGGATCTGGGCGCCACTGTGGCTGATATTTTTGGGGTGAAGATTGCCAACGGGCAATCGATCCTGCCTCAAATGCTGCATTCTTCTCAGAATTGCGTCGGTATGGCCGATATCGCTTGAGTGGCAGGGCCAGAACGTTCTATCAGATTCAGTCAGCTCCCCTGGGTAGCTGCAGCGATCGTAGTGTTTTGCTTATCGGGTATGATTTGGATCGACCAATGGGGAGCCGCATTTCTTTGCCTCGTATGTATTTTGGCGGGCATGGCATTAGCGTTGCAGTTGAAGCCTGAAATCGATTCAGCGCCGCCCCCCAAGCAGACCCCCATCAAAAATGAGAACTTGGTATCGAGCAAACTTGCGTCTGCCTGCAGTCGCCGCATCGATTTGCCGATCCGCAACATGAATCAGGTCCAGAGCCTGTTTAGCAGTGCGACGACTCAACTCCAGGCTGGATTGAGGGAAATGGGCCGTCAAACACAGACACAACTGGAGCTCGTCCATACGTTAGACAAGAACTTGCCTCAGCGCTTAGAATCCCTGCGGCAGAAATCGGAATCCCTTGCGGGCGAGTTGAGGACAATCCTTCGCGACGGTGCAAACGCGAGTCAGGTCAAGTTAAATGTCGGGGACAACCTCAACCAGCTATCGAGCCGATTGCATTTGATTGAGCGCCAGCTGGAGGCATTGAGCTGGATCGCTGATCAAACGAGTCTTGTGGCGGTGAACGCCCAAATCGAAGCCGCTCGGCTGGGGAATCAAGGTAAGGGCTTTCATGTCATTGCCGGAGAGATCCAACAGCTTTCCAAACGAGCCAGAGTGGTCAGCGAAGAGATCTCTATTCATGTCAGGATGGCCCTCACGGCCGGGGAAGTAGCTCTCTTGGAATGCAGCTCGGCCGCCGGTACCGGTTTGGGATCCTTGTTAGCTGGCAGAAAACGAATCGCTGAGATGAGCCAATTGATCGAGGACCTTCACACCTTCGCAAGCAAGCAGGTGGGCAAGTCGAAAGACTCAGCCTCGCGCTTGGAGTGTTTGTCGACTTCTGCGATGAATCACATGCAGTTCGAAGATATTGCCCGCCAGATTCTTGAGAGATCCCGAGCCGACCTCATGAACTTGCGAGATGTTTTGCAGCAGCCGGGCACACGCCCAGAATCCAGCGATTCGATCCACTCCGCTGCTTTTGCGGCTTACGACAGAATCGCCCTGCACAAGCCGGAGCAAGAGGATATGAGCCCCGGGGAAGTGGAATTGTTTTAGGAGAGCAAGATGGAAGGTCTCGAAGATCAAGTCGTATTTGCGCCCAACTCACTTTGTTGGGCAGCCTGATCGGATTTCAACCGCCAGTATCGTCCCGTCCGCGAGGATCGGCGCTATATCGTCGACTTGTCGAACACCATCGAAATGGACGCTGTCGGCCTTGGCCTACTGCTGCAGATGGCGGACGCGCTTGGCGGAGATCGATCCAGATTTTACATAGCGCGGGCACAGCCTGCGGTAGCAGAAATTCTAAAGGCTGCTTCACTCGATGACGTTGCCAACTTCGGTTATCCGGAGTTGCAGGCCTGAGCGTCAAGTCAACGCCCTCGCAGCTCTGCCTCGACAAGCATCAAAAATAGTCTGGGGCCTGCCAAAACGGTGGACCCAGCAGGAACTGCTCAATCAAACGGCTGCCCGAAATTCTTACTTCTGTTCGAGCGCCCGCAATCTGCTTCGCAGCCTTTCAATGGAAGTGAAGCCGCCTGATTCAGGAAACGCCTTCATCAGATCGCGCGCCTGTGCGAGCAGACCGGGCGTTCGGTCACCGGTCTCGATGGCAAGCAAAAGATTGGAAATCTGCCTGGCTTCGGCATTGCGCTGCTGGAAGCCACTCGATTGAATTTCGGCGATCCGAATTTGCCTCGCAGCTGCAAGATGCTTGTGAGCATCGGCAAGCCGACCCTCCGCTACCGCAATGCGGCCGCGCAAGTCGTCGCCATAATCCCAATTGACGTCTACAAGCTTCAATTGAGCCTTGGCCTTCTCCAAATCCCGCATGAGAAACCAGGCCAGGGCCACGTGATACTTCGCATTTACATCTGGCTTTCGGCCCGTCTCTACATAAACCTCTGCGGCTTGGTTAGTGGCGTCAATCGCTTTCGGCGAGCCACAATTTTCATAAGCCATGGAAAGTCTTTGCAGCGTACTGACCAACGTCACAAAGTGGCCGATGGCTTTGCGGTCCTCCAAAAATTTCGCTCTGTCGCCAGCGGCCGCCTGCTCCAGGATCGGCACGGCTTCGCAGTACCTGTCCATACTAAGGCCCCAATCGTCCGTCAACAGCTCTCCCTTATCCCCTAGCACCATCGAGTTACGAAACGCGGGAATGGATGGGTTCTGCTTAAGGATGTCGAGCGCGCGATCCGCCATGGCCACCGCTTCCACTCCCCTGCCTGAAAATTGCAAGGCCTCCTGGATCAGGTCGGTCAGGTTTAGGTAGCGAATCTTGCTCTCCATGCGTTGAGACGCCGGCAAGGCCGCCTCAAAAACCTGGATCGATTCAGTCATCTTGCCCGCCTTGAACAGCGCGCGCCCTTTGGCCACATGGATATCGACAAAAGTGCGATCATCCAGCTTGTCCTTGGATTGAAACGCTTTCTCCAGCGCCTCCGAAGCCTTTTGCGCTGGCACCGAGCTCCCGGTCATTCGGGTAGCGCTCCACGAGAGGAAGCTCGAGCGCAATTGCCTTGAGGTGGCTCGCCAGCGAATCAGCGGAAAGCCCAAGGTTTATGAAATGCGGATGTCCCTGAATCTCTCCAACGCGATGGTATGCGCGAGCGAGGTCCTTGCTCAAAGCCACATCGTCACCGACTTCTTTGGCGAGTCCGTCGAGGTAAGCGACCGACTTGTCGAGCATTGCCTTACGCATCCCTACCGTGCCAGGGATCGCAGCTGCCATCGGGTCGATTTCTGTGAGCAGACTATTCGCGAGACCACGCACCTCATTAAACCGTCGCTGCGCCCGAATGCCTTCCCGCACATTCCAGTAACCGCCGGCAACCACAACGATTAACAGAAGCGAAGCCAGTGCCAGCGACAACCGGTTCCGTTTGACGAATTTCAAAGTCCGGTAGGTGAAGGTGTCGGGCCTTGCGATCACCGTCTCGCCATCCAGGTGCCGGCGCAAATCCTCGGCGAATTCGGCAACTGATCCGTATCGCCGTTGGGGTTCCTTGCGCAAGGCCATCATCAGGATGTTGTCGAGGTCGCCCTCAAGCTGCCGCCGCGTGCGCGTGCTCCCAGTCACAAGCTCGGACGGCATCGGGGGTTGCCCCGTGCAAACCTGCTGCTGGATCTCTCCAGGCGAATAGTTCTTCAACCGATAAGGCCTGGCCCCCGCAAGCAATTCATAGAGCACCATCCCAAGCGAATAGACATCGCTTGAAACCGTGATCAGCTCTCCGCAAACTTGCTCAGGGCTGGCATAGTCCGGTGTCATCAATGCGCTGCTCGTTAACGTTGAGTCCGCATCCCGCTCCACCAACTTTGCGATACCGAAGTCCAGGAGCTTGGGCGTCCCATCGGTCGTTACCAAGATGTTCGACGGCTTCAAATCCCTATGAACTACAAGCGAGGCATGTGCGTGCTGCACCGCTTCGCACACCTTGATAAACAACTCGACGATTTCACGAATCCCCAATTGCCATTCGCGGCAATACTCATGAATCAGTTTGCCCTCAACCAGTTCCATCACCAGGTACGGGGCATTCTCGAACAAGCCTCCGTCGATCAGCCTGGCGATATAGGGATGCTGCAGTTGCGCCAGAATGCTGCGCTCCGTCAGGAATCGCTCAATGTGGCCGGAGGCGGCAACACCGGGGCGAATTACTTTGATGGCGACTTGTTGGTCAAATTGCCCATCGGCCCGCTCAGCGCGGTACACCACACCCATGCCGCCGTCGCCAATCCGATTCAACACACGATAGGGCCCCAGCATCCGCCCCGGCAATTCTGTGCGGATGGTAAATCCCTCAGCAGCCGTTGCGATGGCTGGGGCAATCAGCTCAAGATCTTCTGCAGCAAGGAGACTTTCCTCCTCGGCTCGTAGTTCGGCATCTTCACCAAATTCGCGATCCAGAAAGGGAGCCCGCTCCGGGCCAGCCAATTCGGCAGCCTCGACAAATAGGGCTTCAATTTTTCCCCATCTTTCGGCAGTCATCTTGAACTACTCCAGCCTGTCTTGAGACGTATTCATAGTACCAGCGTCAATCCAGTCACTTTTGAATCAAGTATTTTCAAGAATTATCTCGATGACAATTGTCGAACTCTCATGCGCAACCAATCAATCGATGTGGCCGCTCCGTTCTCTGGATAGAGCTTTAGCAGTTCTTTCGCCTTGTCGATCAATCCGGGCGTTGCGTCGCCCGATTCGACGGCGAGCACGAGGTTGTTGATATGCCGATACGTAGCGTCGCCGATGGCCGGAGGCTTTCCCTCTGCATCGGCCGTTCGGATGGCTCTTCAATTTGCCAGATGGCGCAAACCGGCAGGCTTGTCATTGAGCGCAAGAGCCACCCTTCCGCGCAAATCCTCCACAGTTTCGAAATCTTTGGATATCGAATCAAGAATGGCTTTGGCCGCTGCCGTTTTCCTAGTGAGGAAGTTGGCGAGAGCAACGTAGTAATTCGCTTGGTCATTTAGGGGATAGCCAAATTCCTTGTAGAGGTTGCGGGCATTTGTGGCGGCTTCCACCGCATCTCCCTTGCCACAATAGCCACGAGCGATTGCGAGCAGTTGCAGGCCAACAACAGTAGAGACGAAATGATTCAGCCGTTTTCGATTCCCCGCAAGCAATCTCTTCCAGAGTTGATCAGCCTCCTCAAGGACTCCAACTGCTTCGCAGTGTCGCTCCATGCTGACTGTCCAGTCATTGGTAAGGAATTCTCCTTTGGGAGCCAAAACCAACGCAAGGCGTTGCGATGTCGAGCCGGGCTCTTTTCGCACTAAAGCCAAAACCTTGTCGAACTCATCCATTGCCGTTGCGCCGAAGCCCAATCTCATTTGTTCTTCGGCAATTTGCTTCCTGAGATCGTAGAAAAGGACTCTCGCCTTAATCTTCTCGGCTGCGGGTATTGCTGCCTGAAAGAGTTTGATTGCTTCATTGTGATCACGGGAGAGTGACCTTGCTTTTCCCTCAGCCAGATAAAGAGCCACAAACGTCTCATCGGGGAGCAACTGCTTGTAGGCCATGGCGTTGGCAAGCGCGGCGGCGCTTTTCCCAGCATGATCTCGATAGGCATGGATCAATGCGATGTTTGCGTACCCAATCGCAAGACTTTTGAGAAGCTCCTCGTCCTTCGGCCGGCTGGGCAAGAGACGTTGTTCCATCTCGATCGCTTTGGCGTGGCTCTCTAAAGCAGCGTCCCGCTGCCCCAGGTTCGCGGTGTTGGGAAGGCCTTGAATGTCCGCAACCCGATGGTAGGCGCGGGCCAGCTCTTTGACGAGCTCCACGTCATCGCCAGCTTCTCTGGTCAAACCATCCAGATACAGCAGCGATTTGTCCAACATCGCCTTTCGCATTTCCGTCGTGCCTGGAATCGACGCAGCGATCGGATCGATTTCCGTCAACAGGCTGTTGGCCAGGCTTCTCACTTCTCCAAACCTGCGCTGCGCCCGAATGCCCTCTTTCACATTCCAGTACCCGCCCGCAGCAATGGCAACAACCAGTGAGACTCCCAATCCAAGCGAGAGCTGGTTCCGCTTCACAAACTTCGAAGTCCGGTAGGTAAACGTGTCCGGCCTGGCAATTGCCGTCTCGCCGTCGAAGTGCCTTCTGAGGTCATCGGCGAACTGGGCAACCGATCCGTATCTTCGCTGTGGCTCCTTGCGCAGGGCCATCATCAGAATATTGTCCAGGTCACCTTCAAGCTGCCGCCGTAACCGTGCGCTCGCGACATTTGCTTCCGATGGTGGCGGCTGACCCGTACAGACTTGTTGCTGGATTTCTGCCGGAGAATAATTCTTCAGCCGGTAGGGCCTCGAACCGGAAAGCAGTTCGTATAAGACCATGCCGAGCGAATACACGTCGCTCGCAACCGTAATCACCTCTCCACGAACCTGCTCGGGGCTCGCGTAGTCTGGCGTCATCAGCGCCGCGCTGGTCCATGTCGATTCCGCTTCGCGCTCCACGAGTTTTGCGATGCCGAAATCGAGCAGCTTTGGTGTACCGTCCGTGGTCACCATGATGTTTGAAGGCTTGAGATCGCGGTGCACAACGAGCGCCGCATGGGCGTGCTGAACGGCCTCGCAAACCCTCATAAACAGCTCGAGAATTTCCTTCACACCGAGTTGCCATTCGCGGCAATACTCGTGGATTGGCTTGCCTTCCAACAGTTCCATCACCAGGTAGGGCGCGCCAGAATACATGCCACCATCGATCAGCCGCGCGATGTGCGGGTGCTGCAATTGTGCAAGGATGTTTCTCTCGGCGAGAAACCTCTCGATGTGGCCTGAGGCGGCAACCCCCCCGGGCGAATCACCTTGATCGCAACCTGCTGCTCAAACTGTCCATCTGCGCGTTCGGCGCGATACACCACGCCCATGCCGCCATCGCCAATGCGGTCCAAAATCCGGTAGGCACCCAACATCCGGCCAGGCAATTCCGCCTGCCCAGAAACTTCTTCAGCCGCCTCTGTGATCGCTGGTGCAATCCGGCCAAGATCTTCTGAGGCCAGCAGCGACTCAACCTCGGCTCGCAACTCCGCGTCTGCTCCGCAGGCCGAGTCCAGGTAGGATTCGCGATCCACACCCTCGATCTCGGATACTTCCACAAAAATTTCTTCGATTTGTTTCCACCGCTCCGGATTCATAGAGAGTAGGTCGAGGACTCACCGCTCGGGCGCCAACCCGGACAGGTTTGAAACCCAATTAGCTGGTCAGATATCGATTGAGCCATGCCTCTGCAACTCTTTGCTCACGGGTCACGGTAGCAACGCTGATCGAAAGTGCTTCGGCCGTCTCTTCGATCGTCATGCCAGCGAAGAATCGCATTTCGATCACTTTGGTCTTTCGCTCGTCGAAGTTGGCGAGCTCGTTGAGAGCGTCGTCCAGACTCACCAGCGTCTCGGGTCGTTCCTCTGAGGTGTCCAGCGCTTCCTAGATCGAAACTTTCGCAGCGCCGGCACCACGTTTAGCCCGGTTCTTTGACCGCGCATGATCCACAAGAATCACCCGCATCAGATGAGCTGCTACGCCAAAGAAATGCGCCCGGCTTTCCCAATTCTGCTTCTGCTGTTGTGCAAGCCGCATGTAGGCTTCGTTCAACAAGGCGGTGGGCTGCAAGGTGTGGCCCGAATTTTCGCACCTCATATAGCTTGCCGCCAGCTTTCGCAATTCATCATGAACGATCGGAGTGAGCGCGTCGAGTGCGCTCCGGTCCCCCGAACGCCACTGCTGCAACAGCACCGTCACCGGCTGAATTTTAGAATCATCCATTCTCAGTTAGCGTTTCTCAATCGCCGCAGGCAACTTAGACCATGCGGATTGCACTTACCATCCGCCCGGACTTCTCCCCGTCACGCCGGAAAGAATGAAACTGATCCGCATTGCACCTGGTGCAATACTTTGACACCCAGATGTTCTCCAGTTCAAGGCCCGCATCGAGCAATTGCCGCTCGTTGGCCTCGGCGAGATCGACACAGGTCCGCCCCTCAGCCCCAAAGTGAGCCGACACCTCAGGACCCACCTCAAAACAGCAATAACCGATCCCTGGTCCAATCGCGGCCTGAATGCTGGACAACTCGGCACCAAGTTGCACCATCTCATGCACTGTCTTGGCGGCGATCTCATCCACGGTTCCACGCCAGCCGGCATGAACGGCTGCCACCACTCTCGCTCCCGGGTCTGCCAGCAGGATCGGCAGACAATCTGCCGTACGAATCGAGATCCAAAGCTCTGGGCTGGTGGTGACGATCGCATCAGCTTCGCCCTGTAGGCCGCCCTGGCGCGATCGCAGCACGTTTGAAGAGTGAATCTGCTTCAGCCAGGCGTGGCCATTTTCTGTGAGCCAGACCTCCTCAACCTTTGTCCCGAACCCATGTTCGATATCGGGCAGTTCCTTGAGATTGGGCGCGTGGATCATCCGAGTTGAACGAGGTTGACGCGGCGCTCGAAATCAGCAAGCATGTCTTCGTGCAAACGCACATGTGTGGGCTTGCGGGTGAGAGTGCGCATTTGGTCGATCTTGTCCTGCAGCTTCATGAGGCCGTAGAACAAATTCTCTGGGCGCGGCGGGCAACCGGTGATGTAAACATCCACGGGTACGATCTTATCAACGCCTTGCAGCACAGAATAGGTGTTGAAAGGTCCGCCAACGCTGGAGCAGGCGCCCATCGAAATCACCCATTTCGGCTCGGGCATCTGATCATAAATTCGCTTCAACACGGGAGCCATCTTGAGACTCACCGTTCCGGCCACGATCATCAGGTCGGCCTGTCGCGGCGAAGGCCGGAACACCTCAGCGCCAAATCGGGCCATGTCAAAGCGGGAAGTGGTGCTGGCGATCATTTCGATGGCGCAGCAGGCGAGACCAAAACTCAAGGGCCAGATCGCCGACTTGCGGGCCCAGTTGAACACGTAGTCAACCGACGTCGTGATGAAGTTTTGCTCAAATTGGTTCTGGAGGGTGATCACAAGGTGGAACTTTTAGTTTAACTTGGGAATATGGTTGCAAATTCACACAACTCGAATGCTTACACAGATCAGGAGAAAAAGTTCCTTCTGGGGCCGCTGGTGATGCTGACCCTCGGGGCAACGGTATTCCTCTACGTCTACTCGACCATTCCGAGCCGTCCTTACGAACTTCACCACGCCGCTCATGCCGAAGCGAGCCACGACGCTGGCCACAAGGGCGATCACGGCGCTGCTAAGCACTAAGCCATTCGTTGGCTAAAGCTTCAGGATCTTCCTCAAGCGTCAGCATTCGCTGCGAAGTCGGCTCGTTATCCACATAGAACGCCGCCTCTACACCTTGAGCCGTGGGCTTCAAGTCGAGGCGGCGTTCTTTTGCTTCGAGACGCAATGTTGAATCCAGCCACGTGAACCGTACCATTGTTCGCTGCCGGTGGCCGATGGTCCGGCAGGCAACCAGAAATTTCTCGGTAAAGGGCCCCGTCTTCAATGCTGCAGCCACAGGCGCGGCTGCAAGCGCTGCCTGCCTTTCGGCTTCGCGTCAAGCCAGTTCCTCTTTCTGTTTCGCCGGGTCTTTTTCTTCGCGCGACTCGAGCGCCTTCAGGTTGTTCTCGAGGTTGTCGAGGAAGCTCATATCCTCACGGTACACTGAGATCATGTTCTTCCGCCGGGAAAAGCCAACTGTTTTGCAATTTGAAGATCGCCTCGAGACGCTGAAGCAATGCGGCATGGCCGTCGGGAAAAAGAGTTCGGGAAAAGCTGCTGTGATGCGCAAGGGTTGCGCAGCAGTCCTGATTGAAAAAGGCTCGGAGATTGAAATCGAACGGGCGGGAGTGGTGGTCGGCCACGAAATCGGAGAACTCACCCACGGTGGGTATCAAATGTTCTTCTTCACCCCGACGGGCGTCAAGGAACCTGCTCTAGCCGAGCAGCTGCGAGAACTGCATGACTTTCTCGAAGACCTGCGCGAAGCCCTCGGCCACAGCAGCCTCTATAACACCAGCTTGGGGACCACCAACCAGCGGCACATGTACGACCGTGTCAAAGGCCGTGACCCCCAGGCCGGACATCATCACTAAGCGACAGTAATCGTCACGCTGTTCAGCGTGTCGCCGCCGGCAATCGAATCCACAACAGACTGCCCTTCGAGCACCTGGCCAAAGACCGTGTGCTTCCCGTCAAGCCAATCCGTCTTGATGTGCGTAATGAAAAACTGGCTGCCGTTCGTGTTCGGACCGGCATTGGCCATCGACAGGCTTCCCACCTGATGACGCAGCCATTCGTTGCCCGCGAATTCGTCGGGGAAGCGATAGCCCGGGCCTCCACGGCCTGAGCCTTCAGGGTCACCGCCCTGAATCATGAAGTCTTTGATCACGCGATGGAACACGGTGCCGTTATAGAAACCGTCGTTGGCGAGAAACACGAAGTTGTTCACCGTCGCGGGTGCGTTCTTCGGCTTCAGTTCCACCACAATCTTGCCTTTGGACGTATCGAAGGTGGCAGTGTACTGCTTGTTCACATCGATCGACATCGGCGGCGGGGCCGGATAGGATTTTTGAGCCATATCCTTTCAGTCTAGGACAGCGCGCGATGGATCACTTCTCCAGCGACATCGGTCAGCCTGAAATCCCTTCCCTGATAGCGGAAGGTCAGCTTCTTGTGGTCAATCCCCAGCAAGTGCAGCAGCGTCGCCTGGATGTCGTGTACATGCATCGGCTGGCCTGTGGGCGAGAAGCCAAGCTCGTCGGTGCCGCCAACAATGGTGCCCTTCTTCAGCCCACCACCGGCCATAAAGATCGAATACGCGTCGATATGGTGGTTCCGGCCGATCTTGCCTTTTTCACGAACTTCGCCCATCGGTGTGCGGCCGAATTCCCCGCCCCAGATCACGAGAGTACGGTCGAGCAATCCCCGTTGCTTCAGGTCCTTGATCAGGGCCGCCGTCGCCTGATCCACTTCGCGAGTCACCTGCTCAAGCGGCTTAGTGAGATCGTCGTGATGATCCCAATCGGTGTGATAGAGCTGGACAAACCGGACACCGCGCTCGACCAGACGCCGGGCCAGCAAACAGTTGTTGGCGAAGGCGTGCTCCGGTGCGCCAGGCTTGGCCCCGTACATCGCCATCGTTTCGGGAGTCTCCTTCCCAAAGTCGATCAACTCGGGCCCGGAAGTTTGCATCCGAAACGCCATCTCATATTGCGCGATGCGAGTGTCAATCTCCGTGTCGCCGGTGTGCGTCTTCTCAATTGCATTCAGATCGCGAAGCAATTCGATCGTTTGACGCTGTTGGTCGGGCGTGACATGCTTGGGTGTCGACAAATTCAGAATCGGGTCGCCGGTAGAACGAAATGGCACCCCCTGATAGCTGGTCGGCAAAAAGCCGCTCGACCAAAGCTGCGCCCCGCTGCGAGGCCCCCGCGGCCCCGATTGCAGCACCACAAAGCCAGGAAGATCCTTTGACTCGCTACCAAGCCCATAAGTCACCCAAGAGCCGATGCTGGGTCGTCCCGCCCGCACCGAACCCGTATTCATAAACAGCTTCGCCGGCCCATGATTGAAGTTGTCCGTCGACACCCCATGAAACATCGTCAGTTCATCGGCCACAGTTGCGATGTTCGGAATCAGATCGGAGAAGTGCATTCCGCCATTGCCGCTCTGCTTGAACTGTCTCCGCGTGCCAAGCATCTTGGGCGGCTCTTTGGAGAACGTATCCATGAAGGCGAAACGTTTGCCCTTAAGCAGTTCCGCTGGGGCCGTCTTGGCATCGTACTTGGTCAGCTCTGGCTTGTAGTCGAACAACTCCAACTGGCTTGGGCCACCTGCCTGGAAGAGATAGATGACATGATCGATCTTTGCTTCATGATGCCGTGTGGCCGCTTGGAGATAGCTGGCGGCGAGACTCAGACTCGAATTGCGAAAAAAGTGTCGGCGGGTTTGAAGTAAAGGGTTCATGGTCGGGTCAAAAACTCATCGAGGTTAATCAGTACACGCGCCACGGCGACCCATGGCTCTTGCTGGGAATCGCGCTGCACGCGCACAAACCGTAAGAAGCGATCCTTCTCGTCGGCCCTCGGCGCGCGTCCCAGCGCAATCTCATAGCCCGCGGTCAGCCGTGCGCTGTCACTCTCACCAACAGAGGTCATGCGCTTGGCGAGCGCTTGAGCAAACTCGGCAGAAGCCTCGTCGTTGAGTTGCGTCAGCGCCTGCAGTGGAGTGTTCGATCGGTTACGCCGCGTGCAGGACACGGATGAATCCGGCGCGTCGAAAACGATCAGGCTCGGGTGTGGAGCCGATCGCTGGAAAAACGTGTACATGCCCCGGCGATAGCGGTCTTCCCCGGTGGAAGTCTTCCATTCCCGGCGAACCTGCGTGACCTGATAGACACCAGCTGGCTGAGGTGGATACACGCTTGGCCCACCGACCTTCGGGGCAAACAAGCCACTGGCGACGAGCGAAGCATCACGGATGACTTCTGCGTCCAGCCTCAGCCGGTTCTGCCGAGAAAACAGTTTGTTTTCCGGGTCCGCAGTTCTCGCCGTGGAAGCTTGACGGTAGGTGGCGGAAGTCACGATCAGCCGATGCAACGCCTTCTGGCTCCAGCCCTTTGCGATGAACTCGCTCGCCAGCCAATCCAGCAGCTCTGGATGAGTCGGCTTGTCGCCCTGCGTTCCGAAATCACTTTCGCTATCCACGATGCCCCGGCCGAAGTACTTCTGCCAGACGCGGTTCACTGTAACGCGCGGCGTCAGTGGATTCTTTGGGTCCACCAGCCACTGCGCCAAGGCGAGACGTGTGCCGCTGGAATTACCAGCTTGCGGCAGAAACCCAGGCACGCCGGGTTCGACAGCCGCTCCCTTCCTCATGAAATCGCCACCGAGATGGATGTAAGCGGGCCGCCGCTCAGCCAGGTCCTTCATGATCATCGTGCGGGGCAATTTGGGTTTATTCCGCCGCAGTGTCGCGAGCTCCTTTTCGATCCCCACCAATGTCTCGTCCTTGGTTGGATCGCCGGAATAGGTTTCCAGCCGCTTCCGCATCCGCTCTTCGGCATTGATGATCTTCTGTTGCCATTCAGCGAACTCGGCCTTCTCTGACTCGGAACCAATCTCAAGAAACGGCTTGTTGAAGAACTTGCGCTCCGCTTCCTTATCCACTTCGTCGGTGTTGTTGAAGTAAGCGAACAGCTGGTAATACTCTCGCTGCGACACCGGATCGTACTTGTGGTCATGGCAACGAGCGCAGCCGAGCGTCAATCCAAGAAACGCCGCACCAGTCGTGGCAACGCGATCCGCAACCGCTTCAACACGATATTGTTCAAAGTCGATCCCGCCCTCATAATTCGACGTCGTGTTGCGATGAAATCCCGTGGCCACCAATTGAGGCACCGTTGGATTCGGCAACTGATCTCCCGCCATCTGCTCGATCACAAACTCATTGAAAGGTTTGTCCTGGTTGGTGGCCTCGATCACCCAGTCGCGATACATCCAGATATCGCGCGGCGCGTCGATCGTATAGCCGTCAGAGTCGGCGTATCTGGCAATATCCAGCCAATGTCGCCCCCATCGCTCCCCATAGTGCTTGCTTGCGAGCAAGCGCTCCACTTGCTTTTGATAAGCGTCCGTTGATTTGTCTGCGACAAACTGCTTGAATTCCTCAACCGTTGGCGGCAATCCCGTCAGATCGAGGCTCAATCGGCGAAGCAATGTGATGCGATCTGCTTCCGCAGATGGCGCCACATGGCTTGCCTCCATCTTGGCGAGGATGAATCGATCGATATCGTTGCGAACCCAACCTGCATTTGAAACCGTTGGCAAGCCCGGCCTCACCACGGGTTGAAACGCCCAGTGGCTCGCACCGGGACGCTTCGACTTCACCAGATTCTCTGGCATCGGCAAGCCCGCCGCAGCCCACTTCTCGATCACGGCCACCTGCTCAGAGGTCAACTTCTTGTTGGGTGGCATTTTCAAGTCACCTACATGCCGCGCCGCATTCAGGATGATGTCCACAGAAGGTCCGCGGTTTCCCCCACGCAGTATCGACTCGCGCGTTTGCAGCGATAATCCGCTAGTTGTATTTGCTTCGCTGTGGCATCCCCAACAATTCGCCCGCAAGATCGGGCGCACTTGCACCTCGAAGAATTGAGCGTCTGGCGATTGCGCCATCAACCCGGTGACGGCGACAAAGATAAGACAGATTCGATCCACAACCGACATCTTGTCAAATTTCCGCGTATTATGGAAGCGAGTCGACTCCATCCGGGCGAATTCAACGCGCCGTTTGTGCGCACGTCCAGCCTCCGTCGTATTCGCCGCGAGCGGCCGCGTATCGCCGAACCCCTCATGCGTCAGCCGGCTTGAGGCGATGCCGTGCCCAATCAGCCACGCCATCACGCTTGCCGCCCGCGCGGCGGACAATTTACCATTCGCCGCGCGGCTTCCGGTTCCATCGGTGTGACCTTCCACCCTCATCCGCCAACTCGGGTTCGATGCGAGCATTTGCGCCACCCTTTGAAGCACCGCCTCCGACTCGGGACGAATCCGGGCCGAAGCGATCTCGCATTCGATTCCCTTGATCACCGCCCGGCCACTCGTGCCAATTGCCGCCTCCCACTGCGCGGCCAACTCCTGCCGCATCGCCTGCTCGATCACGGTGGTCAAATGGTAGCGGCCCTCACTGTTTGTCCGTGCCATAAGCCAGGCACTCCCTTTGCGGCCAGTCACCGCATGCTCCTTATCAACGTCTTTGCCTTCGAAAATCATCTGAAAGCCAGCGGATTTCAGCGCCCCGGCGATGTTTCTTACAATCTCCAGGCCGGATGTCCCGGATGGGCAAAGATAGAAGATCTCTTCGGTCTTTCCTTCGATGTCCTTCAGAGTTTCATTCCCGTTGGTTCGCCCGGTCAGCATCGAGGCGGCATCGAAGTCTTTGCGCGAGCACGACTCGATCAAACATCCCGTCTTGCGGGTCAACAATGCGGAATCCCTGCATCCTGCGGCGTCTTCCGCCGCCTGGGCAAACACCAGCAACAATGGTGCGATCACAATGGGTGCCATACTCATCCACGCGAAGATTCGCTACCAATCAGCTCAACTCAAGACTTTGCCACATGTACCAGGACCCGACGCTACGATAAGGCCGCCACTTCTCTGCAATGGCCTCATAGTCTGCGGGCTTGCTGCTGGCACTCAGCCCATAGACCTTCTGCATCCCATTGCGAACCCCTAAATCGAGCACGGGGAAAACATCGGGTCTTCGCAAGGCAAACATCAGGAACATCTGAACTGTCCAGACACCGACCCCCTTTACCTTTGTCAGCTCGCCAATGACCTCGTCGTCGGTCATTCGTTTGTGCCCTCGGAAGCGCACCTCGCCGCTCGCCGTCTTCAACGCCAGGTCCCTGACATATCGAGCCTTTTGTCCTGACAATCCGGCGGCTCGCATTTGTTCTTCGCTAACCTCCAAAACGGCTTCCGGCTTCAGCGTCCGTACCCCGCAAGCCGTCTGAAAACGTCCGAAGATTGTAGAGGCAGCTTTGCCACTGAGTTGTTGGTAGACGATGGATCGCACGAGTGAATGAAACGTCGGTGGATGATAAGCCATCTCATATGACCCAACTTGCGAGATGATTTGTTTGAGGACCGGATCGCGGCGGCGTAACAGACAGAGAGCATCTTCCATATGAAAACTTATGATAGTTGGACTCGACGTAGTCTTCTAGCAGGCATGGCAGGCAGCCCGCTTTTGCTGGCCCAGGACCCGGTGATTCGCGTTGATGTGCAGTTGGTCAATATCACCTATACGGTGCGCAACAAGCAGGGTGGCCTGGTTGGCAACCTCACCAAAGACGACTTCACGGTTTTTGAAGACGGCAGGCCGCAGGAGATTACCCGTTTTCAGCGCGACACGGATCTTCCCTTAACCATCGGTCTGTTGATCGACATCTCAGGCTCGATGTACAACGTCATCGGCACTGGCAAGCGCGCCGCATCCGAGTTCTTTCGCAAAGTGTTGCGCCCCAAAGATCTCGCCTTCCTGATCACCTTCGGCTCCGAGCTCGAGCTGATGCAGGACCTCACCTCTTCAGTCTCTCTTCTCGATAAAGGTCTTTCCCAAGTGGAAGGCCAACGCCCGATGCGGGTGATGACTCAAGGCCCTGTACCCACCACGCCCAGAGGAACGCGCATGTTCGACGCAGTTTATCTGGCCGCTGAAGAAAAGCTCAAGAACGAAGCCGGGCGCAAGGTCATCGTACTGCTCACCGACGGTGCCGATCAAGGCAGCTTCTACAAGCCAGCCGACGCACTCAAACAAACCCATTTGTCCGACGCAGTGATCTACAGCTTCTTCTATTACGAACCCATGTACGGCAGCGACGAAGGAGCACTCAAGCGGCTATCGGGCGACACGGGGGGACGAGTGTTCGATGTCACGCGCGGGCGCCTTGACCGCGCCTTTGAACAACTGCAGGAAGAGATGCGCAGCCAATACGCGCTCTCTTACTCGCCATCCAACGACAAGCGCGATGGGGCCTTCCGTCGCGTTGAAATTAAGCCGAAGGATTCGAATCTCAAGGTGCAAGCCCGCCGCGGCTACTACGCCACCAACGCCTAGCCCGGATTTCTCACCAGCTCTCCGCACTCCCCACTTTGGCCCGGAACAGCGAAGGTGTGGCGAAGCTCCGGACTTCTGAAAAAACGTAAAAATCGACTTTTGTTTGTTTCCGCACACTTACGAACAG
>VFZU01000043.1 GCA_016870995.1 Acidobacteriota bacterium
GCTAGTTTTTTGTGAGAAATCCGGGCTAGAATCAAGGGCAGGCGTAACTTCAAGGGGAGATCCTCCATGGGGTAGTTTTTGCGATTGCGCTTCCAATCCTAGGAAAGCGGCGGTTGCAAGACCGGCTCGCAATCGACGGCGCGAAACGAGGCATTGAGGACGCAGGGGCGGCTCGATGAGCCGCCCCTTTTTGCGATTGCGTGTTGTCTTAGAGTTCTACGAGGGCTGCGACGAGGGCGCCTTTGGCAGTGGAATTGAGCGGGGAGCTGGCCATGCGGATTTCGCTGAGAGGCAGCGGGAATTCGGATTCGCGCAGGAGCTTCTCGAAGCGGTCGCGGAAGCCCTTGGGCATCGCAGTGCTGCCGGAGAGCACCATCGGGACGGGCTTGCCCATCTTGGGGATGTTGCGTGAATTCGAGAAGGCTTCTTTGAGGCCTGCGACGACGCCGCGGATCACTTCGTCGTAATAGACGTTGATGACCTGGTGGAGCTTGTCAGAGAAATTGCCATTGATCTGGAAGGACTCTTCCTTGGCGAGGCGGATGCGCGTGGTGAGCGCGCCGGTGACCGCAGCTGCGGAGCTGTCAATGTAGTCGCCCGCTTTGGGCACGCTGAAGCTGAGCACGGGAACAGCGAGATAGCTCAGACAGACGTTGACCAGACCGCCACCAAAGCTGATGCCGATGCCGGAGTAATTGGTCTCTTCGAGTTCAGAGAAAACTACGGCGAGACCTTCGTTGATCGGCGTGGGTTCGCAGTGCAGCTCGCGGAGGATCTGCGCGATGGAGGCGTCGTGATAGGTGAGATTCTCTTCGGCGCCAAGAGGGGCGGCCGGGACGCTGTAGTAAACCGGGAGGCCGTTGCGGCGCTCCCCTTCGGTGAGGTTCTCGATCAGCTGCTTGAGCATCACGGCATTCTGCGGCTCGCTCGGATTGAGAACGCCACGGTTCATGGGGCGGCGGGATTCGGTCTGCAGCAGGTCGGCGAAGCGGGAGCTTTCGTTGCCAGGCACGATGATAGTCTTGCCGGTGTTTTCGCCGGAGACGACATAGGGCACGCCTTCGCGCTTGAGGGAAGCCTCGGTCATCTTCGACCAGGGCACTTCGACAAATGCGTTCAATTGAGTTTTGAATACAAAGTCCTCGCCGGAGCGGCTGGCGGTGACGATGCGGCTGGTGCCGACGTCGAGGCCAATGGCAGGCGTGTGGTGTGAGTTCTTCATGGGTTCTCATCGGGAGTCTTGCTCGAATGGGAATTGGAATCTGGCAACAGGGCACTGAGCCGTCTGTACTGGCTGCGCAACTGAGTGCGGAGTTGCGCAACGGAAATGGAATCCTGGCGGGCTTTTTCGCGGAGTAAGTCTTCACTGCTGACTACACCCTTCCACATGCGGGCGCCGGTTGCCAAAAAAGGTTCCATCATAATTGAAGCCGAAAAGATGCAGGCTGGCAAGTGGCAAGGTGTAGTTATCTGGAAGGCCCATCGCCTCGAAGGGAAAATTGCCGGCCCAATCGGTGTGGTAACCGATTTGAAAATTGCTGGGATTGATCGAAACCTGGGCGTGGGTGACGCAGTTTTCGGCCGCGATGCCGTAGCGGGCGCGCAACATGCGGGTGAGCATGCGGCCAGAGCTGACCTGAGCCTCAGAGATGATCGGAGCCGCGTCGCCAGGCGCGGTTTGTGTTTCAAAAGAAATGGCGAGGAAGGAATCGTTCAGCCCGATGTAAGCCCATTTGCCATCAGCCCAGGTGGATTTGCCGGCGTGGTTGGCGGCGTCGGATTCCTGGACGATGCGGAAGACGCGTCCGAAGCGATCGATGACGTAGTGGTAAGCCTTCTCCTTGTTCACGTACTGCAACAGGGACTCACCGAGGAGCTTGAGGCGGCGGAGCTTTTGTTCTTCGAGTTCTTCGAGGGTGCTCTCGGTGGTGTGGAAAACAATGCCGGCGGGTTTGCGCTCGGGCAGTTGGGTCAGGGAGGAAGAAGGCTGATTACGATTCCACACGAAGTATTCCCGGGGCCGGTTGGCTGTTGTGAAGCGGGTTTCCACACGAAGGCCGTTGGACCAGGATTCGACACCGCTCTTGGTATCGACGAGCCAGACCTTTTCGAGGGGAGCTTCCCGGAATGGCTTGGGGCCAGCTGTTGGGCTGGCAGGGACGGCGAGCTCAGGCCGCGCAGTGGAGCGGTAAAGCGAGAGCACGGGGATCATGAGGAGAAACCCGAGGGCGAGCCAGAACTTTCGATTGCGGAGCCACCAGTATTGGGGGCGGGAAAGGACGGTCTCAACCTGGCCAACCCGCTTATCTGTGCTCTTTAAAAAACGCAGTTTCGCGACCGGGTCTTGGATTTTGGAAGCCCGTGCCTCGATCATCGGATTGAGCACATCCCTGGGTTTGAGCCGGTTCAAGCAACTCCACTACCTTATTGGGCACCTTCGAAAGTAGAATCGGCGGATTGCCCGCGAAACCTTATACCTGCCCTCTAAGGATACTAGGGCAACTGCTTCAGTTTATCTGGTGCGAGGAAGGGGCGAAACTTCTCACGAGTTGATGAGTTTTATCTCATGGATGACGATGCGAAACAAGATTTGTCTGGCGCTGGTTGTGGCGCTGCTGCCGCTGGGTGTGGATGCCGCGGCGAAGTTCAAGCAGAAACTGAGCAAGGATCAACAGGTTGAGCATGTGCTGAGCCGGCTGAGCTTTGGGGCGCGGCCTGGTGATGCCGAGCGAGTGGAAAAGATGGGTGTCAGGAAGTGGATCGAGCAGCAATTGAATCCTGAGACGATCGTCGAGAGCACGGCGCTGGAGGCGAAGCTGCAGCTGATGCCGACGCTGAAGTTGTCGACCGAGCAACTGGCGGTGCGCTATCCCACGCCGCAGATGCTGGTGGCAGTGGCCATGGGGCGGGCCAAGATGCCGGAGGACCCGGAGCTGCGGGCCACTTATGAACGGCTGAGCGAGCGCTACAAGGCGCGGATCGATCGCAAGAAGGATAAGAAAGAAAACGAAGAAGAGGAAGAGGTTGCCAAGAAGGGCATCGAAGACCGTTTGAAGCGGCGGCTTGGGTCGATGACGACCGAGCAGCGGGCGGAGGCTTTGCGGACGATCGCGCCCCAGCAGGCTGTGGCGGCTGAGCTGACGGAGGCAAAGCTGTACCGGGCGGTGTTAAGCGAGCGCCAATTGAACGAAGTGCTGGTGGACTTCTGGTTTAACCACTTCAATGTGTTTCTGGACAAGGGGGCCGATAAGTGGCTGACGACCTCGTATGAGAGGGATGCGATCCGGCCCTATGTGCTGGGTAAGTTCGGTGACATGGTGAAGGCCACGGCGCAGAGCCCGGCGATGTTGTTCTATCTGGATAACTGGACTTCGATTGCCGAAGACAAGCGTAAGCGCGGACCGGGGAAAGGTAAGGCGAGGGGCCTGAATGAAAACTATGCGCGCGAGTTGATGGAGCTGCACACGCTGGGCGTGGATGGCGGTTATACGCAGAAGGATGTTCAAGAGGTGGCGCGCTGCTTTACGGGGTGGACGATTGAGGAACCGAATCGTGGCGGTCAGTTTCGCTTTGTAGGCAAGGTTCATGATCAGGGCGAGAAGACGGTGCTGGGTGTCAAGATTCCAGCCGGTGGAGGGATTGAAGACGGGATGAAGGTGATCGAAATCCTGATTGCACATCCCTCGACGGCGAAGTTTGTGTCGCGAAAGCTGGCGCAACGGTTTGTTGCCGATGAGCCGCCGCAAGAGTTGGTGGATCGCATGGCGGCTACTTACAGCAAGAGTGGTGGCGATTTGAAGGCTGTGATGCGGACGATGCTGGAGAGCCGGGAGTTTTTGAGTGCCGGGGCTTACAAGGCTAAGATGAAATCTCCGCTGGAGATGGTGGCCGGGGCGCTGCGAGCGACGGGTGCTACGTTGACGAACACGATGCCGGCGGCGCAGGCGATTGCGACGATGGGCCAGCCGCTGTATCGCAAGGCGGAGCCGACGGGTTACTCAAACAATGGCGAGGAGTGGTTGAACTCGGCAGGCTTGCTGGCGCGGATCAACTTCGCAGTCTCGCTGAGTGAGAACAAGATGGCGGGTGTGAAGATCGATGCGGATCGCTATTCCGCAATGGCAAAGAACATGGGCGCGCCTGAGTGGCAGCGCCGGTAAGGAGAATCGCGATGGCAACGAGACGTGCATTTTTGAAGAATTCGGGTGTGGCGATGTTTGGCATCGGGGCTTCGCCGGTGTGGCTGGAGCGGGCGGTGGCGTCAACGCGCAGCAAGAAGATCCTGGTGACGATCTTTCAGCGGGGGGCGGCCGATGGTTTGAATATCGTCGTGCCTCATGGCGAGAAGGCTTACTATGCAGGGCGGCCGGGAATCGCGATTGGGAAGCCTGGTAGCGGCGAGAATGCGGCGCTTGAGCTGGATGGGTTCTTTGGTTTGCATCCGAGCCTGAAGGCGCTGAAGCCGATCTTTGATGAGAAGAAGCTGGCGATCGTTGAGGCTTGTGGCAGCCCGGATGCGACGCGAAGCCACTTTGACGCGCAGGACTACATGGAAAGCGGCACGCCGGGTGTGAAGGCGACGCGTGATGGTTGGTTGAATCGGACGCTGGGCAAGGGCGGCGAACGATCGCCTGTGCGCGCTGTGTCGATGGGACCGATGTTGGCGCGGACGTTGCGCGGCACCGAGCCAGCTGTGGCGTTGAATAGCGTGAAGGATTTTCAGGTGCGCGACAAGATGGCGGGCGAGGAATTTATGTCGCGTTATGCGGCGAGCGCGGATACGCAGTTGAAGGGGACGGGCAAGGAAACGTTTGAGGCGATCCGGTTGCTTGAGTCGTTGCGCAAGACGGAGTATGCGCCGGCGGGCGGTGCGGTGTATCCGAATGGGCGACTGGGCCAGAGCTTGAAGCAGATTGCGCAGATGATCAAGGCCGATGTGGGGCTGGAGGTGGCGTTTGCTGATCTGGGCGGATGGGATCACCACGTGAACGAACTGCCGGTGTTGAGCAACATGCTGCGCGAGTTTGGCGATAGCCTGGCGGCGTTTTATCAGGATCTCGGAGCGCGGATGGAAGATGTTGTGGTGACGACGATGAGCGAGTTCGGTAGGACGGCGCGTGAGAACGGCAGCCGCGGGACGGACCATGGTCATGCCAACGTGATGTTTGCGATGGGTGGTGGGGTGAAGGGCGGCAAGGTGCTGGGCAAGTGGCCTGGGCTCGAGCGGGAGCAGCTTTATGAGGGTCGCGACCTGGCGGTGACGACGGACTTCCGCGATGTGCTGGGAGAAATCGTGACCGGGCATCTGGGGCAGAAGGAGTTGAGCCGGGTGTTTCCTGGGTTTACCGCCAAAGGATCGGTGGGCTTGATTTAGAGGTCGGTATACTAGGCGGTTAACGCCTAATTATGCTGCATGAGTTGATCAAGATCTGGTTTGAGTGGTCCCGCGACATGGGGTACACGGGAGTGTTTTTGATGATGGCGCTGGAGAGCACGATTGTGCCTGTGCCATCGGAGATCATTATGCCGCCGGCAGGGTATTGGGCCGAGCAAGGGCAGATGTCGCTGTGGGGCGTGATTCTGGCGGGTGGGCTGGGTTCGACTTTTGGTTCGAGCCTTTGCTACTGGTTTTCTTACACGGTGGGACGTGCGGTTTTGATGCGCTATGGCAAGTGGTTGCTGTTGCCGCCGGAGCGGCTTGAGATGGCGGAGCGCTGGTTGGCGGAGTTTGCGTTGGGTGGGATCTTTTTGTCACGGCTGTTGCCGGTGGTGCGGCATCTGATTGGCTTTCCGGCCGGGTTGATTCGTGTGCCGTTTGCGAAGTTCGCGTTGATTACCTTTGTGGGTTCGACGATGTGGTGCGGGATCCTGGCGGTGTTCGGGGCCAGGACGATTGGACAGCAACCGGGTTTGCTTGATGACCCGCAGGCGCTGACGCAGGCCGTGAAACATAACTTACTTTGGTTCGTTCTGTTGGTGGTGGGTTTGGGAGCGGGGTGGTTCTTTGTGCGGTGGTTTGGACAAAGAAACAAAGTAGCTCAATAGGATTTCGTACCAGTACAATTCCACATCAAAACATTACAACTGGTCTGCAATTTGGTGCCACACTCGGAAAGCACGAAAGCCAGCCATGAACAAACTAGGTTCGTATTTTTTGGCATTAGTGCTAGCCACGCTTGCAGGTAGTGCTAGTGCCGCAACGATCAACGTGAGTGGAAGCTCCACATTTGACAGCCGCCCGGCTGGCATTCTGGGTAGCTGGACTCACACCTACTCGACTGGCTCTCCCGATGTAGTCATTCAAGAGATCGTGATTCGTTTGAATTCCAACTTGTTCTTCGATCTAACCAGTGCTGCACCGGGACATCTCGCGTGGCAGGGTTTCTCGACTAACAACGACGGCGGCACGGGATTTGTCAGCTTCTCCGCTGCGACGGATGGGTCCATGTCTGTGAAGCTCACCTTCGGCAATTTCAACGTTGGTGAGAGCTACTTGCATTTTGGAGACGTTGACGAATGGGTGAATGTGCCGAGCTGCCAGGGGCAGAGCGGGTTCGGCCTCGCTATTTGCCTTGCGCTTGCTGGGCTGGCCAACAACGATGGGTCGTTGGTGACCGGAAGCGAATTTGAAGGCTCCACAATTGAAGTGTTGCTCGGAGGGGTCAATGTCCCCGCGACGACAGTGTATGGAAACTTTACTCGCACGGATCAGTTCGTTGCCGTGGCGGAATGGCGAGCCAGCATTGAAGTCGACGACGGCAACGGGACAAACGACAACGTTCCTGAACCCTCGACATGGTTGCTTGGGGCCTGTGGCCTCGGCGCTCTTGCGGCGCAGCGTAGAGCAGCGCGCCGGTAACTTACATCCCAGAAGACTGAAGGGCGGAGGAGCGGCTTGAGGCCGAACCTCCGCCTTTCGCTTTTGGCCGCAATGTTAATGTTATAGAAAAGGCACCAAGCCGGGGCGAGTGCCGTCTAATGATTAGTGGCAGGAAACAGCAGATGCGATTGATTTTGGCGTTAGTGACGCTAGCGGGCCTCGCCTTGGCGCAGGCACCGAAGGCCGGCAAAGTGGAAGTTTTTCCGCTCGATCAGGTCAAGCCGGGGATGAAGGCGACGGCGTGGACCGTGTTTGAAGGCTCAGAAGTGGAGCCGGTGCCGATCGAGATCATCGGGTTGTGGAAGAACGCCTGGGGACCGAAGCAGGACATCATCCTGGCCAAGATGTTTGGCAAGGCGCTGCGGACGGGTGTGGCGGGCGGGATGTCGGGTTCGCCAGTGTACATCGACGGGAAGCTGGTGGGCGCGGTGAGTCTGCGGATCAGCGTGTTTTCGCCGGATGCAATTTGTGGAATTACGCCGATCGACCTGATGCTCGAGATCAATCAGTTTGATAGCTCGAAGCCGGCCGATGCGAAGACGCCGCAGACCGTTGCCCGGAGTGGTGCGGTGCAGGTGCCGGAGCATGTTTTGAGTGGGGCACTGATGCAGCCGATCGAGACGCCGTTGACGTTTTCGGGATTTCACGAAGCGACGCTGCGTGAGTTTGGACCGGTGATGTCGCAGATGGGTTTGCGGCCGGTGATGGGCGGCGCGGCGGGAGCGAATTATGAGACCAAGCCGGCGAAGGATTGGAAGACGTCGCTGCAGCCGGGGCAACCGATCGTGGGCGTGCTGGTTTCTGGGGATATGAATATTTCCGGGCTTGGCACGGTGACTTACAACGATGGCTTGAAAGTGTTGGGCTTCGGCCACCCGTTCTTCAATATGGGTCCGGTGGATATGCCGATGGCGAAGGGCGACATTCTGACTGTGCTGAGTTCGAGCTTTCAGCCGAACAAGGTGGGGAATGCGACGGAGATTGTGGGTGCGTTGCGGCAGGACCGACATTCGGGGATTCAGGGCTTATTGGGCGAGCAGGCGGATACGATTCCGGTGACAGTGAAGGTGAAGAGCCCCACTGCAGAGAAGGACTTCCGCTTTAACGTATTTGTGAATCAGAAGTGGACGCCGTTTCTGATGACGATGACGATGTTCAATTCGATTTCGGGGTTGAATGAGTTCTCTGACGAAACCACGTATCGGCTGAGCGGCAAGGTGGATCTGGATGGTTTGCCGTCGCTCGATTTGAGCGGTATGGCGACGGTGAACGATAGCCCGCTGCCGCCGGCAATTGCACTGGCAACCTGGTGGGGGGACAAGTTCAACCGTCTCTATGGCAACACGCTGGTGAATCCGAAGCTGAAGGCAGTGAACGCGACGATCGATTTGATCCCGGAACGGCGCGCGGCGACAATTGAGAGCGCGTGGCTCGATAAGACTGAAGTGGACCCTGGTGAGGAAGTGAATCTGCGCGTGTTTGTGCAGCCGTACCGGGGAGAGCGCCTGAGCCGCAACGTGAAGATGGTGATCCCGAAGGGATTGAGCAAGGGCGAGCATCGCGTGGTGTTGGTTGATGCGGATACGTTGAACCGGGCGCCGAATATTGCGGGCAACGCGAACCGGTTTCTCGAGCTGTCGCAGGCCGTGAGCCTGATCAATCAGGAGAAGGCGAACACGAAGCTGTATGCGGTGATCACGAGCCTGAAGCCGACGGTGTTTCTCGATGATAAGAGTTTGACGAGCCTGCCTGGCTCGGTGATGAATGTCTTGCAGGCGTGGCGCGCGCCGACCAAGCCGATGCTGACGCTGATGGAGTCGTATACAGAAGCGGCTTCGATTCCGTTTGATTACGTAGTGACGGGAAATTACTCGCTGCGCATTGTGGTTCGCTAAGGATCTGTTTTCCAACATGAACAAAATTGCTATTGCCCTGATGGGCGTTTCATTGAGCGCCCTGGGCGTGGATACGCGTTACTGGTCGCAGGACACGCAAGGGGATTTTGAAAAGGGCACGCTAAAGAAGGTTGCCTTGCGCAGCGATGGGAGAGTGTCGCTTTCGCCGGCGATGCGGGAGCTGGCCGATGTTTCGTTGCCCTATCTTTGGGCTGCGGTGGCCGGGCCGAATGGATCGGTGTACGCAGCGGGCGGACCGTCGTCGAGCAAGAGCGCGATCTTTGAGCTGACGCGCGCAGGACAGAGCAAGAAGCTGGCCGAAGTGGATGGCATGAATGTCTTTGCGATGGCCGTAGATAAGGCCGGAAGACTGTATGTTGCTTCGTCTCCCGATGGCAAGATTTACCGGGTGAGCGCGACGGGAAGCGTCGAAACGTTTTACGACCCGAAGGCGAAGTACATCTGGGCCCTGGCGTTTTTGCCGGATGGTGATTTGCTGGCTGCGACCGGAGACAAGGGCGAGCTACATCGCATTGCCTCGAATGGAACCGGCAAGGTTTGGATGAAGCTCGACGAGGATCATGTGCGGTCGCTCGTGGTGGATTTGAAGGGCACTGTTTATGTGGGCACGGAGCCGAGCGGATTGATTGTGAAGGCGGATGCGCAGGGCAATCCGTTTGTGGTGCACCAATCGTCGAAGCGCGAAGTGACGGCGCTGGCGGCGGCGAAGGATGGTTCGATTTACGCGGCAGTGATTGGACAGAAGACGGTCGGCGGTGCAGGTTTGACGCAGAACATGCAGCCGATGGTGGTGGTGGCTGCGCCGCCCGCCGCCGCTGGAGGCCCGCAGGCACCGAGGCCGGTTGCGCCAGCACCGCCACCCGCGCCGAGTGTGGTGCCGGGCGGCAGCGAGATCGTGAAGATTGACGCGGATGGCGCGCCGGTGCGCGTTTGGAGCCATGCGAGTGAGCTGGTGTATGCGCTCGGCTTTGATGCGAGTGGGCGTGTGCTGGCTGGCACGGGCAACAAAGGCAATGTATATCGCGTGGACAACGAATCGCGCTACACGCTGCTTGGCGACCTGGGTTCGACGCAAGTGACTGCTTTTGCGCGGGAAGGTGGACGGTTGATTGCGGCGACGGGAAATATCGGCAAGCTGTTTGAGATTGCTGGAGGTCTTGAAGCCACGGGGAGTTTTGAGAGTGAAGTGTTTGATGGCGGCGGGTTCACGCAGTGGGGCCGGTTGCACTCGAAAGAAGTGTTGGAGGGGGGGACGATTCGTTTTGAGACGCGAAGCGGCAACCTGGATCGACCGACGCAAATGTGGAGCGCGTGGGCTGCGCTGAAGGAAGGGCGTGTGGTTTCGCCGGCAGCACGGTTCCTGCAGTGGAGAGCCGTGTTTGGCGGTGGCCAGCAGGATGGGCCGTCGCTGTCGCAAGTGGACGTGGCTTATCTGCCGAAGAATATCGCACCGCGGATTGACGTGGTTGAGGCGACGCCGCCTAACTACCGGTTTCCAGCACCTTCTTCGACGATCATTCCGGCTTTGCAGACTTTGACGCTACCGCCGATCGGCAAGGCGCAGACGACCGTGGCCGCTACTCAGAATGATGGCAGCAGCTCGCCATCGCTGAGCTATGCGCGCGGCATGATCGGGGCGCGGTGGCTGGCTACAGACGACAACAGCGATACGCTTGAGTTCGCAATCGAGATCAAGGGCGAAGCCGAGCAGACGTGGAAGCCGCTGAAGGACAAACTGAAGGATCGTTACTACAGCTATGACGCTACTGCGTTTGGCGATGGGAAGTATGTGGTGCGCGTGACGGCGACCGATGCGCCGTCGAACGCGCTGAATCAGGGCCTCTCTGTGCAGGCCGTGAGTGCGCCGTTTTTGATCGACAACACGCCGCCAGCGGTGCGTGATCTGGGGGCATCGCCTGCGGGCGGGCGCGTGAACTTGTGGTTTCGCGCGAGTGATGCGCTGAGTGTGGTGACGAAGGCGGAGATCTCGGTAAACGGTGGCGATTGGAAGCTGGTGGACCCGACGGTGAGACTGGCGGACTCGAAAGAGCTCGAGTTTCAAATGTTATTGGACCGGCCAGCACCGGGTGAGTTGACGATCGCGGTGCGGGTGACCGATGAGTTTGACAATCAGAGTGTTGAGAAGGTGACGCTGCGCTAGTGAAGCGACTGGATGGGATCGATACGCTGCGAGGCCTTTCGATCCTGGCGGTGGTGCTTTTGCATATCGCATTGCGGATGCGCTTTGCGGGGCATTCGCTTGAAGACCAGTGGCCGCCATGGCTTTACCATTTGATGTTCTGGAATGGGAACAACGGCGTAACGGCATTCTGTCGTGTCAGGGTTCTTGATTACGCTGACTTCGATGCGGCGGTTTGGGGGCGCTGGGGAATATACAGCTGCGGCGATTTTACTGGTTGCGGTTTGCGCGGATTGGCCCCTTGTTGCTGTTGGTGCTAGCGGTGTTGAGCGCGTTGCACTGGATGGGAGCGGCTGGCTATGTGGTGCCCGAGGCGAAGGGTGGATTGGGGCGCGCGTTGGTGGCGGCGCTGACGTTTCATCTCAACTGGCTGGCGGCGCAGGTGGGCTATCTGCCAGCGAGCTGGGATGTGCTGTGGTCGCTATCGGTGGAAGAGGTTTTCTATCTCGGCTTCCCGTTGTTGTTCCTTTGGCGGCTGAAGTGGATGCTGGTGGCGTTTGTGTTGGCGGGACCGTTTGCCAGATCGATCTGGACGACGAATGAGATCTGGAGGGAGAAGTCGTATCTCGGGGGGATGGATGCGATTGCGGTGGGGTGTCTGGCGGCGATGTTGACCTCGTGGTTACTGGATCGCAAGGCGTCGGCTGGCTGGTGGGTGGAAGCGGTGGGATGGGGAGCGATTCTATTGATTGCGATTTCGCCGGGATGGGCGGCGGTGCAGTGGCTGGGGCGGACGGGCCTCGATGGGAGCGTGTTGGCTTTGGGGACGTGTGTGGTGATGGTGGCGTCTGTGGTGCGTGGGCAGCAAGGAGGGTGGTTCACAGCGCCGCTGCGATGGTTGGGCCAGAGGAGCTACGAGGTGTATCTGACCCATGAGTTTGTGGTGGTCTCGGTGACGCCCCTGTATGTGAGCGGCCCGCTTGGATTGTGGTTTGTTGGGATGGTGTTGGGTTCGGCAGTGTTGGGCGCGGTGGTGGCGCGGTATTACTCTGAGCCGCTCAATTTGAAGCTGCGGGCGATGGCTTGAGCCTTGCTAAGGTCTTCGGGCCGGCCGACGTCGAGCCAGTCGCCGTCGAGCGAGAACATGCGGAGGTGGCGGCCGGAATCGATGGATTGCGTGATGGCGGAGGTGAGTTCGTATTCACCGCGCTGGCTTAGAGGAACGCGCTCGAGTTCGTCAAAGATGGGGGAGGAGAAGACATAAATACCGGCGCTGTTCCAGTTTGTGGTGGAAGTGCCCTGGGGCGGCTTTTCGATGATGCGGAGGACGCGGCGGGTTTCGTCGATGTAGATGGCGGCACCCTGGTAAGGATCTGGAACGTGGCGGGCGGCGAGGACGCCGTCGGTGCCAGGGAAATCATCCCGCATGCCGGCGTAGTGTTGGGGCTCGGCGAGGATGTCGCCATAGGTGAGCAGGAAGGGATCGTTGTTGACCCACTCGCGGGCGAGCAGGGCGGCCTTGGCCGTGCCGTTGACTTCTTCCTGGCGCTTGAATGTGACGCTGATGCCGTGGGCGGAGGCGGCGGCTTCCATCTGGTCGGCGAGGTAGCCGGTGACGAGAAAAACTTCGGTGACGCCGGCGGCGGCGATGCGATCGAAGATGTGGTGGAGCATGGGGCGGCCATTGAGAGGCAGCAGAGGTTTTGGGGTTTCGCGGGTGAGTTCGCCCATGCGAGTTCCTCGCCCAGCGGCGAGGATGACGGCTTTAGTCATGGAGTTCGTCTTTTGATCATGGCACTGGATCGCCGAGAGCGGTGGCGTTGGCTCGAATTCGATCAGCGCGTGTCGGGACGGTTGCCATGTGGATCGCGTCCAGGGTGCGGAATGGCTCTCCGGGAAAGGGACGAGAAGTTGTGTTGCAATGAACATCTGCACGAATACCACATGACCGCACAGAGAATCATATGAGGCCAGAAATGCCTACATTTGATGATCAGAGGACGCGCCTCGGCGTTGCCATTTGGGGCCAGCCTGTCAGCCTTCTGCTTCTTGCGACACAACCCGAATCATTGCAGTTGCGCCGGGCGGTGGTTTGAGAAGGTGCTGACCTGGAGACCATGGATGTCTTCGACTGAGAAGCGGACTTCGACGCGGTGGGGGAGATGAGTGCCGTCGGCGAGCTTGAGATATTCCAGCTGCATGCGGCTGGTGGGGGTGGTTGTGACTTGGCTCAAGAGGGCGTGAGATTCGGGATCAAAAGTGAAGCTGTGGGTCTTTGCGCTGGAGGTGGCCTGGAGGCGATTTGAGTCGAGAGTGATTTGATGGGTGCGATCGAGGTCAGTGAGCGCGGTGGTGGGTTGTGCGGATGGAGATTGCTGCTTGAGGTCTTCTTCGATCTGCCATTGCTCGGCGGCTGTGAGGGGCTTGCCGTCGCGGGCGATCAGCTTGCGGTAACGGTGGCCGTTGCGAATGCCGATTTCGAAGGTTTTGGTCTTGTGCGTGGAGGCGATGGGGCGGCCGTAGGGGTCGAGACGCCAGTTCTCCTGAAGCTCTTCGTAGACGTAGCCGAGACACTGTTGTTGCTGGCGTTGTTCGGCGCCGGAGACCAGATGAAGAACTTCGAGAGCGGTGAGAGCGAGCAGTAGCATCGGTGACTACAGTATACGGTGAGAGAGCTTGAGTGGCTACCCTATGCCGTCAGGGTAACCCCATATAATTTCAAGATGCCCTCGCGCTTACGCTGGTGGATTCTGACGTTGCTGTTTCTCGGCACGACGGTGAATTACCTGGATCGAATCATCCTCGGCATTCTGCTGCCGGAGATTCGCAAAGAGATCCCGATTGACGACATTTTGTACGGCAAGATCTCGAGTGCGTTTCAGCTTTCTTACACGATCGGGTTTCTGCTGGCGGGGAAGTTTATCGATAGCGTGGGGACCCGGTTGGGGTATGCGGGAGCGATCCTGTGGTGGAGCGTGGCGGCGGCAGCCCACAGTTTTATTCGAAATCCAGTGACTTTTGGCGTGTGCCGGGCCTTGCTGGGCGTGGGAGAGGCGGGGAATTTTCCGGCGGCGATCAAGAGCGTGTCCGAGTGGTTCCCGAAGAAAGACCGTGCGTTTGCGACGGGAATCTTCAATGCCGGGACGAATATCGCGACGATGATCGGGCCGGGACTGTTTCTGTTCATGACACAGAAATACGGCTGGCGGACGTGCTTTCTGATCACGGCGTCAAGCGGCCTGGTGGTACTGCTGTTGTGGTACTTCACGAAACAGCAGCCGCCATCGCAAGATGACGATGAACCGAATGGACCAAAACTAAGTTGGGGGCAAGTGGCGCGTTACCGGGAGACGTGGGGGTTTGCGGCGGCGAAATTCTTCTCCGACCCGGTGTGGTGGTTCTATCTGTTCTGGCTGCCGCCTTACTTTTACGACGTGCGGCACTTCGATATGAAGCAGGTGTCGTGGGCGTTTCCGTTCATCTATCTGATGGCGGATGTGGGGAGCGTGGGCGGCGGTTGGGTTTCGGGCTACTTTATGCGGCTGGGCTGGCCGGTGGGCAAGGCGCGGAAGGTCTCGATGCTGATCTTTGCGGCGTGCATGCCGGTGTCGGCGACGAGCGTTCTGTTTGAGAATCCGTTTGTGGCGATCGGCCTGATTAGCCTTGCGACGGCGGCGCACCAAGGGTGGTCGGCGAGCCTGTACACGACGGTTTCGGATGTCTTCCCTAAAAGCGCCGTGGCCTCCGCGACGGGCATTGGCGCCAGTGTGGGAGGCCTCGGAGGGGTGATCTTTTCAACGCTGCTGCCCGGCTACATCGTGACGTACTTTGGATACGGCCCGATGTTCTGCATCATGGGCGGCTTTCACCTGACAGGCTTGTTTTTACTGCACAAGCTGATGGGTGATCTTAAGCCCATAACTCCTTGACGGGACCATAGAGATCTTCTTGACCGAAGGGCACGTATTCGTAGCCCCGGTTGAAGGGATCGTCGTAACGGATGCTGGTGTAATTGATGCCCATGGCGGAGTAGATGGTGGCCTCGATATCTTCGGGGCGCACATCACGCTGGCGGGACCAGCCGAAATCACTGGAATTGGAGCCGGTGGCGTTGGTGGTGCCGAGGGGGCGGCCACCCTTGATGCCTGCGCCCGCCATGAAGGCGAACTGCTGCACGAAGTGATCGCGGCCCTGAGCGGCGGAAAGCGGCCCAACGGTGCGGCCGAACTCGCCGGCCATGACGACAAGGGTGTCGTTGAAGAGGCCGTTTGACTTGAGATCAGCGAGGAGCTGGCCGACTGCGGCGTCGAGACTACGTACGCGGTTGGGCAGGACGTTGTCGGTGTAGATGTTGACATGGTCATCCCAGCCGCCGGAGGTGATCTGGATGAAGCGGGTACCGGCGTTGGCCTTGAGAACCTTGACGGCCGTGAGGCAGGTGTCGCCCAGCGTGGAGTTTCCGAAGGGGGCACGCTCGGCCGTGGTGAACTGGAAGGCCTGTTCGACGATGGGGTTGTACATCATGCCGCGCGCAGCTTTGTAGAAGGAATCCATGTCCTGCATAGCGCGACCATTGGGAGCGTTCTTGCGGTTGTCTTCGTCGAGCTTCGTCATGAGTTCGTAGCGCTCGTTGAAGCGGGCCTGCCCGTCTGGATTCGTGACGTTGGTGAGGCCGCGCTGGCTCGCGTTCGTCTTGAAGGGAGCGTAGCTGGAGGACAGATATCCGCTGCCGACGCCCTGGGTGCTGTTGAGGGCGAGGAAGGTGGGGAGGATATCGGTGGGCTTGCGTTCCGCCTCTTTTTCAATGGCGACGATGGAGCCGATGTTGGGCGCGATGTCACCGAGAGCGGCGGCAGGGTTGCGGCCGATCTGAGTCCAGATCTGGGCGAGATTGTGAACGAGAGCCCAACTGCGCATGCTGCGGATGACGGTGAAGTCGCTCGTCATCGTGGAGAGCTTGGGCATGATGCCGGTGGGCAGGGCGAGCCCGTTGAAGGTGTTGGGTTTGAAGACGTCGACCGGGGTGACGCCGTTGACGATCTTGAGATCGAAGGTATCGACGTGGCTGGGAGCGCCGGTGAGAAGGATGAAGATGCAGTTCTTGGCTTTGTTCAGCAAAGGCACGTTGAGCTTGTCGACGCGGACCTGAGCGTTGGCCTGATTGGCCAGCCAGGACATCGTGGCGGCCCCGCCGGCGAAGCGGAGGAAATTGCGCCGCGAACCGAAGGGACGGTCGAAGAAGTTCTTGTGGCGGTGCGGATACTTCTCGATGAATTTGAGGAATTTTTCGTTCTGTGACATGAGAGGCCTCCGTTAGTAGTTGTAGATGAAGTCGACCTTGTTATAGAGAGACCAGAGCAGGTTCTCTCCCCGTTGCGTGCGCGTGGTGCCGGAGGTGCCGCGCAGGGTTGCGATGGCGATGTCGGCTTCGGCCTGGGAGGGGTAGCGAGAGAGCACGGTGAGGTAAAGCTGATTCACCAGTTGCGTGTCGGCCATGTTGATGAAGCGGTTCAGCAGGCTCTGCTGGCCGCCGGTGTTGCTCGAGCGGATGCGCGTCATGACGAAGGCGTCGTTCATCAGGCTGAGGGCCTGGATGGCCGAGCCGTCAGACTTACGATCATCATCGAGACGATTGCCGCGGGTGAAGCTGTTGAGGAAGTCGCGGGCCGCGCCGTTTCCGTCAGGCTGATTGCCTGTTTCGGGCAGTTGCATCGCGAAACGAACGGGCCGTGTATCGCGATTGGTGTAGAGCGGCCCTGAGGGTTCGAGGATGTTGTAGGTGGGAAGGATGTTGCTGGTGGTCGACATCGCATCATGGATCTCTTCGGCCATCAGGCGGCGGACCAACTTGCGGGCGAAGGTTGATTCATAGGTGGGGTTCCATTCGCCCGCGTAACGAGAGCTGAGCTGGTAGGTTTCGGAGTTCACAATGGTCCGCATCAGCCATTTGAGGTCATAATTATTGGCGCGGAATTGATCCGCGAGAGTGTTGAGCAGCGCCGGGTGGGAGGGCTGCAGGGCCCAGGTGCCGCTAGGCGGATTGTCAGGATCGAGGCGGGCGGGATCGAACTGATCGAGAGGCTCGACCAGACCGCGGCCCATGAGTGCGGCCCACATGTAGTTGACTGTGGCGCGGGCGAACTGAAAGTCGTTGGTAACGAAGCGGGCCAGGGCATCGCGATAGTTCTCGCCATTGTTGGGGCGCTGGCCGGTGAACATGTAGCGGGGCGGGGCCGTTGCGCCAAGGCCGTCGATGGGCTGGCGCGCCGGACGGTTGCCCGTCGTGGTGTTGAGGCCGTAATCCGTGCGACCCACGTCGTTGAGGGCGTAATAGCGCAGGTTGGGGTTGGTCTGCGGATCCGGCCGGATGGCGGCGAAGCTGGTGCGCGAGAAGAACGAAGCCGTACCCCAGGCGTCGCTGCGCTTGGCGTTGCGACCCCAGAGGCTCAACTCTTCGAGGTGGCCGCGGCCATTGTGGCACAAGACGCAATTGACGTGGCCCATCCCGAGGAACGCGGCATTTACGTCGGCGGCCATTTGATCGTAGTCGTCTTGATTCGGGCCGCCGTTGGTGTCGCTGCCGATCAGGAAGTTCGCGGTGCCATCTTCGAAGGAGTTGCGGGACTTAGAGGCGATCAACTCGGTGGCCATGACATTGTAGGGCTTGTTCGCTTCTAGAGAGGCCTTGATCCAACGGTAAAAGGCGTTGCGGCCCGCGTTGAAACGCGGAGTGACATCGGAGTTTTGCGTGTTGCGATAGAGATCGCCAAAGTACATGGTCCACTTGTCGACATACTCGGGGGAATTGAGCAGACGGTCGACGAGTTCGGCGCGCTTGTTGGGGGATTGGCCGCTGGTGAACTGAATCAGGGCGTCATAGGATGGGACGCGGCCGGTCAGATCGAGAGTCACGCGGCGGGCGAATTCGAAGTCGTTCGTCTTTTCGGCGGGCGCGATGCCACGCTTCTGGAGTTCACCAAAGACAGCAATGTCGATTGGTGAGTCTGAAACCTGATCCTGCAACTGCTTGGTGCGGGTACCGGCCGGGACCAATCTAAGCTTGGTGACCTCTTCGGTAAGATTGCCGCGCCAATAGCGATCACGAGCCTCGCGGCTGTATTTTTCGCGATCCCCACTGAAAAAGTTACATTCTGAATGATTCTCAAGGTCTACCGGATCCTGATCCTGAGCACCTAAGAAAACCACTAATGTGCCTGCTGCCAAAACTAAAGCAAAACGCTGTGGCTGGTTCATAATATATCCCCGTGATGAGATTAACCCAAGTCTGGGAAGAAGTTGCACCGCCTAAGGTGATTTCTAGTACTACCTAAGGTGTGGCTGAGAGCGACAATAAGGTTTGGCTTCTTCGGTACGGGATTTCTTCTCACAACGGGGCGTCCTTTCAGAGGTTCATCCGAAATTCGAATTTCGCGAGGGACAGATGGAAATGGCGCGGGCGGTGGAGGCTGCGCTGGTGGAGAAGCGCCACCTGATCGTCGAGGCGGGTACGGGGACCGGCAAGACGATGGCCTATCTGATCCCGGCCATTCTGAGCAACAAACGGGTAATTGTGTCGACGGGCACGAAGAACCTGCAAGAGCAATTGTTCTTCAAAGACATCCCGATGGTGGAGAAGGCGTTTGGGCGGCCGCTGAAGGTGACCTACATGAAGGGCCGCGCCAATTATGTCTGCCGGCAGAAGGTGGATGAGGCGGCGCGAGCGGAAACGGCCTGGCTGAGCGGAATGGAGGAAGTGACCGACTTCCGCATCATTCGCGACTGGATGCCGGAAACGGAAATGGGCGACCGGAGCGAATTGAAGAACCTGCCGGAAGCCTCGCCGGTATGGATGAAGCTGGACGCCCGTCGCGAGCGATGCACAGGGCAGAAGTGCGGCCATTTTGAGAATTGCTTTGTGACTTCGATGATGCGGCGGGCCGCCGACTCGGACATCATCATCGTGAACCATCATCTGTTCTTCGCGGATCTGGCCGTGAAGCAGGAGGATTTTGGGGGAATCATCCCGAGATACGATGCGGTGGTTTTCGATGAGGCGCATGAGATTGAGGACATTGCGGGGCAGTACTTCGGCTCATCCGTTTCGAATCTGCAAATGCAGGAGCTGACCCGGGACATATTGGACTTGTCGCGGCGCAAAGAGTTTCACACGAACTCGTTTGAGGATCTGGTGCGTGGCGCGGTGGCGGCCGGGGAGCGGTTCTTCGGATTGTTCGGCGAGGTGGAGGGGCGGTCGAGCTTTCAACAGCATGACGCGTTTTTGACACAGTTCGGGGAGCAGTACGCCGGGGTGGTGGCGGCGCTGGAGATGCTGGCGACACAGTTGCAGCTAGTGGAAGGAGCAGTGGACGAGACGATCCCGCTGCACCGGCGGGCGAAGGCGATGCAGGAGGGGTTGAAGTTCTTCCTCGAATCGAAGGATCCGCGATTTGTGTTTTGGGTGGAGAAGCGAGGACGGGGGACTTTCCTGCAGGCAACACCGATCGATGTGTCGACGATCCTGAGTGAGAAGTTGTTCGAAGAAGTGCCTTCAACGATTCTGACTTCGGCGACGCTCGCGGTATCGGGAGACTTCGAGTTTCTCAAGAAGAGGCTGGGCTTGCCGGCGGCGAGGACGCTGGTGGTTGATTCGCCGTTCGATTACCCGCAGCAGGCATTGTTGTACGTCCCGCTGCATCTGCCTGACCCGCGCAACATCGCGTTTACACAGAAGGCATCGCTTGAGATCGTGAGGCTGTTGCGCATTACCGAAGGGCGCGCGTTTTGCCTGTTTACGAGCTATCAGCAGATGAAGGCGGTTTATGAGCGGGTCGTAATGGAGATTCCCTACACGGTGCTGTTGCAGGGGGCGAAGCCGAGAAACGCGTTGCTCGACGAGTTCCGGTCGACGGCGAATGCGGTGTTGTTCGCGACGAGTTCGTTTTGGCAAGGCGTGGATGTGCAGGGCGATCAGTTGTCGTGCGTGATCATCGACAAGCTGCCGTTTGCGGTGCCGTCGGACCCGGTGGTACAGGCACGCTCGAAGCAGATCGAAGATAGCGGGGGCAAGCCGTTCTTTGACTATCAGGTGCCGCAAGCGGCCATTGCGCTCAAGCAGGGGTTTGGCCGGTTGATCCGCTCAAAGATGGACCGGGGGGTGTTGGTGCTGCTCGATACGCGCGTGGTGAACCAGCGCTATGGGCAGGTGTTTTTCGATTCGCTGCCGGAGTATGGGTTTACGACGGAGATCGACGCTGTGCGCGAGTTCTTCAACCCGGCCTAGAGCCTGGCGATGAAGAGAGCGAAGGTGAGAAACCCGGCGGCGAGGGCGACCCAACCCCATTTGCGCGTGCTTGGGATGCGCCACCACATGATGAGGCCGGTGAGGACCCAGAGCAGCATACCAACTGAGGTGAGATCGACGAGGACGGCCCAGGCGTCGCTGACGCCGCCTTGTTCGAAGCCACCCTTGGCGTGCATGCCGGTGAGGAAATGGTCCCAACGGAAGCGGCGTTTCTCGACCAGGATGCGACGTTCGTCTAGGAAGCACTTGACTTGCATGGATTGCCAGAACGTGTAGATGTAGACATCGATGCGATTGGGGCCCTGGCGGTAGGCACCGTAGTTGCCGCTAAGGTTCGTGTCCTTGACGATTTGGTCGCCGAAGGCTTTGAGGTCTTCGGTTGGGGGCATCGCGTAATTGAGGCGCTCTTCGACTTTGGTGTACAAGGGAAGTTTTTTGGCTTTGTCAAGCTCTTCGAAGTATTGGCCGTGACTGAAGGGGATCGAGCTGATGCCGTAGAGCAGGAACCAGGGCAGCAGGAAGAGAGCGAGATAGAGGTGGGTGCGGCGATTGATCACAGAACCCTCAGGAAGTAAGTGAACAGACCGATTCCGGCGGCCAGGACGACCGCGCCCAGGATGCGGGTGCTCTTGAGCTCCCACCAGAGCCAGAGACCGGACAGCGACCAGAACAGCACACCAGCGATGAAGAGGTCGACGGAGAAAGCCCAGGCGTCGTCGAGGAGGTAGGGGTGTTGAAAGCCGCGGCGGCGGTGCATGGTTTCGAGCCAGGCGGTGGTGCTGACGAGTTGGCGTTCGATTTTGAGATCGAACGTGGCTGGCGTGAAGGTGATGCGGAGCGGGGCTGTGGCCGCTTGGCGTTGGATCTGGATCAGCCCATCGCTAGTTTGGGTGACGCGATGTGCACCGTCGAGCTCGAGGCTGATGAGAAGCTGCGCGGCGATTTCTTTGGCCTTGGCGGATGGGGGGAAGATGCCGTTATAGGTGCGCTGGCTGACGAGCTCCCAGGAGGGCGGGGTGGCGGGGCGGGCTTTGTGATTCATGACCAGCGTCGAGAGCGCATAGAGCAGAACCCAGGGGGTGAGAAATAGAGCCAGGTAAAGGTGGGCGCGACGGGTGAGCTTAGACCATGACGGGGCGGGCACTGAACTCATTGTAGTTGTAGGGTGTCTCGATTGATGCTTTGGCGATATCCTGAAGATGGAAGCGATTTGTCGTGTACGAAGTAACTGTGGAACAGCCGTTCTCTGCGGCGCATTATTTGAAGGACTACCCGGGCAAGTGCGCGAATGTGCACGGGCACAATTATCGGGTTCAAGTGACGGTGGAGGGGGAGGATCTGGATCAACTCGGGATGGTTGTCGAGTTTGAGGTGATCAAGCAGGCACTGAAGCCGTGGATGGACAAGTTCGACCACGGATTTTTGAATGAGATCCCGCCTTTTGACATGGTGAACCCGAGCGCGGAAAACCTGGCGAAGTTCTTTTATGACGAAGTCGCGCGGGCGATTGGGGAATCGACCGCGCGAGTGTGTTGTGTTCGAGTTTTTGAAACCGAGAAGTGCTCAGCCGCTTACCGGCCGAAGTAAGTCGCGTTTTCCTGGGTGAAGTTGGCCCATTTTTCCGGCAGATCGTCGAGAGCGAAGATTGCCGAAACCGGGCAGACCGGAACGCAAGCGCCACAATCAATACATTCCACTGGATCGATGTAGAGCATTTTTTCGCCTTCGAACTTTTCGGAGTCCTTCTTCGGGTGGATGCAATCCACCGGGCAGGCATCCACACATGCGGTGTCTTTTGTCCCAATGCAGGGCTCTGCAATTACGTACGCCATTACGCTTTTAGATTAACATGAGCCGGGGTTAGAGCCATTTTCGGAGGAAGGGCCAGACGAGGCTCCCGCGGAACTCGTGGCCGCCGTCGAACTCTTCAAAAACAAACTTGTCTTTTTCGTTCAGCTTCTCGTAGACGAGGCTGACCCGGCGGGAGGCTTGTCGGCTTTGATCAATCGGGATCAATTTGTCATGAATTCCACTTTGAACCTGTAGAGGCCGAGGGGCGATGAGCGAGGCGACATCGGCGGGGTTCATGTCGAAGAGGCGGCCGGCTGTCTTGCCATCGGTGATGGCAGGTTCGTCGGGAAAGCTGCAACTGGCGACGACGACTTTGATACGTGGGTCGAGCGAGGCGGTATAGAGCGAATAGAAGCCTCCATAGCTGAGGCCGATCATGGCGACGCGTTGCGGATCGATCTCGGGGCGCTTGAGGAGTTCGTCGAGAACGAGCGAGACCTTTTGCACTTCGATCGAAGCGAGGCTGGTGCCTGAGGCACGGAATCTCTCGTCGAGCAGCTTGCGGACTTCGGCCGGGATGATGGTACCCGCGTCGCGATCGCCGAACGGGTACATGACGCTGTGCGGAGCATAGACGGCGTAGCCTTCACTCACCGCGCCGCGGACCTGATCTTTGTAGTTGGTGCCGCCGTTGAAGGTGGCCATCTCGGGGAAGCCGCCGCCACCGTGCTTGGAGATGACGAGGGGCGTGCGGCGAGCAGCGAGCTTTTTGGGCACGATGTAGAGGCCGTAGGCATCGAGGTTGTTCGCGACGGGAAGGAAGGTGCGGTAGTAGGTGGCAACGGTGTCTTCGCCGGATTTGACCAGGCGCAGGGGGCCGCGTGCTTTGAGTTTCGATTGAGGGTGGCCGATGCGGCGCTCGAGCAGGAGGCGATCGGCGTAGAGGTTCATCTGCGTGTACAGCATTTCACGCAAGGGCAGAGTGTCGCGGAGCTTCTCTTCATAGAGTTCCTGCGCGAACATCAACCAGAGGAGCAGGGCGCGGGTTACGATCATTGCATCCACGATATATGAACACGGTGATCTTCTTCTTTACGGGTGGCACGATTTCGATGAAGCACGATGCGGTGCGAGGGGGCGCTGTGCCGGCATTATCGGGGGAAGAGATCCTGGCGCATGATCCGGAGTTGAAGCGGCTGGGCGATGTGGAGGTGGTGAACTTTTCGCGGCTGGCCGGGCCGCAAGTGACACCGAAGCATATGTGGGATTTGAGCGAGCAGATCCGCGTGCAGCTCGAGAGGCCGGAGGTATGCGGCGCAGTGGTGACGCATGGCACAGACACGCTAGAGGAGACGGCGTTCTTTCTCGACCTGCGGCACGGTTCTCCGAAGCCAGTGATTGTGATTGGTGCGATGCGGAATGCTTCGGAGCTTTCTTATGACGGGCCGGCGAATGTGCGTGCGGCGATGCGTGTGGCGATGGACGAAAGCTCACGGGGGCAGGGCGTGTTTGTGATGTTGAACGAGACGATTCATGCCGCGGCCTATGCGACGAAGATGGACACGCAGGCGATTGAGACATTTCAATCGCCAGTGTTCGGGCCGCTGGGGATTGTAGATCAGGACCGTGTGTTTTTTGCGCGAGTGTTGAAGTTCAGGCAGACGATCGAGACGACGCGGGTGGAGGAGCGGGTGGACCTGTTTCAGATGTACGCGGGGGCCGATGGGCGTTTCATTGATGCCGCGCGCGAGCAGGGAGCGCGGGGGATTGTGATCGAAGGGACGGGCCGTGGCAACGTGCCGCCGATGACCCTCGATGCGATTCAGCGCGCGATCGATGCCGGGCTGCCGGTGTTGATCGCCACGCGCTGTGCTCAAGGGCGGGTGCTCGATACGTATGCCTACGAGGGATCGGGCCGCGACTTGCGCAATCGCGGAGTGATCTTCGCCGGAAATCTAACCGGGCCGAAGGCGCGGATCCTGTTGATGCTGGCGTTGGGAATTACGAGGGATCCGAAGGCGCTGCGCCAGTTGATTGAGGCGGGTCAATACTTTTGAAGCCGGGGCAGTAGAAGACTGGGAGGCGCGGGTATTTGGGAAAGCGGGGATCTTCTTTCGACAGGCCGCAGTAATGAAAGATGCTGCCGCGATCGTTGGTGATGCGCCGTGTCCAGGAACAGTTGCTGCACAATCCGGGGTTCATTTCCTTCTGTTATGATCGCCCCGATGAGACCCCTTTTGGTGATCGCAATGCTTGTCGGCCTGATGTCTTGCGGGAGTGCTCCGCCGCCGATGGCGGAGAAGCCGAAGTTGCCGGACCTGCCGAAGCCGATCGCAGAAGATGTGCGCTTCCCTTCACTGAATCGCAAGTCGATCACCGTGGTGGACACGCAACTGTTGGGAGTGCCGTATCTCGGCGGCGGCAACCTGGCTGAATACGACACGGGCAAGTTGAAGTACAAGCTGCTGCTGATCCGCTGCCGTACGGCGACGCAGGCGGGGCTGTACATTTTCGACATCAAGAATCAGATGCGCGAGCCGAAGTTTGTGGCGAGCTATGGCGGCTATTACGAGCCGGCGTCGCAGTTGTTTGTCTTTGCCAAGGGCAGCTACATCGGCGGCATCTCGGGGTTGAGCGAAGAAGACTCGATTCAGACCGGCAAAGAGTTTGCGGCGAGGATCCCGTATTAATTGCTGGTGTGATCGTGAATGATCTTCCAGCCATCCCTGGCTTTGCGGGCGACCAGCGAGTAGCGACCCGAGGCGGGACCACCACCGGCCTCGGTGCGGTCGAGAACAAATTTGCCGAGGATGAGCGCGTGCTCTTTGCCGAGCATCTTCACTTCGATTTCTTCAAAGCGGAGCGTGCCCATGTGGAGCTTGTCGGGATAATTCTTGCGGTAGCGGGCGAGCACGCCATCGTAGCCACGGGAGACCGCCTTGCCGACAAACGTGATGGACGGGGAGTTCTCGTAGCCGCGCACGAAATCATTGATATCGCCACGATTCCAGGCCTCGACCTGATCGGTGAGGACTTTTTTAATTGCGGCTTCTTCACTGGCCGCGAAGAGTGTGGCGGCAAGCAACAAACCAAGCATGTATCTCATGGACGAAACTATAGCTTGTGAATGAGCTGGAGCGCAAAATCGCGGATCGCATCGAGCGGGAGGGGCCGTTGCCTTTCTCGGCATTCATGGAAATGGCGCTTTATGACGATGAATATGGATACTACCGGGGCGATCCATTCGGAAGGGAAGGAGACTTCTTTACGGCATCGCAGTTGCAACCGGTGTTTGGTGCTTATGTAGCGGCGCTGGCGCAAAGGCTCGACGCCGGCTTTGAGAAGCTGATCGACATTGGCGCGGGTCGCGGTGAAGTTGGTGAAGCCTTTGCCGAAGGCAAGTACGCGAGCGTTCGCAAGGGCGAGAAAATTCCGAAAACAAATCGTGCGATTTTGTTTTCGAACGAATTGATCGATGCTTTGCCTGTGGATGTTGCCGGGCGTGATGGCGAAATTCTGAAGGTGGACTGGAATGGAGAGCGGCTCGTGTGGCAACCGCATGAGCCACGCGAAGGCGCAAGAGAGATGAGGCAGGGGGTGCGCGCTCATCTTGAGGAAGCGTATGAAGCGATCGATCAGGGGAGCTATGTGTTGATCGACTATGGCTATCGCGAAGGCGAGCACTTGAGATTCCCGACGGGAACGCTGATGAGTTATCGAAGACACACGGCGAGCGACGAGGTGTTGCGCGAGCCGGGCGTGCGAGACATCACCGCGCATGTGGATTGGGCTGCGTTGTTGCGCGAAGCTCAGGATGTGGGATGGACTGTGAGGAGTGTCGAGACTTTGCGTGGGTCTTTGTTGAGCTTGGGTGAGGATACGCTCGCGAGCCTGAATTTATTGGGTGAAATGCAATTGAGGACTTTGCTGTTTGGCTTGGGTGAGAGCTTTGATGTGGTGGTGCTGGACAAAAAGTGAAGGGCCCCGATTTCGCGGGGCCCGGTTAGTTGATAGATAAGACGCTAACGCTCTAATGAGCGTCGCTAGAAAACTACTTCTTCTTGGCCGGAGCGGCTTTCTTCGCCGGAGCAGCCTTCTTGGCCGGAGCGGCTTTCTTCGCCGGAGCGGCCTTCTTGGCCGGAGCGGCTTTCTTCGCCGGAGCAGCCTTCTTGGCCGGGGCCTTCTTTGCAGTTGCGTTCATCATTCGGATCATTCTCCCTAACATCAATTTGAGTCCTCATGTGGAGGACTCAGTACTTCAGATATAAAGTCTTTCGCAATTAAAGTCAAGAGAAAAATGCATTCGATAAATGGCGAGGAGGCGAGTGCAAATTAAAAACATTTACAAGTAAAATTGTTTTTGCGACTCTTTACTCCATTCGTGCTCGTGATCGTTGCGTTGACAACGTCATGCGCGCACAACCGAAAGGCAAAGCCAGTAGCATCAGCACCGATACCTGTTGCGAGGCCAGTAAACATTGGCGATAGTGAACGTGGCATTGCAAGCTGGTATGGACATCCGTATCATGGCAAGCCAGCAGCAAACGGAGAAGTGTTCGACATGAATCAGATGACAGCGGCGCATCGCACGATGCCGTTTGGCACATGGGTAAAGGTCGATAACGAGACAAACGGAAAAAGTGTAAAGGTGAGGATCACCGACCGCGGACCCTTCGTTGCCAACCGTGTCATTGATCTCTCAAAGAAGGCAGCCGAAGAGATCGAGATGATCGGAGCAGGCACAGCACCTGTGAAGCTCACTGTGATCGAAACTCCACGCGGTGAAGCGAGAGAGAGTTATGGTGTGCAGGTGGCTGCAGTGAATCGCCGCGAAGAAGCCGAGAGGATCGCGAAGAGGTGGAAGCCTTCACGCGTGGTGGAGAAGGATGGTTCACCGAAGTTGTATCGAGTTGTGATCGGCGATGGATCGCGCGAGCAGGCGATGGAATTAAGGTTGAAATTGAAGGCAGAGGGGCAGGCGGGATTCGTCACCCGTCATGTACCCTGAAAGCACCGCGAAAAAAATATGCAGTGTCTGCGAAATATATCTGTAGATTTTTGACGGCCTCGGGCCACTACCTCAGAGGTGTAGTTTCTATGCGTCCATCTATCGAGGAAAACCTGAAAGTTCTGATCGGCCACTCGCCGAGGATGCTGCAATTGCAGCGCTTGATTGACAAGCTTGGGCGTTGCCGCTGGCCGGTGTTGGTGCTGGGCGAAACGGGAACGGGCAAGGAAGTTGTGGCACGGTCCATTCACAATGTGTTGAATGATGGTCCGTTTGTCACGGTCGATTGTTCGTCGATGGTTGGCCCGCTGATGGAAAGCGAATTGTTCGGCTATGTAAAAGGTGCGTTCACGGGCGCGAACAATGCAAAGGCCGGATTGATTGAACTCGCCAACGGGGGCACGGCGTTTCTTGACGAGATCGGAGAACTGCCGCTTGAGTTGCAGGCGAAGCTGTTGCGCGTGCTGCAGGAGAAAGAATTTCGGCCTGTGGGTGGCCTGACCCAGAAGCGCGCAGATTTTCGCGTGATCGCGGCGACAAACCGGGATCTGGCGAAAGAAGTGGAGAAGGGGAATTTCAGACGCGACCTTTACTACCGCTTGAATGTAGTGACACTGCGACTGACTCCGCTCAAAGACCGGCGTGAAGATGTGCCGCATCTGGTATCGCACTTTCTGAGACGCTATGGCCGGATGCAGAGCATGGACCCGGAAGTATTGGAGGCCATGCTGACCTACGAGTGGCCGGGCAATGTGAGAGAACTCGAGAACTGCGTGCAACATATGCTGGCGGTGAATTCCGGCCCCGCGTTTCATCGCCAGGATCTGCCTTCGAGTATGCTGAATGCATTGCAGAGGCGACCTGTCGCTCCGCCGCAAGGCTACAGTACTCCGCCGATGTTTGCACCAGAGCCGATGATGGCCGCACCGCCGCCTGCGTTTGTACATTCCAGCGGAGCAGCGACGGGTGTTGCGCTTTCACCTGTGCCGGTGGTGCCACTGGCTGAGCTAGAGAGGCAGGCGATCCTGCGAGCTCTGGAATACACCAAGGGCGACCGGCTGACGGCCGCCTCGCTGCTCGGCATCGGGCGGACCACGCTCTATCGCAAGTTGAAAGAGTACGAGCTCGGCGAAGAAGCTTGAGAATATCGGGTCCTTCGCCGCACTTTCACCATAAGAATGCGCAAGAAGTACACCCGAATTCTGTTGCTTGAAGACAGCCTGGCTGACGCTGGTTTTCTTCGAGAGGCCCTGGGAGAGCTGGAAGAGCTTCGCAATGGAAATACCTGGCTGAGTCCGCTTGAGATTTGCGATGCCGAGACGCTTGAGGAAGCAACGCTGCTGTTGAAAGACATCAGCTTCGATGCAATCCTGGCGGACTTGTGGGTGCCGGACAGCAGCGGGATACAAACCTTTCAACGGCTGAAGGCTGCTGCGCAGAACATTCCGATTCTTGTGTTGATGGGCGGCGAAGATGCCACGCTCACCGTGAAGCTGATGCAGGAGGGGGCGCAGGATGTGCTGGTGAAGCACGAGGTGGACTGTACGCCGCTTGGCCGTGCGATCCGGTGTGCGATCGAACGCAATCGCATTGCGACGGGGCTGCGGCGCATGAGTGTTCGCGATGAGATCACGGGCCTGCTGAACTTCACTGGGTTTGTGCAAATGGGTGAGCCCTACTGCAGATTGCTGCGACGCAAGGGGACCAGCGTGCCGGCAGCATCGTGCGCGTTTTTTCAATTGACGAATCTCCATGCGGTAGCAGACCTGGGAGGCAGGCAGGAAGAAGAGTGGCTGCTAGTGGAGCTGGGCGAGATGATGCGTGCGTTCTCAACCGAAGTCGACTTGATGGCGTACTTTGGCGGAGGGCGGTTTGCGATCTTGAGCCCGGACCGCTGCGGCATCGTGCTGCATGCGGCATTGCGACGCCTGGCTGATGAGATTCGCATGAAGGCCATCTCGCGGGGGATGCCTGTGGAGCTTCAAGTACAAATCTCCGCTGGCGAGCTGGGTGAAGCGAACGGTTGGCAACTGGATAGTCTTCTCGATGAAGTGGAAGAAGGGCTGTGGGAGAATAGGCCCTTCGAGAAGACGTGCGAAACCGAGGCTCAGGCAGTGCTGCAGTAATCGGCTTGGATGCGACCAGCTCCGTTGGAAAAGAACTGAGCGGGGTGGGCAAGTATTCACTGCATCTGATGGATACCCTCGCACAGCTTCAGAATGGGCCGCTATTGCGTCGCTACTATCGACCGCACCGTTGGGTGCGGGCGCCCTTCCCCAAGCGCCTATTGTTTGATTCTGCGCCCAATGTGGATTTGTTTCATGGCCTCAATCAACGATTGCCGCGACGAGGGCGCGCGAAAATGGTCAGTACATTTCACGATCTTTTTGTTTTAAGCGGTGAATACTCGACGGCTGACTTTCGCACACGGTTTGCGGGGCAGGCGCGCGAGGCTGCGGATCGTAGCGATCGCATCATTGCGGTGAGTGAGTTTACGAAGCGCCAAGTGGTGGAGTATCTCGGGTATCCGAAAGAACAGATTGCAGTGGTGCCGCATGGGGTTGTGATGCCTTTGTCTGTCAGCCCGATTGATGCGCGAGAAAAGATCGTGCTGAGCGTTGGGGCCGTGCAGAAGCGCAAGAACACACGACGCCTGATTGAGGCCTTTCAAGCGATGGGTGGCGATTGGCAATTGTGGATCGCGGGTAGTGCGGGCTTTGCCGCAGAAGAAATGCTGAAGGATGTGCCGCCGAATGTCAGGGTGTTGGGTTATGTTTCGGATCGCGAACTGGAGACGCTTTATCGGCGTGCCGCGGTGCTTGCGTTTCCTAGTCTGGATGAAGGGTTTGGAATTCCCGTGCTGGAGGCGATGGCACACGGGGTTGCTGTGCTGACGTCGAACCGCTCTGCGTTGCCGGAGGTGGCTGGAGACGCGGCCTTGATTGTGGATCCTTTTGAAACCGAGGCGATTGCGGAAGGGCTCAAACAGTTGGAGTCGATTGAAGCGCGAAGTGAATTCGTCGCCAAAGGGCTTGAGCGCGCACGGGAGTTCTCGTGGGAGGGAAGTGCCGCGATGACAGCGGCAGTTTATGGGGAATTGCTGAACTAGCGAGGAGCTGTGTTAGCGAGGAGTTGTGTTAGCGAGGAGCTGTGTTAGCGAGGAGTTGTGTTAGCGAGGAGTTGTGTTATCTCGGATCTTCGTCTAGCGAGATCTTGAGCGCCTTGAGGAACTTTGTGTCTTGGGAGTTCCAGCTCATCTTGCCGGTGGCCTCGAAGGATTCGGGCATCTCGGTGTGCTCGTCAGTTTCGTCTTCGCGTTTGTTGAATCCGATCGTTGCTTCCAGAACAAGGAAGACGTCGTAGCCGGCGCGCTTGATGTCACCAATGGCTGCAGCGATGCTCTCAGAATCCGATAAGGACTCGTTGATAGCATTGCCGAGCTCTTGCATTAAGTCTTTAAGGTTCTCGTCCATGCGCCTTTCCACTCACAGAATACCACTCACTCTTATCGAACGCGCGCGGCTTTGTTAGCATGAAATTTGCATTTCGATGAAACGCTTCTTGCAAGCTTTTATGCCCGGAGTGATCAAGCCTCTCCACATCCTGTGGAATGAGCTGATCGGGTTTTTCTTTGCAGTGTTCGCCATTGTCATCCTGGCCAGCTTTCTGCGAGGAGTATGGGACTTTAAAGGGGATAGCGAGAGCCTGGGGCGGCTGGTGCTGATGGGGTTTGCGTTTCTGGTCATGGCTTATTACGGGTTGCAGAGTTTTTTCAAGGCGCGCAAGATCGGAAAGTCATAGCGTATGCAAGCCGGGGAATATCCCTTTACGCGCGGGATCTACCCCGAGATGTACCGCAAGCGGCTATGGACGATGCGGCAATACGCGGGGTTTGGGTCGGCTGAAGAATCAAACGAACGATACCGCTATCTGTTGAGCCAGGGCACGACCGGATTGTCTGTGGCGTTCGATCTGCCTACCCAGATGGGAATGGATGCGGACCATGCGCTCGCGATGGGCGAAGTGGGGCGTGTGGGTGTGTCGATCTGCTCGCTGGCGGATATGCGGGTGTTGCTTCAGGGCATCGAACTCGACAAGGTGTCGACGTCGATGACGATCAACTCAACGGCGGCTACGCTGTTGGCCTATTACGTGTTGGTGGCCGAGAAGCAAGGTACGGACCGGCGCAAGCTGAGCGGCACGATCCAGAACGACATCCTCAAGGAGTACATCGCGCGCGGCACCTACATCTATCCGGTGCGGCCGGCGATGCGGCTGATCACGGATATCTTTGCGTGGGCGAGTGAAGAGCTACCGGAATGGAACACGATCTCGATCAGCGGATATCACATCCGCGAGGCAGGCTCAACAGCGGCGCAAGAGATTGCATTTACGCTCGCCGATGCGATCGCGTATATTGAGGCGGCGGTGAAGGCTGGGCTCGCAGTGGACAGCTTTGCACCGAGGCTGAGTTTTTTCTTTAACGCCCACAACGACTTCTTTGAAGAGATCGCCAAGTTTCGCGCGGCGCGGAGACTCTATGCGCGGTTGATGCGGGATCGGTTTGGGGCAAAGGATCCGAAGTCGTGGATGTTGCGCTTTCATACGCAGACCGCCGGGTCGACACTGACGGCGCAGCAGCCGGATGTGAATGTGGTGCGAGTGGCTTTGCAGGCGATGGCCGCGGTGTTGGGCGGCACGCAGAGCCTTCATACGAATGGCATGGATGAGGCGTTAGGGCTGCCCACAGCTGATGCGGCGCGGATCGCGCTGCGGACGCAGCAGGTGATCGGCTATGAGACCGGCGTTACGGCGCAGCCAGATCCGCTGGGTGGCTCAGAGTATGTCGAGGCCATGACAAATCGCCTTGAGGCTGAAGCGGTGACCTATATCGAACGCATCGATGCGATGGGTGGAACGATTGCGGCAATCGAGGCTGGCTACATTCAGGGCGAGATCCAGAATGCGGCGTATGAATATCAGAAGGCGGTGGAAAGCGGGAAGGCGATTGTGGTTGGGGTGAACCGTTTTCAGGCCGAGGGACTCGATGCGACGCCGGTGTTTCAGATCCGACCCGAGGTGGAGGCGGCGCAGCTCGAGAGGTTGCGAGCGGTGCGAGCACAAAGGGACGCGACTGCGTGGAAGGAAAGCATCGAGAGACTGAAGCAGGCCGCTATTGATGGTGGAAATCTGATGCCGCGGATTGTGGATGCGGCGCGGGCGTTGGCGACTGTGGGAGAAATTTCAGACACGTTAAGAAGTGTCTTTGGGGAATATCGGGAGAGCGCTTCTTGACCCTTAGTACAAGGGAAAGGGGTGGATCAAAAAGCGCTCTCCGTCTCTCTCTGTTGATAGGACGAACGAGAACGGCGGATGTTAAGTTCCCTCAGGAAAAAATAAATAGAAGTTGGGATGAAGCGGAGGGACCGGCCCTAAATTTGCATTTGCCTTCATGGACCAAAAACGGGTTCCACTGACGCTATTGCTAATGTAGGCTCTATCTTATTGGAGGTATCGGATTGTGGCGAAGGCGCTCAATGGTTCAGTTGGCAAGGGTGCACGCAACCAATTTGAAGATGTAGTGGTGGTGCAGTACCTGTTGAATTGTGTTCCGGCAAAGAAGGGTGGGCCGGAGGCGGAGTTGGTTCTCGATGGGCTGTGCGGGCCAAAGACGAATGCAGCGATCAGCCAATATCAATCAACCAATCTGGGATTTGCCGATGGGCGCGTGGATGCTGGCGGGAAGACGTTCCACTCTTTGCGCGGGTTTGATTCGTACCCAATCAGGAACTGAACCTGCCGAGCCGACCTTCGAATGAACATAAGTGGGGAGGCAAGAAGGGAGGCACGCCGAGCTGGAATGCTTGGGACCCCTGGGGCTACTACAACCCTGCCGGCGAATACTACATGGTTGATGGCAAACAGCCGCCTTCGAAGATGGGCGACCACGGGCATAAGGAGCCACAGCAAAGCTGGCCCGGAGGCAAGGATCAGTCGTGGCCAGGAGGTAAGCAAGGCGGAGGTGGAGATCCATGGGGTAAGCAAAGTGGTGGCGGACACGTGGGAAGCAAACAAGGCGGGGGCGATCCATGGGGCAAGCAGAGTGGTGGTGGCGGCAATTCAGGCGGCAAGCAGGGCGGCGGTGGATTCTGGCAACAGGTAACCGATTGGGCCTCGGGAGGCGGCGGTAAGGAAAGCGGCGCGCCCCAAGAGCACGAGAGCGTAAAGGGCTACGGCAAGGATGGTGGTGGCATTGTTGGCAAGTTCTAGGCGGGAGCTCACGCCGTTTGTGCGGGAAATCCTGATGCCGGGCGGGCCCGATGCAGTGCCGAAGATTTCAAAGGCACACAGCCGGTTTGCATTGCGTAAGGGCGAATCGAAAATTCATCGCTGGGGCATCTATGCCAAGGAAGATATTCCTGCGCGGCGACGGGTGATCGAATATACGGGCTTGAAGATTGGGCTCGCTGAAGTAAGGCGGCGGCAGATCCGGCCAAACCTATATTTGTTTGTGCTGACGGATCAGCTTGCCATCGATGGAGCGATCGGTGGGAGCGGCGCTGAATACATCAACCACAGTTGCTCACCGAACGTTTACGCCAATGTGCGGCGGGGACATATCTGGCTGGTGAGTCTGCGAAAGATTGAAGCGGGCGAGGAGCTGCTGCTCGATTACCGGATTCGCAATAGTGCGCGAAAGATCGAGTGCCACTGTGGCTCGCCCGCTTGCCGTGGCTTTCTTAATTTGCCGGAGTGACGGGACAGGCCTGGGTGAGCGTGTGAGCTCTTGTGCCATCGTTGCCCGTGCCGTCGAGCATCTCGGCAAAGGTCTGTAGCGGGATCTCCACACCGGAGCGACCCGTGGCCGGAATCAAGGCCCACTTGTCTTCGGCGCTTGCATTGAAGCTGGTCTGCGGCGTGGCGGTATGTCCGTTGGGGACGCAGAGCTCAGGGTGATCGAAGGGAGCGCGCTGGAACTTGACGCGGTCATCGGAGAGAGCCTTCATGAAAGCGACCAGAGCGGCGCGGTCGTTGGCGTTGAGATTGAGGCGACGGATGTCGGGGCCAAGGCCGCCGGCGGGGAAGTCGCCACCGCGATTGTAGAACTCAACGACTTGCTCGAGGGTGGCCTGCCCGCCGTTGTGGAAGTAGGGACCGGTGAACTCGATGTTGCGCAGGCCGGGGGTTTTGAAAGCTCCATTGGTGCCCGGAGCGTTGGCGTTGCGGGCGAGAGGCCGGCCGAGATCATCGAAGCCGCCGAGGCCAGCGTCGGCCGAGATGGGGCTGACACCGGTGCGGAAGAAGCCGGTGTCGGTGCCGGCGTTGGGCGGAGCACCCGGGCCGCGGCCAGGGCCATTGTTGATCAATGCACCTACCGAGGCGAGCGTGAACTCAGGGCCGGTGTGGCAGGTGTTACATTCGGCGCGACCGCGGAAGAGGTTGAGACCGGCAATCTGTTGTGGCGTCATTGCGGTCTGCTCGCCGGCGGCGAAGCGATCGAAGGGGGAATCGTCGGAAACGAGCATGGCCTGGTAGCGGTCGAGGGCCAGACCGAAGAAGAACTTGAAATTGTGTTCGGCTTGAGAGAAGCCATCGGCCATGTCGGTGGACTGCCAGTATTGAGGAGCAAAGGCGGCTTGAATCAGCGAGCCATAAGAGACCGATTCCCTGAGGCCATTGCCGTTCGGATTGGCGAGATCGCCGAGGACGCTGTCGTCCGAGGCGACACGCTGGCGGGCCAGGGGCCGGGAGGCAAGCAGGCGCTGGCCGAGGTGCAGCCAGGAGAGGCCGTCATAAGACATCTCCACCGTGTTGGTGGGCGGGCCAATGGCCTGAAGGATGAGGCTTGCGTTGGTGGAGTTGACGGGTTCTGAGGTGAGCTGCCCATTGCGCACGACCTGGATGGTGGCCAGCGGCGAGGAAGAGTCGATCGCGTTGCGTGCGCGGCCGTCCCAGAAGTTGCGGGCATTGAAGACGGCGTTGATCACCGAAGGAGCGTTGCGTGTGGTGACCTGACGGAGATTGAGACCATTGAGAGCGAAGGAGGCGAGATCGGTGAGGTCGAAGCCGTCGTCGCTGCCGTTGCTGAGATTGATGGCTGTGAACTTGCGGCGGAAGACGCCGGCCGAGCCATAGATGGCGGAGTTGTCGCGGAGGACACGCGAGTTGTTATTGGTGGGGTCGGAGAGGGAGTGGAAGGGGAAGTCAGCGGAGGTGAGGCTGACGTTGAGAGCGGAAGTGTTGGCGAGCTGGTGTTGGGAGCGATGATCGGCCCCAGCGTGGAAGTGGCAGGTGGCGCAGGCGGTGACCCCATCAGAGCCGACCTGCATGTCCCAGAACAGGGCCTTGCCGAGGATGGTGAGGGCGCGCTGGTCGCGGACGTATTGATTCAAGTTCGTCGCTTGCGGAACGGGTACGCTGCGCAGCGAGGGTTGTGCCTGAAGGGTTAAGGCAACGATGACGATGGCGGAGAGTTTGAACACGGTAGTTCTCCTTTAGAACTTTGGTGGAAAGGGCGGTGGGCCTTTGCGGCCACGGGGTCCGCGGGGAAATTGTTCGCGCTGCTTGTTGGTCAGCGTGTTGTGGAAGGCAGTGTCGGCTTTGGCGTTGATGGCGGCCAATTGCCCGGTAAGAGTGCCGATGGTTTGGGCGAGCTGATCGATTTCAGAACCGGAAGCGTTGCGACGAGTGGCGTCGCGCAGAGCGCGATGGGCCTGTTCGAGGCGGTCTTCGAGGGGCTCGGATTCACGATCGGCGGCGGTGAATATGGCGAGGGCCTGGGTGCGTTGGGACTCGGTGAGGTCGAGTCGGCGAGAGAGGTCCTGGACGCGATGTTCCGCGAAGGAGCCTTCTGGCCGGTGACCGCCGGGGCCGCCGAAGCCGGGCCGCTGCTGGGCGTTGAGGAGCAGAGCGAAGCTGAGAAACAGTGTGCGCACGGTATCTGCCTTTCATCTTGAAGGTAGGACGATTTCACGTCTATAGGTTGGCGGTAAAGCGTTGGTAAAAGGGACTTTACGCCGATTTTACAGGGGAGGAACGAACTGGTGGCCGAGGCCGATGCGGGTGACGAACAGGGTGGGCTTTTTGGGGTCCTGTTCGAGCTTTTGCCGCAGCCAGCCGATGTGGACGTCGATGGTGCGGGTGTTGATCGAGGCGTCGTAGCCCCACACCTCAGAGAGCAGTTGCTCGCGGGTGACGAGCTGGTTGGGACGGGTGGCGAAGTAGAGGAGCAGTTGGAATTCGCGGGCTGAGAGATGCACGGGCTGGCCGTTGAGCGTGACGGTGGCGGTGCGAGTGTCGATCTGGATCGGCCCGAAGGTGAGGACCGTCGATGGTGTTGGGGCCGTGCGCCGCAGCAGTGCTTCGATGCGGGCGAGGAGTTCGAGCGGGTCGAAGGGCTTGGCGAGGTAGTCGTCGGCACCGAGCTTGAGGCCGATGACTTTGTCGCTGGTTTCGCCGAAGGCGGTGAGCATGAGGATGGGAGTCTGGATGCCGCGCTGGCGGAGGTCGCGACAGACATCGAGACCGCTCTTGCCGGGAAGCTGAATGTCGAGGAGGATGATGCTAAAGGGCTCGGCCGTGGCGCGCTCGAGGGCGATGTTGCCGTCGTCGACCACCTCGACATCGAAACCGGAGCGGACGAGGCGGTCGCGGAGCGGGAGTGAGATGGCGGGTTCGTCTTCGACCAGAAGGATGCGTGGGTTCATCAGGATGTGGTCCTCAAGAGGATTGTAAAGGCCGTGCCGCGACCGGGGCTGGAATCAATGGTAATGGTGCCGCCCATGCTCTGGATGCGGCTGTGGACGAGATAGAGGCCCAGGCCAGAGCCAGGCGTGGAGCCGGTGCGGGCGGCGCGGCCGCGGAAGAAGGGTTCGAAGATGCGGGGCAGGTCGGCGGGCTCAATGCCGGGGCCGCGATCGGCGATGAGGATCGAGAGGTTGTCTTTGGGGCCGCTTGAGACGGTGATGCCGATCCAGGCGCCTTTGCGGGCGTACTTGACGGCGTTTGAAATGAGGTTGGAAAAGACGGATTTGAGATTGGCCTGGTCAGCGAGGGCGAGAGGGAGGTCGGGATCAAAATGCGTTTCGACCTGGAAGTCTTTGAGGAGCGAAGCTTCTTCGCGAAGGACGGATTCGAGCAGGCCGGGGACGTCGACGGGTTGAAGCTGTGGAGTGGCATTGCGGCCCGCGGCGAAGGCAAGGATGTCTTCGATGCGGGTACGGAGGCGGCCGCCTTGTTCGAGGATGAGCTCGCCGTAGTGGCGGATCTGGGTGGGCTCAGAAGAGACGCCGTCGCGCAGGTTGCCGGCGAGCATGCAGATGGCGGTGATGGGGGTGCGGAGCTCGTGAGAGAAGCCGGCGACGAACTCCGTCTGGAGTTGGGTGAGTTGCTGGGAGCGGCGCAGCATGCGATGGAGGAAGAGGCTGGCGGCGAGCAGGACGAAACAGACGGCAAGGCCTGTGGCGAGATTGCGGAGGCGTAGGGAGTTGACTGCCGCCTCGAGTGCGCCAGGGCGGGGTTGCGCTTTGAGCTGCCATGGGCTGATGCCAGACTCGGGACGGATGAGCGTTCTTTGATTACTTTCGAGAAGGTCGATCGTTTGTGGTGTGGAGGAGGTGCCACTGTTTGGCGCTGAATCGAAGACCTGCATTTTGCCGAACGAGACGGTGACGCGAGATTCGATGAGGCCAGGGGCGAAGGCGCGACTGGAGGCGTCGAGGAAATAGCGCGCGGAGAGTGTGGGCAGATCGAGAAGGATGATGTCGAAGCCGGAGAGGCGATTGAGCGAAGTGTCCTCGTCGAGAGGTTGGGTAGAGGCAGTGGCGCGATAGAAGGCCGGCAGGAAGGAGGAAGCGAGCCATGGCCGGTTGAACCACCGGCGTTGGGATGCGGTGGAGAGATCTTCGATGTTGGCGGCAAGTTCATCGCGCAGTTCTGCCCAGTTGGTGGGAGGAGGGGCGGGCTCGTAGAGTTCGGTGGCGGTGTTGAGGAGAGTGATTTGATTGAGAGTTGCGTCGACGCGATAGAGGCGATAGGGGAGAGGGGATTGAGGCGCGGGCGAGCCGGACTGGATGGCGCGGCAGAGGGAGTTTAAGTCGGCCTGGAAGTTGGCGCGGAAGGACTCGGCGGCAGTGGCGAGGCTGGTATTGAGACGCTGCTCGAGGGCATCGCCCAACTGGCTGCTCCACTGGAATTGGAGCAGGATGAGGGCCACCACGGCGAGCCACATTGCAGCGAGGGCAAGCTTGAGAAGGCGTGGGCTGGGATCGAAGCGCGTCATCCAATGCGAAAGGCCGCCCCGAAGCGGGACGGCCTTTCGATTGTACTTGACGAATCCGGGTTAGCGGATGTGGATGAGTGATGGATTGCCGGGAACATAGGCGCCATCGGCACCCACGGCACCGACGCCGTAGGGCCGGTCGACACCAGTGACAGCACCCTCGGGCACCTGGAACTGGACGACGTAGATGCCGACCAGGCCGGGGGCCATCGTAGCGCCGAGAACCGGAGCGCCCTCGTTATTGATGCCGATGATGATCTGAGCAGCAACCTGCGAGGCGTTGTTGTAAGCGCCAGGATTGTTGGTGGTGGTGGGCGTTGCGGTTTGACCGAGGCCGGTGAAGAAGCCGATCAGGGTTTCGCCACGGAGAGCGGGGTTTTCGCGAGACATGTAGGTGCCATCGGATTTGACGATGACGCCAACGCGCTTGCCGGCGGAATCGGTGGTTTCAAAGATGCCCGGCTGGACGGCGAAGACCGTGACAGCCGTCGAGCTGGAACCCTCGTTGACCTGCATGCGAAGCGTTGAGCTGCCCGGAGCCACGTCGCAGGGAGTCTGGAAGGTGGCTTGCTCCTGACCATTGAGGTTGGCCAGAGAGACGATTGGGGCCGTGCGGCCGCCGACTTCGATCGCGACGTTGTTGAGACGCAGCGAGTAGGGGCCGACAAAGGTGTTGCCCATGACGACGCCATTGAGGTTCGGAGCGATGTTGGAACCGAAGACCGTAGCGAGGCCGCAGGGAACGAGGCCGGCCTGGAAGCCTGCAGCGTTAGCTACGCGAGTGATTGTGGGGCCGGGAGGCAGAGCGGTGAGCGCGAAGGTAACCACGCGGCTGACAGCGCTGGCTGAGACCGAGATCTGTCCAGGGTTGGTACCGGCTGTGGCAGTGACGCTGGCAACGCCCTGGCTATTGGTGACTGCGGAGCTGGCCGAGAGGGTGACCTGACCGCTCTGGATGGCGAAGGTGACCGTGGCGCCCGCGATGGGACGGCCCTGAGCGTCGAACAACTGCACCGAGAGGGGGTTGGCGAAGGGACGGCCGATGACAACCGACTGATTGTCGCCGTTCACTTTCACGAAGTTGCCAATGATGACGTTGTTGGTGAGGGTCCAGGTGGTGTTGGCATTGCCGGCCGAAGTGCGGATGCGGACTTCGCCCGGGGTGGAGCCGAAGCGAACGAGGAAGGAGAAGTCACCGTCCTGGTTCGAGGTGTTGAAGAGGGATTCGATGGTGGCGTCGCCCGAGATGATTTCGACACGGACCGTGACGCCGCCGAGACGGTTACCGAAGGAATCGGTGACCGTGCCGCGGAGGGCGACGGGAGTGAGCGTGCCGGGGCCGCCGGACTGGTTGTCGCCCTGGCGCTTGATGATCGTGCCGGGCGCTCCGGGGACGACTTCAATCAGGAAGTTGAAGGAGCGGCCGGGGCTTTGGCAGTTGCCGACGCAGGCCTGGAAGTTGGCCTGACCGAGGCGGGAGCCGGCGACGATGTCGCAGGAAATATCACCCTGACCGTTGGAGAGACTGGTCTGGAGGCAGTTGGCGGTGGGCCCGACTTCGGCGTCGTTGCCGGTGGAGCCGGAGAAGCCGATGTTTTGGATCGGAGAGCCGAAGGCGGCCAGTGTGCCGGAGAAGATCGTGGCCTTGATCGCGCCGACCGTCGTGCTGCCAGCCTGGACCCGGATGGTTGAACCTTCAGCCGGGCTGATGAGATTCACACTAGGGGGGTTGGCTGGGAGAAGAAGCGGAGGCGGACCGGACTGCGGATAGGCCGTGACAAAGAAGTCAACCGAACCGTTGGCGGAACTCGCGCGGATGGTGCTGACACGGGGACCATTGAAAGAGTCGTTATAGAAGAGCACGGCACCGAACTGGGTTTGCGCGAGGCCGCGGGCATCCGTTACAGAGCTGGCGAGAGTGACGTTGCCATCGCCGGACTGGACGGCCCAGCTGACTGTGGCGCCCACCTGGGGATTACCAGCGCCGTCACGAAGGCGAACGGTGAGAGGCTGAGGAGCGAGGAACTGAGCGAGAACGATCTGGCCATTGCCCGATACGATTTCGATCGGTTGCGGTCCAGTAGGATTGCCGGGATTGCCCGGGTTGCCGGGGTTGCCGCTGGAGGTGACATTGAGCGTGAATGCCTGACCCTGAGAACCGCTGGTGGCGGCCGTGATCGTGTAGCTGCCGGTCACGTTTGGTGCGGTAAAGTTGACGGTCGCATAGCCATCCTTGTTGGTGATGGCGGCTGAAGAGTCGAATTGGATCTGCTGGGAGTTGGAAGTGAAGTTCACCGTAACGCCGCTCAGAGGGCGAGTGGAACCATCGAGGGCGCGTACCACCAAAGGACGACCGCGCGTACCCTGGACGGCATTCTGGGAGGGGTTGATCGTGATCAGGCTAAAAGGAATCCCGGTCGGGGCGCGCCCGGTAAAGAACGTGGGGCCGATGAAGGTGGGCTGCGCGATGGAGCTATTCAGGCTGTTGGTTTCGAGGTTGATGCGGGACAAGGTATTGGAAACGTTGGAGAAGAAATACCGGTTGGTGGGCTGTTCGTCGGAAGTGACCAAGTAACGGCCACCGGTGATAAGCCCGGTGCCGGAAAGCTCAAGCTGAATGGGGTTGCTCAGGGGGGAGACCAGGCCACCACGGAAAACCGTGTTACTGACGCCGATGTAGTAGAGAGCGGTGCTATTGGAAACCACCTTGAAGCGCTCTGCAACAGCGCTATTGATAGTGGATTGGGCGATCGCCCGGGTGATCACTTCGATGACGAAAATCTGGGTGGACCCAATCACATTGCAGGCAACAACAAAGCGGCTGCCGTCGGGCGTGAACTGAGGACTGAGGCAATTGGAGCCAGTAATTGGAATTTCGTTTCCAACCTGGGTCAGCGCATCACGGCCATCGATTTCAAGAATGCGATTCTGAGCGGTGACATAGATGAGTCCGGTGGGGCCAACCACCATGTTGGTGGGACCGTTTGGAATGGCAAGGCGGCTGCCGATGGAGTTGTTGCCGAGATTGATGGCGACCATCGAGCCGTTGCTATTGAGGATGAAGGCACGATTCGAATCAATCGAAAAGTCGACACTAACAGGGACGCAGGCGGTGTCGCCGCAGGTGTTGAGGCCGGTAATTTCCTGGTCGGTAGCGGTATCGTAAATACGCACGGCCTGGGAGAGGACTACCAACCGGCGGCCATCAGGAGATATCTTTGCAGTTGAAATATTGACCAGAGAACGGAACGCGGTCTCAGCATAAGGAGAGCTGCCGCTATAGATAGCAATGGACTTGGTGAGGCTCTTTGAAATGACATAGAACTTTTGCCCGTTGGGGTGCCAGATTGCCTCGAAGGCAAGAGGATCTGCGGCAAAGGTTCCAATTTGGGTGAAGATTTCTGGGCTGTAGATGTAGCCAGTCGTGTTGCCAGAATTTTCCTGGGGCAGCACGACGATGTTAGAAGCGAGTGCCGGGAGGGCGAAAAGGGCCGAAGCCAGCAATGAGATAAATGACTTGTACATGGGTATCCTCTTCAGAACTAAAGAGATGGAAGGACGCAGCAGTAGTAGTTTAGCAAAGATACGTGGGCATTACAAAAATAAAATCGGGGCAGACCGAAGTCTGCCCCGAGGTGTTTCAAGCTATCAAGACAAGATTAGTTGTCGAGAGCTTCTGAAGTGGCGCCGGTGGCTCGGAGCAGACCGGGGGTGTCCAGGATCAGAGCCAGATAGCCGTGCGCGGTCTGCAGGTTGGACGGATCGCTGACGAAAGCGAAGCCGTGTGCCCAGCGGAAGTTGCACGAGATGATGATGTAGCCCTGGAAGCCGACAACCGGTTGGATGCCGTATTCCGAACCACCGAACAGGAGGTTGAAGGTAGCGACCTGACCCGAGGGAACAGATTTGGTGAACGACTGCGGGGTAGGATCGATACCACCGCCAGCGGTGGTGCCGTAGAAGAACACGCGGCAGATGCCGGTTTCGTTGATCGTGCCGAACGGATCCTTGCTAGCGTTAGCAACGGCGATGCCGGTGTTGAAGCCAGTCACGCTGCTGACGAACGGATAGAGGAGGTTCGTGGCGCAGTTGGTGATCGTGAAGATCGGACGGAGTTCTTCCGGCTGAGTCAGCACGAAGCTCGGGATTGAGAGTAAGGCGTTGCCACCGGTGGCAGCGATCGGAGCATAGTTGCCCGAAACGTTGGCCACAACGGTGGTGTTGGCATCGGTCACGATGGAGGTCGTCGGCTGGAAGGCGATGGCAACGAGGAAGTCGAAGCGATCGATGACGTTGTCATCGGCGCGGAGAACTTCCCAGAAGAAGGTGCCAGTGCCGTCGGCGGCGATCGCCACACGAGCGAGCTGAACCGAGGCCGTGGCCAGGCCGACATAAGCGGCACCGTTACCACCCCAGCCCGGAGCAGATCTGCCCTGGACCTGAGCAACGCCGTTGGTACCGGGGTTAACACCGAAGACGGCGGTGCCGCCTAGGGTGGCAGCTTCATTAGCGCCGTCAGCGGTGATACTACTGCCTACGAGGGCATATGCTGCGTTGGGAGCAGTGTCGCCCTGACCGATACAGAAGCCGGCGGTGTTGCCGGCGTTGCGACCGATACGGGTATTAGCAGTGGCGGCAACGCAGGCATTAGCGGCGGAAGCCGGCTGGATTGACACGTACAAGCGAACCTGAGCGGGAAC
>VFZU01000044.1 GCA_016870995.1 Acidobacteriota bacterium
GATCCGCGCGATCTCTTCATTGCTGTACCGCTTCTTCTTCTTCATTGATCTCTCCTTTCCTCTTGAAAGATCCTATGATTTCCGCTGGTACGATTTTAGGGCGTCAGGTCAGAGCCAGCGGTCCTCTCCAATTGATTTCAATATCGATTCCGCCAAGGTTGGATCGTGGATTTCAAGAAAAGTAGCTGCATTGGGTTTGAGTTGAATATCTTTTGGATGTGCGGATAGCTGATTTTGCCATGCTTCTTTTGCTTTTTGAAACCCAGCAGGATCGGCAAGGGGCCCGCCAACCGGCTGAATCGCGTAGATCCGCGTGGCCACATCAAATAGAGCATCCTTAGGTTCATTGCCAATCAGCCAAATGACATGTTTCGCGCGCATTTTGCGGATCAAATCTAAATCGCTATGGTTCTGTTGTCCAGCGTAGTAAGAGAGCAGTCGCACACGGTTTTCAAGATCGTTAGGCTTTTTATTTATCTTGTTTTCCAATTCGGCTACCGCTGAAGCGGAAAGCTGGGCTCCTTCTCTGAGCAACATGAATGTCTGCGTCACATCTGTGGTGGCGTAAGATGTGGCGAGAAATAGAATCCAAAATGCACAGTGCGTGCTGAAATTCAACATTGACAAATGTTAGCAGGCAAGTATATTCATAATCGACCCTGAGACTTAGCAGCCGAGACTATTCGCGAGTACCGAAAGAATCGAGTGTTTTCAAAGCTGCACAGCCACAAGCGATTCAAAGGGAAAGATGTTGAAGTGGTGGATACTCCTTATGCGTGGTGAGAGCCCGAAAGTTCATTCTTCTCGACAATCGCAACCACTTGAGCGAAGCGTTGGGACAGTTTGCCAACTCCGCCGGAGGCCAGAAGAATTAGGATTCGCGATAGACTGCGGCAATGCGTTCGGCGTTTCTATTGATTCCTATTGTTGTTGCCTCCTGTGCTTCGGCGCAGCAAGTTCTGATTGAGGCCGAAGCATTCGTAAAGCAGGAGAAGGCAACCATTTGCAGTTGGAAGATCATGAGCGGCCTCGACGCAAGCGGGGGCTTCTATCTGGAAGCGGTTCCTGATACACGAGTCACCGCCAACGACAAGCTGATCAAGGGGGAAAACTTCACCGATCAACCGGGTGAAATGGCGGTCTTGTCTGATCGAGTGAAGTTCCCCGCTGCGGGTCGTTACTTTGTCTGGGTGCGTGCCTACTCCAAGGGCCCAGAAGACAACAGGATTCACGTTGGTTTGAACGGCGAGTGGCCAGAAAGTGGAAAGCGAATGCAGTGGTGCGAAGGTAAGAATGCCTGGACGCGGGCCAGCAAGCAGCGGACGGCTGCTCAACATTGCGGTGAGCCGGGCAAGATCTGGCTGGATGTTCCTGCCGCCTGCGAACACATTGTGAACTTTTCGCTTCGCGAAGATGGCTTTCGCTTCGACTAGATTTTGCTGACCACTGACCCGAAGCACAAACCCTAAGAACCGGCGGGCATTGTAGAATTGGCGTCTATGTTAGATCGTCGTAGCATGCTCTCCACCCTGGCTGGCGCACCGCTGGCCCTTGCCGCTCCAAAACGACCGAACGTCATCATCATGATGGCCGACGACATGGGGTATAGCGACATTGGTTGCTATGGAGGCGAGATCGCGACGCCTAATCTGGACCGGCTTGCGCAGAAGGGTGTGCGATTCACGCATTTTTACAACACTGCTCGCTGCTGCCCCACGCGCGCCTCTTTGCTGACTGGGCTCTATGCGCAGCAGGCAGGCGTTGGTCACATGGTAGACAACCCGAAACCGTTTCCAGCCTACAAGGGCGATTTGAGCCCCAATGCGGTTACGATCGCGGAGGCGATGAAGCTGTCGGGCTATCGAACCTACATGAGCGGGAAGTGGCACGTAACACCGGTCACCAAGTCGAAGCACAATTGGCCCAAGCAGCGCGGCTTTGACAAATACTACGGCATCATCCATGGCGCGGCGAGCTTCTTTGACCCGGTGACGCTGGTTCGTGACAACGAATACGTGGAGCCGGAAGGGAAGGATTACTACTTCACGGACGCTATTGCGAAGAACGCCTGCGACTACATCAAGGACAATCCCTCGGGTGATCCGTTCTTCATGTACGTCGCGTTCACTTCTCCTCATTGGCCCATGCATGCCCTTGAGGAAGACATTGCGAAGTATCGCGGCCGCTACAAGGACGGGTGGGACGTCTTGAGAGATGAGCGCCGGGCGCGGATGACGCGCATGGGGCTGGTTGATCCTAAGTGGGCGCTGACACCGCGCGACAAGACTGCGCCGGAGTGGGGTTCCGCGCCAAACAAAGATTGGTATCAGCGACGGATGGAAGTCTATTCCGCGATGGTGGATCGGATGGATCAAAACATCGGTCGAATCGTGAGGACGCTCGAGGAAAAGAAGGAACTGGACAACACGTTGATCCTGTTTCTCAGCGACAATGGCGGCTGTGCGGAGGAACTTGGCCCCCGATCTCAAGGCAGGCACATTCCAGCCAAGACCCGTGACGGACGAGAAGTGCGTCGCGGCAACATTCCGGAACTGATGCCTGGCGGGCCTGACACCTACCAGAGCTACGGGCTGCCCTGGGCGAATGCGTCGAACACGCCGTTCCGACTGTATAAACATTGGGTTCATGAAGGCGGCATTTCGACTCCTTTGATTGCGCATTGGCCGGCAAGGCTGAAGAAGCCAGGATCTTTGAATCCTGAGCCCGGGCACTTGATCGATTTGATGGCGACCACGCTGGACGCCGGAGGCGCCAAGTATCCGGCGGAACGGCAAGGCTTGCCGATTACGCCGCTGGAAGGGCGAAGTCTGGTTCCCTGCATTGAAGGCAAAAAACGCACGCCTCATGATGCTCTGTACTGGGAGCATGAAGGAAATCTCGCGGTGCGGGAAGGGAACTGGAAGCTGGTTTCGCGCTTTCCTGACAAGTGGGAACTTTACGACCTGAAAGCAGATCGCACCGAGATGAACAATCTCGCGGACGCAAAGCCTGAGGTGGCCAAGCGGCTCGAGACGAAGTTCTCAGCCTGGGCTCGGAAGGCGGGTGTGGTGCCTTGGGATCAGCTACAGAAGACCCCTCGCTTGCCGCTGGAATAGTTGTTTCGCCGCCATAGGCAATAGCTATATGCGCCATAGGCGACTTCTTGCGGTTTTCAATTCTAATCTCTAAGTGGACGGACTCGCCGTTCGAAACAAGGAGAAGTGAATGAGAAAGAACTTGATGTCGCTGCTATCCACCGTTGCTGTGGCGGCGATTCCATTTCTAGCCGCGGATCTTGCCAGCGCGCAGCCTGCCAAACCGAACTCGTACTGGTGGCCAGAGAAACTCGATTTGTCGCCGCTGCGGCAAAATTCTGCTGAGTCAAACCCATTAGGAAAAGACTTCAATTACGCAAAAGCGTTTGCAACCCTCGACCTGAAGGCCGTCAAGGCGGACATCGCTAAGGTGCTGACAACGTCGCAGGACTGGTGGCCCGCCGATTATAGCACTTACGGCCCGTTCTTTATCCGCATGGCCTGGCATAGCGCGGGCACTTATCGCACCACCGACGGGCGCGGCGGTGCTGATGGCGGACAGTTGCGGTTTGACCCCTTAAACAGCTGGCCGGACAACGGGAACCTTGACAAGGCGCGGCGCCTGCTTTGGCCGGTGAAGGCCAAGTATGGCCAGAAGCTCTCCTGGGGCGATCTGATGGTGTTGGCTGGCAATGTGGCGATGGAGTCGATGGGCTTTAAGACCTTCGGATTCGCCGGTGGCCGTGCCGACGACTGGGAGCCGGAACTGGTTTATTGGGGACCTGAAAATAAGATGCTTGACGATCAACGCTACAGCGGCGATCGCAAGCTGGCCAGACCACTGGGCGCCGTTCAGATGGGTTTGATTTATGTCAACCCGGAAGGCCCCAACGGCAACCCGGACCCTCTGGCCGCCGCACGTGACATTCGCGAAACGTTTGGTCGCATGGCGATGAATGACGAAGAGACGCTGGCACTGATTGCGGGCGGTCACACCTTTGGCAAGGCGCATGGCGCGTATTCCCCCGAGAAGTGTGTGGGCGCAGAGCCTGCTGCCGCGAGTGTCGAAAAGCAAGGCTTTGGCTGGGAGAACAAGTGTGGTGCCGGTAAGGGCAAAGACACAGTTACCAGCGGGCTTGAAGGCGCATGGACTTCGACACCGAATCGGTGGTCGTCTTCTTACCTTGAGAACCTGTTTGCCTATGAATGGGTGAAAACAAAGAGCCCGGCTGGTGCGACGCAGTGGATTCCTGCAGAGAACAAGGCGGCGAACACGGTGCCGGACGCGCATGACCCCTCTCGCCGTCACGCTCCGATCATGTTCACCACAGACCTTGCCCTCAAGATGGACCCCAGCTACAAGGCCATCGCGATGCGTTTTCGTCAGAACCCGGCGGACTTCCAATTAGCCTTTGCAAAGGCCTGGTTTAAGCTGACTCATCGCGATCTCGGACCCCGCTCGCGCTACATCGGATCAGAAGTCCCGGCCGAAGCGCAGATGTGGCAGGATCCTCTGCCGAAGCTGGATCACAAGCTTGTGGATGCCAAGGACATTGCTTCAATCAAAGTCAAGATTCTGGCGTCTGGTTTGACGACTTCGGAACTGGTGCGCACCGCATGGGCTTCTGCGGCATCTTTCCGCGGCACTGACATGCGTGGCGGGGCCAACGGTGCCCGGTTGCGGTTGTCTCCTCAAAAGGATTGGGCTTTGAACAATCCGGCTGAGTTGGCGAAGGTGTTGCCAAAGATGGAAGCACTGCAACAAGAGTTGAACCGATCGCTTGGCGGTGGCAAGAAAATCTCGATGGCCGACCTGATCGTCCTCGGTGGAGTGGCCGGTGTTGAGAAGGCTGCCAAGGATGCCGGACAGACGGTGAGCGTTGCATTCGTTCCGGGTCGTGTGGATGCGTCCCAAGATCAGACCGATGCCAGGTCGTTCGCAATGCTGGAACCTGCGGCCGATGGTTTCCGAAACTACTTCCGCAGCGAAGATCAGACGATGTCGCCCGCTGAAATGCTGGTGGATCGAGCCAAGATGTTGACGCTGACTGTGCCTGAGATGACGGTGTTGATCGGTGGATTGCGAGCCTTGAACGCAAACACTGGCGATGCGAAGCACGGCATCTTTACCAGCAAGCCTGGCACGCTGACCAACGAGTTCTTTGTGAATCTGCTCGACATGTCAACCAAATGGGACAAGTCGTCAAAGGGCGAAGGGCTGTACGAAGGTGTGGACCGCAAGACGGGTCAATTGAAGTGGACGGCCACGCCCGTTGATCTTCTGTTTGGTTCCAATTCAGAACTTCGTGCGGTGGCTGAAGTGTACGCCTCAGCCGATGGTCGTGAGAAGTTTGCACAGGACTTCGCCAAGACCTGGACGAAGGTTATGAATCTTGACCGGTTTGATTTGAAGCAGTAAATCTCAATCGGTCTTCTTGGTCACGGCGGCACTTGGATGTGCCGCCGTATTTTTTTGCAGAGCATAATGTGGATTCTGATTCGATCCTATTCTTACCAACGAGAGCGAAATCGACACAGTCGAAAACGCGAATCGGACAAGACGGTTAGAACAGGAGATCTAAGACATCATGAAAATCAGAACTTCCTCATTGACCGGCGATGCACTGACGCTGATTTTGATGGCGAGTGGAATGGTTCAGGGGGCAGCCCCGGTTGAGAACGCGCAAATTCTTCGACAAGTGAATCCGATTTATCCTCAGACAGCCAAGAAGGCTCGTATCGAGGGAACTGTTCGCTTCAACGCGATCATCGACCAGGATGGCTTCGTCAAGAACATCCAACCCGTCAGTGGACACCCGATGTTGGTCTCAGCTGCAATTGCGGCTGTGAAGCAGTGGGCTTACCGCCCCACGATGCTGGAAGGCAAGGCGGTTGCCTTGCCCACCCAAATCCAGGTGAATTTCGCTCTGAAATAAAAATTCAAAAAAAAGTTGTTTGGGATGATGTAAATCTCCGGGCGTTCCTGTTTCTTTCAGTGGACGAAGACAGGAACGCCCTAAGCTTTTGATCCTGTTGTGTTGCGCCGTGTGGATGGCGGCGCGCCCAACATGCATCGCCTCGTCCGTGGTGGGTCTGGAGGCCCACGACGGCGGGGAAGATCGCATCTCGTTGGTCGGGAATATGAGGGCAGCTCAATTGATTCGGTGCGTCAAGCCTGCTTATCCTGAGCGGGCCAAAGCGAGAAGAATTCAGGGAGCAGTGAAATTATCGGCCGTGATTGGTCGCGACGGGAGCTTTCACAAGGTTCAGCCTCTTAGCGGCCATCCGATATTGCAGGCTGCGGCGCGGGAAGCTGTAGAGTGGTGGCAATATGTGCCAACCAGTCTAGACGGTAATCCGGTAGACACAGTGACGCAAATCGAAATCGTTTTTCCACTGGATAACTCAAGTGCTGATGAGCCTTGATGGTACCCGCTACTGCAGTTGAGAGAGCAGAGTTCTTTAGATTCCTGCGTACCAAGAATAGCCAAAGGCTAGGCCGCCAGCTGCTTGGTTCGGCTCGGGTAGTCTATCGCTCACAACCAGGCGATGGATGTATTTGATGCTCTTATAGCCAAGTTGTCTGGGTACGCGCAGCCGCAGTGGTGCTCCGTTGCCCAGAGGAATCGACGAGCCGTTCATGCCGTATGCCACAAGGGTTTGCGGGTGCAAGGCCTCGGCCATGTCGATCGTGTCTAACCAACCAGGTTCGATCGAGTGGTAAGTTACATACTTCGCATCCGGCCGCATCCCGGCTTGTTCCAGTACGCGGGAGAGACGCACGCCGGTCCATTGGGCGATGTACGACCAGCCTTCTTCGCAGATTAATTGTGTGATCTGTGAATTGGAGGGAAAACTCTTGAGGCGACTCATCGAGAAGGTGCCCGGTTTGTCCACCAACCCCTCGACTTGTAGCTGCCAATCACTAAATCCCGTCGCCTGGTGTTTTTTGTACTCCGGAAGATTGGGCGGCTCCCCGTTGGCTACTGGCAAAGATGAAATTAACGAAGTGGAAAACTCGCGAGCCATCGATTGCGCCGTGATCAGTCTTTGCGCGGCATAGGTGAGAGTTTCCCCCGGAGCATAGAGGCTGTTGGTAAAGGGTGGAATCAGCCCGTATTGGCTGGCAAGTCGAGAGGCGGCGGCCAGCCCTGTGGTTCCGGCAAGAGCGGTTAGCCAGGCCCGGCGTGTGGATTGACTCATTTCGTATCTCTACTTTCACCTGCGGTCATTGCGAGGAGATTTTGCTTCAGGCCCGTGCGAATGACCATCACGACATGGATCAACACGAATAGCACCAGGGCAATCGTGCAAAAGAAATGGATGGTGCGGGCGGATTGATGTCCGCCGAAGACCGTTACGGCGAGCGGGAAGGCTGAGGTGAAAGCCGGAGACATGGCGAGGCCAGTCCAGATCATCAGGGGAAACAAACCGAAAATCACGCTCAGGTAGGCGAGCTGTTGCAGCAGGTTGTAAGAGCCAGAACGACTCTGAGGTCTCATATGTGGCCGAATTTCTTGAAGCAATGCTGCGATCGAGAAATTGGCGGGAAGCAGATGTTTTCGGAAGTGGCCATTGATGAGGCCGGCGATTCCATATACCAAGGCCGCAAATACAACCAGCCATGCAGCTTCGAAGTGCAGCGAACGGCTCCAGCCGTTTTGATCCGGAAGCACATAATCGTAACCGGTCTTGACGCCCGCTCGGGAGGATGGAATCGGGATATCGAACAGTGAGGCAGTATTGACGTTGCCTACTTCGCCCCAATAAAAGCGCGGGTGGGAGATCACAAGTTCGATTCCAGTGACCAATAATGCGAAAAAGGCAATGGTGGTGAGCCAGTGAGTGACGCGCACCAGGACGCAATGGCGTGGATTTGCCTCAGGCATTGGCAGATTGTTTCACAAATCCAGGATGGGTTTCGTCTTGTGCATGAGCTCAGTGGCAAGCGTGAACGGATCTGCTTGTTGGTACATGGGCAGGAATAGTTCAACAGAGATTGGCCCTTGGTAGCCTTTCGACGCGAGCTTGCTCAGGATCGACTTGAGCGGCGCTATTCCATCGCCCGGAGCAAGGCGAGACTGCAGATCGAGCAGTTCCCTTGGAATTGCTGGAGTGTCGTTGATGTGGGCGTGAAGGATCTCGCCTGGGCGTATCATCTCGAGGTCTTCGATTTTGCTCGGTCCTGAGAAGAAGTGGTAGGTGTCAAAGAGGATGCCGAAGCTAGGGTGAGCAGCGGCACGGTGGAGTTGGAGCGCGGTGGGAAGAGACGCCATGAAGGTGGAACTGCGTACGAACTCTGCGCAGACTTTGATTTTGAATTGCGCAGCGGTGTCGGCGACTTTGCGAATTTGGGCCGGGCTTGCCTTGTAATCGTCGAGAGTGAAACGGGCGGCTGTGACACCTGGAGAGTAAACAACGGGAGCGCCGAGGAAAGCGAATTGTTCGCAACGGCGCTTGAATTCGTCGAGGTTCCGATTGAAGTTTGGATTAGGTTCCCACAGGCCCATGGTTCCGATGGCGCCAGAAACAACGGTGAGGCCATTGTCTGTCAGGATGCGCTTGGCATCGGCCAGGGAGTGTTGCTTCAAAAAATTGTCAAGTTGCTGAGCGGCCGGTTCCACCTGTTTGATCCCGGCCTTAGCCCAGCCTTCGAGCGACTTCTGGTAGCCAGCTCCGGCCGAGGTGAATTGATGCATGCTGAGTGTCATTGAAGGTGCGGATGCCGATGCGGGACTTGCCGCCATTGCGAATAAAGATTCGATGGTGGCGCGACGGCAGAGCATCAGAATCACAATACCGCCTTTCTGTTGGCAATATGTTTTGAAATAATGCTGGGTGATGTTTCGAGATCTTCTAGTTGTGGCATTCCTGTCGAGTTGTCTGCATGCACAGGATTCGTTTGTACAGACAGTAAAGCCGTTGATCAATAGCTACTGCATTGGTTGCCATCAAGGAGCAAACGCCGCAGCACAGTTCGATTTGAAGCAATATGAAAGCTCCGGTGCCATTGCGAAAGATCATGCCCGCTGGGCACTGCTTGAAGAGCGAGTGGCTGGCATGACGATGCCGCCAAAAGGCGTAAAGCAACCCAGCGACGCCGAGCGTGCTGCCTTGACGAATTGGGTCAAAACATTTCTCAAACAGGAGGCCGCAAAAAGCGCTGGCGATCCCGGAGTGGTGCTTACAAGAAGGTTGAGTAACGCCGAGTACAACAATTCGATTCGTGATCTGACGGGTGTGGATCTGAAACCGGCGAAAGAATTTCCGGTCGATCCGACAAACGCTGCTGGCTTTGACAACTCGGGTGAGTCTCTTTCGATGTCACCTGCACTCTTGAACAAGTATCTACAGGCGGCGCGAAAGGTTTCAAACCACCTGGCGCTTGGCATGGAGGGATTGTTGTTTGCCCCGCATCCGATGCTTGCCGAAACAGACCGTGAGAAGTTCACCATTCAGCGCATCGTTGAGTTTTATGACCGGCAGCCGACCGACTACGCTGCCTATTTTGAAGCGGCCTGGCGATTCAAGAACCGTGCGGCCCTAGGAAAGCCAAGTGCGGCTTTGGATGATTTTGCCAAAGAGGCGAAGGTCAGCTCGAAGTATTTACCGATGGTTTGGCAATTGCTGGAAGAATCGAATGAGCCTTTAGGGCCTGTGGCCAAGCTGCAGTGGATGTGGCGCATGCTTCCCGGTGCTCAGCACAACCAGATGGATGCGGTGAAGGAAGGCTGCGTGAAGATGCGGGATTATGTGCTGAAGATTCGCAAGCTCACGGCTGCCCAATTCCGGAGTCCGCGTGTGGTGGGGCTGAGCGGAACCTCGCAGCCATTGATGAACTGGAAGCTACGTGCTTATGCCTCGCATCGCATGGATTTCGATCGAACCGCGTTGCAGGTAGAGGGCGAGTCGCCCATGGTGGTTCCACCGATGCGACCAGCTTTTGGCGTGCCGACGGAGGATGCGGTTGCATCCCGCAATGCTGCCATCGCAGCACGGCTGAGAGTTGGTGACTCTGAGTTGTTTGTTCCATCCGGGCAACGCAAGGCTTATGAGGCCTCCTTCGCGAGGTTTAGTGCGGTGTTTCCAGATGCGTTCTACATTCGCGAGCGAGGAAGGTTTTATCCTGACGATTCTGAAGATCAGGGCCGTCTGTTGAGCGCTGGCTTTCATAACGTGATGGGTTACTTTCGGGACGACACTCCTCTGATGGAGCTGGTGCTCGATGAGGAGCAGCGTAAAGAGCTGGATCGGTTGTGGATGGAGTTCGATACCATCGCCGACTTTACAACCCGGACGTACGTACAATTCTTCTTCAATCAAAGCGGCGAGATCGAAGGGCGAGGAAGAGAGTCTGGCAGCTTCCGTCCCTCGGATCAGGAAGTGACCTCGGAGAGGGTGATTTTCGGGATTCGTGATGCTTACCTGGCTAAGGCATCCGCCAAGGATGATGAGCTGGGACGGGAGGCGATTCGAGAGCACTTTGCTCGTGTCAACACGATGATCCGCGGGGTGGAGCGTGCGCGACTAGAGTCGCAGCCGAAGCATCTGGAGTCGTTGCTTCAACTCGCTGCGCGCGCTTACCGCCGCCCTCTCATTGAATCGGAAAAAGAGAGTTTGCGCACTTATTATCGAAGCCTGCGCGAGCAGAGTGCATTGACGCACGAAGATGCAATGCGGGATATGGTGACGCTGGTGTTGATGTCGCCAGATTTTTCTTATCGACTCGAAACCGCTGAGCCGAAGCAGGTTACTCAGATTGCTGCGCCCAAGCCTTCATGCCGAAAACCGGCGGCAGTTGCGACGGTGCCGAGCACCAAGCTCTTAAGCGGAGCCGCGATGGCCAGCCGGTTGAGCTTTTTGTTGTGGTCGAGTTTGCCAGATGCCGAGCTCAGCACTTTGGGTGCGAACGGTGATTTGTTGAAGCCAGAGGCGCTGGCTGGGCAGGTGCGCCGAATGTTGAAGGATGAAAAGGCAAAGGCGCTATCGATTGAATTTGCAGGCAATTGGCTTGAGTTCCGACGATTCGAGGATCACAACAGTGTGGATCGAACGCGCTTTACTGAGTTCACCAATGAATTGCGGCAAGCGATGTTTGAGGAGCCCGTACGGTTCATCGATGATTTGATTCGCAACGGGAAGCCGATGACTGAGGTTCTCTATGGCAAACATACCTTCGTCAATGCAGTTTTGGCCAGGCACTATGGCATGAACGAGATGATTCGGATTCGAGGAGCAGAGTGGGTTCGCGTGAGCAACGCTCGGTTCTATGGCCGAGGCGGTTTGTTACCGATGGCTGCGTTCCTGACGAAGAACTCCCCTGGCTTGAGGACTAGCCCGGTAAAGCGTGGTTACTGGGTTGCGAAAACTCTGCTGGGAGAATCGATCCCTCCACCGCCGCCACAAGTTCCGGAATTGCCCAACGATGAATCCAAGATGGAACTGCCATTGCGGGAAATGTTAGCCAAGCATCGAGCCAACGCGAGTTGCGCCGGATGTCATGCGCGTTTTGATGGATTTGGCCTTGCCTTTGAAAGTTATGGCCCTGTGGGTGAGCGACGGAAAATGGATCTTGCGGGCCGTATTGTGGACACACGGGCTGAATTTCCTGGAGGCGCCCAGGGTAGCGGCATTGAAGATTTGCTCTCTTACATCAAGGCCAGTCGTGAAAAGGATTTTACGAATAACCTGGTTCGGAAATTGCTCGTGTATGCCCTTGGTCGAGGCTTGCAATTGAGCGATGAACCTCTGGTTGAATCGATGAAGAAGTCGTTTGCGGAGAATGATTTTAAGTTTTCCGCTTTGTTAGAATCAATCGTCATGAGCCTGCAGTTCCGCGAACAGCGGAACCCTGCGGTTGAGACTCGCCTCAAGGAAAATCCAAAGGGAGACTAGCGATGAAATCACAGTCGAGAATCGCGCGTAGAACTGTATTGCGGGGAGCCGGAGTCGCACTGACCATCCCTTGGCTTGAGTCACTAAATGCAGCGGTGCCTGCGCCCAAGCGATTCGCGGTGTTGTTCATGGGCAATGGTGTGAACGAGGATCAATGGAGTGCCAAAGGCCAGGGCGCTTCGATGCAATTGAGTAAGTCTCTCGAACCTCTTGCCCCATTGCGGCAGAAGATCAATGTGATTGATGGGTTGTTTGTAAAGTCCCTTACAGGGCAGGGAATTCACCCGGCTCAGACGGGGAGCATCTTGTCGGGCGCATCAATCCAGCGTGGCCCGATTTTGCGATCTGGCGTGACAGTGGACCAGATGCTCGCGAACACGATCGGGCAGGATACCGCGCAGCCCAGTATGGTGTTGGCCTGCGAGCAACCGCTGACGGGATACCACGAGACAAATTTCTCGATGGCTTATAGTTCTCACATTTCCTGGCAGAGCCCCGATTCGCCGGTACCGACTGAGGTGTATCCTTCGCTTGCCTTTGACACTCTTTTTGAGAACCGTGGTGTGATGCGGAATGCGAGTATTCTCGACCGCGTGCGCACCAGAGCCTCAGAGCTCTCGCGGCAGGTGAGTTCCACCGACAAGGCGAAGCTCGACGAGTACCTTGGCTCTGTGCGTGACATCGAGAAGCGGATTGAGCGAATGCGGATTGATAAGCATAAGGCGGACGAAGTGGCCAAGGGTTCAAACAAGCCTGCTTGGACGATGGACCGGCCTGCCAATGGGTTGCCCGAAGATCTTCGTGAACATACGCGCCTCATGTGTGACATCGTGGCGCTTGGTTTTCAAACGGATCGCACCAGAGTGGCTTCGTTGATTCTCGCCAATGATCTATCCGCGCAGATTTACCCGTTTTTGAATGTTCGCGAAGGCCATCATTCTGCTTCTCATGACAATTTGTCTGACGGCTACGAGCGGATCACCCGTTTTCATCTGAGCCAATTTGCATATCTTGCGCAGAAGCTGGATGCGATGAAAGAGGGCGACGGAACGGTGCTTGACAACAGCTGCCTGTTGTTCCTTTCGAACCTCTGGTCTGGTCGGCGGCACGACAACTCACGGTTGCCATTGGTTACGGCTGGTGGGTTGAGTGGTGCCATCGAAACGGGTCGTACGATCAGCTATCTCGGGGAAAAGGACGAGAACCGGAAGATGAGCAGCCTCTACTTGTCCATCTTGCAAAAGATGGGTTTGAAGATGGATCGCTTTGGCGATGCTTCGGCTCCCCTTGAGCGTTTCTAGCGTTTCTGGATCCAGCGCAGGGCTTCGACCGCGGCGCCGCGTGAACCCGCCGTATCACCGTTGGGCATAACTTGAATCGGAATCGATACTTGCTCTTCGCGTTGGGTGGGCATCCCTGCTTTTGTCTCAGCGATAAACCACTCCTGAAACTCGAGACCAGCCTCGAGCGCACCACCACCGATGATGAGTACATCTGGATCGAAGGTATTCACCATTTCATCGAAGAACAAGCCCAAGGCATGAGCCTGGACGCGGAAGATATCGCGGCACATCGCGTCACCCTTTACTGCGAGACCCCGCACCTGCTTGGCGGCTTGCTGGTTGTCGAGGCTGGAAAGCTCGTGGTTGGGGTATTTATTCAGAAAATAAGGCAGTAGCGTGCGCGTGATCGCGGTCAGTGAGCAGAGCGATTCCAGATCTCCCGTGCGGCCGCAATTGCAAAGGGGGACGATGCCTTCAATGCCTGGGATGGATTGATAAGGAATCAGCACGTGGCCCAGTTCGCCGCCGAAGCCACGACGCCCTTTGACAACTCCTCCGTTTACAATGATTCCGCCACCTAAACCTGTGCCGATAATTGCCGAAACAGAGGATGCGTCAGGGTTGTTCCCGAAGATGGAGAAGTGTCCCCAGAGGGCACCCGCATTGCCGTCGTTGAGGTAGAGAACTGGTTTGCAGAGCCGTTGCTCCAGATTGGCTCGGATGTCGAAACCAGCCCAATCGGCATGTACGAAGTTTGTGGAGCCTTTGGCGCTGAGAACTCCTGAAGCGCTGGCGGGGCCGGGCGTGTCGAGCCCAATGGCAGCGATCTCATCCATCGCGACACCGTATTTGTCGAGTGCGATCTTCAGGCCGTCTTCGATCTGTCGCAGGCACACGTCAGGACCCTGCCGCGAGAGAGCGGGATGCTCACACAGGCCTTCAATCCGGAATTTCGACTCCTCATCGAGAAGCGTGTAATTAATGGCTGTGCCGCCCAGGTCGATGCCAGCTACCAGTTTCAATGCGAACTCTCCGTAAATAGGAAGCTTATCAGGCGGCCTGCTAAGGTACCCTAAAACTTTATGGAACCAGTGCGAATCGGTATTATCGGGTCTGGAAATGTGGGCTCGGGGACGCTTGAAATTCTGTCACGCAATGCGGCGGAGCTACAGTCCAAACTTGGTTTTCCCTTGAAAGTAACGGCAGTATCGAGCAGAAACATTTTGTCCAAAGAAGTTTCGAACATTCCCGAGGGAGCCCGTGTGACCGACCGCTGGATGGATGTCGTCCATGCCGAAGATGTGGACATCGTCTGCGAATTGATTGGCGGAACGACGACTGCGGTCGAGGTGATCGAGGCAGTTGTGAAGGCCGGCAAACCTGTGGTCACGGCAAATAAGGAACTCATGGCGCTTGAGGGGCCCAGGCTGCTGGCGCTTGCGACATCTCACGGGGCCACGATCCATATGGAGGCATCGGTTGCCGGCGGGATTCCGATTCATGCAGTCCTGCGCGAAGGAATTTCAGCCGACTCGATCCAGGCATTCTTCGGAATTCTCAACGGTACTTCGAATTACATCTTGACTGAGATCGAATCCAAGTCGAGCGCATTCGATGACGTACTCGCTGAGGCACAGCGGCTCGGTTACGCCGAAGCGGATCCAACGGCCGACGTCGAAGGCTATGACGCCAGATCGAAGTTGGCACTGTTGGCCCAGATTGCTTTTGGTCAGCAAGTGAACCCCCAAGCGATTTTCTGCGAGGGAATCCGACGGATCACGCCTTTCGATTTTCAATATGCACACACGCTGGGCCACACGATACGGCTAGTTTGCGCGGCACGGAGCACAGACTCAGGGCTGGCGCTTTCGGTGCGGCCCACGTTGATCCCGAAGTCGACAATTCTGGCCAGCGTGCTCGGTGCTTACAACGCAATTTGGGTTCGTGGCGCGGCAGGCCAGGATACGCTTTACTATGGCCGCGGCGCGGGCCCTTTGCCCACGGGAGTTGCTGTGGTTTCGGACATCATGCGTGCTGCTCGCGACTTGAAGGCGGGGTCGCCACAGCGAGTATCGCCATTTAGCTTCCAACAACTCCAGCAGGGAGAGCTTGCTCCATCGGATGAATTCTCGAGCGGGTACTATCTGCGGTTCCGGGTGAAGGATTCGACGGGCATCATTGCCACTCTCGGCAAAATTCTCGCTGAGAACGGAATTTCCATCGATGCGGTATTGCAACTGCCGTCTGACGACAAGGCGAACCTGCCATTTGTGATCACGGTTGAGCCGGCCCGCGAAGCCGCGATCCGTCGCGCTCTCACTGCGATGAAGTCACTGGACTTCCTTGTGGAAGAGCCCTTGGCTTTGCCACTTGAGAAAGGTGTCTGATGCTGCCACTGCTGGCCGTTCTTGCGTTCGCACCAGCTCCGCTGACTCCCGTAGTTGTTCGGGGATTCGATCATTTTTACAATCTTGAGTACTCAGAAGCTCTTGCGATTTTTCGTAAGGCGGGAGAGGCCAACCCGGCTGATCCACAGATCGACAACCATATCGCTCATGCGATTCTTTACAACGCGATGTTGAAGGCTGGTGCTCTCGAATCAGAGCTTGTGTCTGGCAGCAATGCGTTTCTACGCAGAGAACGGATGAACCCAACGGCGGAAGAACAGGCATCGTTTGATAATGCGATTGCTGCGGGTTTTCGTAAGGCGCAGGCCAGGATCACAGCTAATCCACGAGACGCAGCCGCTCAAGACTCGATTGCCGTGACGTACGGCTTGCGTGCGAATTATAACTTTCTGGTTCGCAAGGCCTGGCTAGATTCCCTAAAGGACTTCACTGCCTCTCGCAGGCATGCTCAGCTGGCCGTAGATGCAGATCCTGGTTTCACTGATACGAAGATCCTTCTTGGCCTTCACGATTATGTCGTCGGCAGTCTCAGTTGGTCCTACAAACTTTTGGGGTTTCTGGCTGGAATTCGTGGCGACCGAGAGGGTGGGATTCGCATTGTTGAGGAAGTTTCTGCCAAGGGGTTGAACAATCGAAACGATGCCAAGATCTTGCTCGCCGCGATTTACCGGCGCGAAAAGCAATCGGCGAAAGCAGTGCCATTGCTCGAAGGCTTGATTGCAGCGTTTCCCAGAAACTATCTCTTTCGCCTTGAGTTGGCTCAGATGTTGGGCGACCTGGGAGAACGCGAAAAGGCAATCGCGACCATCGACGCTGTGGCCGACTTGCAGCGCCGCCAGGCACCAGGGTTCACAAAGATTCAAGCCGAGAAGATTGCCTATCTCAAGGGCAATCTGCTCTTCTGGTTCGACGAGTATGACAAAGCCATCCCTGAGCTGGAACGCGCCGTTGCCGCAAGAGATCGCATAGATCTCAACACTGGGCTTGCTGCCTGTTTGCGACTGGGGCAAACTTTGGATCTGATGAACCGGCACCGCGAAGCAATCGCTGCCTATCAACTCGGAGTTGCTTTGGCTCCAGACAGTGAGATTGCCAAAGAGTGCCAGCGTTACGCCAACCGACAATACAAAAGGAATCGAATTGTATGACCCGACGCCAATTTCTGGCCAGTGCTCCAATGCTGGCTGCTCAAGCGAAGCCGCCGCAGAACATCGTATTGATGGTGGTCGACGATCTTGGATACAAAGACTTCAACTGCTATTCCTCGCCCACGCACCCCGTGCCCTATCGAACGCCGAATGTGAATGAGCTGGCCAAGCAATCGACGGTGTTCAATCGCTTTTATGCGGCTTGTCCCGTGTGCTCTCCTACACGGGCGAGTATCCTGACTGGCAAATATCCGACCCGCACCGGGATCACGGATTGGATTCCCGGTATGCAACCTCCGCAGGGTGCCAAGCTCGATACACCGCAAACCAAAGAAGAGTTGGCACTCGACGAAAGGACGATTGCGGAGTACTTGAAGCCACTTGGGTTTGCGACGGCGAGTTTTGGCAAGTGGCACCTTGGCGGCGCAGGATTCAGCCCCACCCATCAGGGCTTCGATCTCAACGTGGGAGGAGATCAAAAAGGGCAACCCAATGGTTATCTGGCACCGTTCACGATGCCGGGGCTAACGGATGCTCCTGTCGGCACTGAACTGACTGGCTATCTGACGAAGCTTGCAAATCAATGGATCGATGAGCAGGCTAAGGCCACCAAGCCGTTCTTTCTCTACATGCCCCACTTTGGAGTCCACACACCTCTCGGCGCTTCTAAAGAACTGATTGCGCAATATCGCGACGAGCCCGTAATCAGTGCTACTTACGCCGCGATGGTTGAGAATATCGATGAATCTGTGGGATCGATTCGAAGGCAGTTGGAGCGCTCGCGCGTTTCTGGCAACTCGCTGTTCATTGTTACCAGCGACAATGGTGCGCTGCTGGGCGTTCGCGGAAAGGGCAGCACTTCGCTCGATCCGTTGCGCGATCAGAAGGGCTATCTATACGAGGGTGGAATCCGGGTTCCTTGTCTGATTCACGATCCGCGAAACCCGAAGCCGAGTGTCTATGAGGATCCGGCTTGTTCGATCGATTTGCTCCCTACGATTCTCAAGTGGATTGGGCAGGCTGTACCAACTTCGATTGATGGCACGCCCTTGTTTGGTCGCAAGGAAACTCCGGTCTACTATTGGCACTACCCGCATTATCACGGGGCCGGTGGTAAGCCCTCTGGTGCGATCATCGATGGGGACTACAAGTTGATCGAGCATTTTGAAACCGGGTCGACCGAGCTTTATAACCTAAAGACGGACGTCGGCGAACGCAAGGACCTGAGTACCGCAGATCCGGCGCGCCGCTCCAGCATGTATCTGAAATTGCGCCGTTGGCGTGAGCAGACCAATGCCGTAATGCCGACGCCTAAAACAGCAGCGGCTTCTTTGCCAATGCCTGCAGCAGGGTCAGAACAAAAGCGCCGTAGTGAAATAGCGCGAGGATAAAAACGCCAGCGCTGGCGCCGAATTCACTCAAGAGAAACCCCCCAAGCGGAAGCACCTGCAACCCGTGTAGCCCGATGAAATGGGAGATGCGCAGGTCGCCCGCCTGGGTACTCCAATTCAGAAATGGTACGCCTGGCCCGCCATCTTTGAGGCCCACTGTATGTGCGAGTGCCTGTGCCATGTAGGCACCTTCGAAACTCGACAGAACAGCCAGCAGTACGCCGAGGCGGCATCCCCAAAGGGCACCAGCCGGCATAGGTGCTGCCTTTGCAAAGAACCACCAGAGCAACACGATGAGCAGAATGGTGTTGACCGCGATCATGATTCCCATAATGCTGAAAATGGCGCCATTCAGTGGCGTGGAGAGGTTGAAGTGGCTTCGCTCTCCGCGAATTGCCTGGCCGACAACGGCGACATTCTCGAGAAGCATGATCAAGCTGGCGAGGGTTCCTAGGCTTGACCTTGCCAGAATAGAGGCATCGACATAATTTAATAGCCAGCCGATGGTCCAAAGGTAGATTGCAGCAGAGATCAGAAACTTGGCGGGCTTCAACCAGATGTTGACTCCCATCAACTCACGATGATCAAATACCATCGCGACCAAGGCGATGGCGAGTAGGCTCCAGTGCAGCATCCCTACATAAGCGCACGCGGCGCTGCCGTCTCGCGCCCGGTCGAACCAGACCAGCGGATTCAGACTCCAGGTTCCCATTGTTTTTTCAGGCTTCCTCGCAAGATCAGATAGAGCATCAGGCCCAGCGGGCCGAACATAAAAGTGAGTACCTGGCAGGGCAACAGCAACCACCTGGAAATACCGAGTTTCAAGGCATCGCGAGTCTCCCACGATCCAATAAAGAGATCGAATGCGAGGTAATGAACCCATCCTGCAAACACGGCTCGCGGGTTCGAAAACAACTTCATTACTTCAGTCAAACTGTCGAAACCGCCTTCGCCCAAACCGCCCGACAGCAACCAGGCGTACAGACAACCGAATGTCACTGGCATTGCGAGCGCAGCAATCCTGTGTGTCCATTGCCAACCAGGCAAAATGACCAGCAGCAGCCAGCAGGGTAGGACGCTTGTGTTTGCGATGGCGAAAACTGTGTCCATCTATTTCAGTTCATAATACAGCTTGCCGCTGACCCAAGTGCGTTCGACGACGATGGCCTTGGTTTCTCGGTCCAGACGGAACTCAACCAGATCGGCCCGCTCGCCGGGGTTGAGACCTCGCATACGTCCGCCGACGCGTCCCACTCGAGCCGCATTCGTGGTGGCCATCGTCACCGCATCGCGCAAGTTCAATCCAGCTCGCGACATCAGGTTGGAGATCCCCACGGGCATTTTTAGGGCTGAACCAGCCAGACGTGTGCCGCCGCGCAGTGTCACATTGCCGGCCGCATGAAGAGTGACGTCCACTTCACCCAGACGGTAATCACCCGGCTCGCATCCGGCCGGCATGACTGCGTCTGTAACCAATACACTACGTTCGAGACCCTTGGCGCGTAAGGCCACCTTCAGGAAGGTATCCGAAAGATGAATGCCGTCGACGATGAAGCTCGCGGTGAGACGGTCTTCTGCCAACTGATCCCAAATGTAGTTGGGATGCCGCGGAAGCATGGAATGAGCTCCGTTGCCGAGGTGGGTCGACATGGTGGCACCAGCGGAGACGGCATCGGCGATTTGCGCAGAGGTGGCTTTGGTATGACCAATGCTGACGACAACTCCGTCGCGAACCACTTCGTCGATAAACTTTGCCGCACCATCGTATTCCGGCGACATGGTGAGCAGCCGGATATTCCCTTCGGCGGCATCTTGCATTCGCTTCCACTCCTCAATCGATTGAGGTCTGGCTTGCGTGACTGGATGTGCGCCGCGAGGCCCATCTTCGGCTGAGATGAAAGGACCCTCCGCGTGTATGGCTTCAAACACACTTCCTTCAGGCAGCTCGCGTTTGGCGCGGACCAGATTTCGAAATGCTCCTTGCATCACCTCTTCGGAGCCTGTAATCACGGTCGGGTAAATTCTGGTGACGCCAGTAGCGAGCTGCGCCTGGATCGAACGGGAGATCTCCTCCAGCGATGCACCAGGCGAACAATAGTCGACCCCGGCAAACCCATTCACCTGCAAATCGATGAATCCTGGTGCGATGAAAGTTTCGATTGAGGAGCTGTCGCCCACCCAATCGTCGACCGCCTCAATGGCCGCGCCGAATTCGACTCGCACGGGCTGCCCTGTGCGGTAATCCAAGCCAAAACATTTTGTGCTCATTCTGTTTTATTCACACCTTGTCCACAGAAGATGGGCGCTAAGCCCTTCAAAATGCACGGGAAAAAAGTCGTGCAAAAAAGTTTTAGCCGCACCTTTTCTCCTTGCCAGAGTTGAGGCGCGGCTGCTAAAAATAATGGAGATCATCGCTGCTCCCCAAAGCAAGCTGGAGAATCTCGGGGGAGGTGGCCAGCAAGTAATGTGGAGCAGCGATCCGATCTGTAACTCCTAAGCCGCTACGGTTTGCGGCACCGGGGTTAGCCAGCCGAACTCATCCGGCAAACTCCCATCCACAATTCCAAAGAACTTCGACTGGATCTTTTCCGTGATCGGTCCGCGTCGGCCTTCGCCGATCGTGATGCGGTCGATGCTACGAATCGGGGTGACTTCTGCCGCAGTGCCAGTGAAGAAGACTTCGTCGGCGACATAGAGCAATTCGCGCGGCACGCCGGCTTCCACAACGCTGTAGCCCAAGCTCTTGGCGATCTGCACAATGCTGTCGCGGGTGATGCCGGGCAGCACGCTGGTGGCGAGGGCTGGAGTGTAGATGATACCGTCACGAATTACGAAGATGTTCTCACCGGAGCCTTCGCTGACGTAACCGTTCACGTCGAGGGCGATGCCTTCGGAGTAGCCATTCGCTTTGGCTTCCATGTTGATCAACTGTGAGTTGTTGTAGTTCCCAGCGCTCTTGGCCAAGGCTGGCAGCGTATTGGGAGCCATCCGGTTCCAACTCGATACGCAGACGTCGACACCCTGCGCGATGGCTTCAGGGCCGAGGTACTTGCCCCATTCCCAGCAGGCGATGTAGCACTCGGTGGGATTTCCCGTTCCGTTGACTCCGATGACACCGTAGCCCCGAAGTACGATCGGACGGAAGTAGCAGCTTCTCATCTTGTTGACCTGTACAAGCTCGATCATGGCGGCCGCAACCTGTGGTTGCGTGAACTGGCTCATATCGATTCTGTAGATCTTCGCGGAGTCGAACATCCGGCGAACGTGTTCGTTCAAACGAAACACGGCAGGCCCCTGTTTCGTCTCATAACATCGAACACCCTCGAAGACGGCGCTTCCGTAGCTGACAACATGGCTAAGGACATGGATCGTGGCATCCTGCCAATTAATCAGGTGTCCGTTATGCCATATTTTTTCGGTGGGCTTCATGGAATTATTATAACTGTTAATGATATGTTTACCCGCATTCTGACCGCCAGCTTGGTTTTAACTGCCCTTGTCTTCGGACAAGCGGCGAAGCTCAAAGAAATAAAACCCGGGATGAACTTCTTCAAAAAAGATCAGGACATCCAGATGGGCAAAGAATACGCGCAGCAGATCGAGCAGCAATATGATGTGCTGGCGCCGGGTCCTTTGACAGATTACATCAACTTTCTTGGCCAGAAGATTGCGCAGCAGCCGCAAGCCGGCGGCTTTCCTTATGTGTTCAAAGTCGTGAATGATCCCACCATCAACGCTTTCGCTTTGCCGGGCGGACCGGTGTTCATCAATTCCGGTATCCTCCTGAACGCTGAAAACGAGGGACAGTTGATGGGTGTGGTCGCCCATGAAGTCTCCCATATTGCATTGCGCCATTCCACCAACCAGGTGAGCCGCAGCATGCTGATTCAATTGCCGGCGATGCTGGCCGGCGCGTATGGTCAAGCGAAGGGCGGTCTGACAGGCATGTTGGCGCAGATCGGTGTCGGCCTTGGCGCCAATGGATTGCTGATGAAATTCTCGCGAGGGGCCGAACAGCAGGCCGACCTGCTCGGTGCTCGCATGATGGCGCAGGTTGGTTATAACCCGATCGAGATGGCGCGCTTCTTTGAAACCCTCGAAGCCAAGTCGGGCCGTGGCAAGTCTGGTCCAGATTTCTTCTCTTCCCATCCGAACCCTGGCAATCGCAGCAAGTACGTTAGCGAAGAAGTGACGCTGCTGCCGCAACGCGATTTTAAGGCCGACACGGGTCGCTTTGAAAAGATGAAGCTCCTGGCGAAGAACCTGCCAGAGCCCAAGAAGAAGGCCGGCGCTGTGCCAAATCAGCCAGAGAAGAATCAGGATGGCTCTCGTACCTGGACTGGCGAGAACTTCCAGGTGAGCTATCCAGGCGAGTGGCTTGGTTTGGGTGAGCCGAAGTCACCTACCGTGACGATTGCCCCTCGCGAGGTTATCAAGCAGGAAGGCAACAATGTGCAGATTGGCCTCGGTGTCGTGATCGCTCACTATGAAGACGAAGATGGCAGGTTCGATTTCAAAGCTGATACGCAGAAGCTCATCCAGCAAGTGATGCAGCAGAATCCCACGATGGGCCGCACCATGCCTCCCATCAATCAGCATCAGATCAACGGGCGCAACGTTTATGTTGCAAAGCTCACGTCGAAGTCTTCGCTGGATGGCGGCAATGAGATCGACACGATTGTTACGATGGAACACCGAGGCACCATGCTTTATATGGTTTTCATCGCTCCGGAACGGCAGATGCAACAGGTGCAACGCGATTTCGACGCCATCCTGAATTCACTCCGCCTTGATTAGTTTCGACGGGGTTCTGTTCGACTTCGACGGCACTCTGGTTGACAGCGAACCGATTCACTTCGAGTGCTGGAAAGAAATTCTTACGCCTTTCGGGATTTCGCTCAGTTGGGATGAGTACTGCCGCAATTGCATTGGCGTCTCGGATCGCGCGATGATCCTTCAACTGGCGACCGAAGTCGGCATGGACTTCGAGACTCTCTATGCCGAGTACCCGAAGAAAAAAGAACTGCTCCGCGATCGAATGCTAAAAGCACCGCCGATGGCCAGTGAAGTACGCGATCTGTTGCTCGCCGAGTATCCCTTCCCAATTGGTCTCGTTACATCGAGCTACCGATTTGAGGTGGAGCCGGTGCTTGAAGTGGCGGGGGTTCGGCATCGTTTTGCCGCTTCAGTGTTCGGTGAAGAGGTGAAAAATCTCAAGCCTCACCCCGAGCCATATTTGCTTGCGGCAGAACGCTTGGGTATCTCGCAGCCAATTGTGTTTGAGGATTCCGAAGCAGGGCTCGCCAGTGCGGCTGCGGCGGGCTTTGACGCGATTCGGGTTCCGCACCCGGACGAATTGGTTCGCCTGTTTCGCAGTCGTATTGGCTAGAGCTTCAGCGCGCCAAATCTGAATCGCTGGCGAACTGCCAAGAGTACTAAACTGTAGGTTTCCATGGAATTTGAAAAAGTATATGAGCCACAGCGGTTTGAATCGCGCTGGGCTGATTGGTGGGTAGAGTCGCGCCTTTACGCGGCAGACGCAAACGATAGCCGGCAGATGTTCAGCCTGTGCATTCCTCCGCCTAACGTCACGGGCAACCTGCATATGGGTCACATGCTGGAACACACCATGATCGATATGGTGGTTCGCTGGAGACGCATGAGTGGCTTCAACACTTTGTGGCTGCCCGGCACCGATCACGCGGGTATTGCGACACAAATGGTGGTTGAGCGGCAGATGGCCAAAGAGGGTCTGACCAAACACGACCTCGGGCGTGATGCCTTTGAAGAACGAGTTTGGAAGTGGAAAGCTGAGTCTGGCGGTGCCATCGTGCGCCAGATGAAGACGGTGGGTGTCAGCTGCGACTGGACACGCGAGCGCTTCACATTGGATCCCGGTTTGTCTCGAGCGGTGCGCGAAGTCTTCTGTGGCTTGCATGAACGTGGCCTCGTGTATCGTGGCGAGCGCATGGTGAACTGGTGTCCTCGTTGCGGCACTGCGCTTTCCGATCTTGAAGTGAAGCACGACGAAACCGATGGCAGCCTTTGGCATATTCAGTATCCAGTGGTGGGCACCAGCGAGTTCCTGACCGTTGCGACAACGCGACCCGAGACGATGCTTGGGGATACCGGTGTGGCGATTAACGCGCTTGACGAGCGCTATCTCCATCTGCACGGCAAGACCGTCAAGCTGCCATTGATGGATCGCGAGATTTCGATCGTCCTCGATGACATGGCGGATCCCCAGTTCGGCACTGGTGTCGTAAAGGTGACCCCGGCCCATGACCCCAATGACTTTGAGGCCGGCTTGCGTCACAACCTGCCGCGCATACAGGTAATTGGCGATGACGCCAAGATCAACTCGAATGGTGGAGCCTATGCCGGGTTGGATCGATTTGAAGCGCGCAAGAAAATCGTTGAGGATTTGAAGGCCCTTGGCCTGCTTACGAAGATTGACCCTCACAAGTTGAGCGTCGGCAAGTGCGAGCGATGCCAAACGGTGGTGGAGCCGCTCGTATCGAAGCAGTGGTTCGTCAACATGAAGCCACTGGCAGAGAAGGCGATTGCCGCTGTTGAGGACGGTCGCACGACGATTGAGCCTGAACAGAGCCGTACGGTGTTTTTCCACTGGATGCGCAACATCCGTGATTGGTGTGTGAGCCGTCAGCTTTGGTGGGGTCATCGAATTCCCGCCTGGCATTGTGGCGCCTGTGGCGAAGCTACTGTTTCACGCAAAACTCCAACGGTTTGTGCCCATTGTGGCAGTGCAGATCTTACCCAGGACAAGGACGTTCTCGATACCTGGTTCAGCTCAGGGCTCTGGCCATTCTCGACCTTGGGTTGGCCCGATCAAACAGAGGATCTGAACAAGTATTACCCGACGACGCTCATGATCATGGGCTACGAGATCCTGTTCTTCTGGTGCGCCAGGATGATGATGCTCGGCATTGAGTTCATGGGTGACGTTCCGTTCCGGCAAGTCCACATCCACGGCATTGTTCGCGACGCCCAAGGCAAGAAGATGTCGAAGACGCGCGGCAATACCATCGATCCGCTTGAGATCACCGCCAAGTACGGCACCGATGCGGTTCGCATGGCGTTGCTGACGGCTTGCACACCGGGCTCGGACATTCTGTGGACCGAGGACAAGCTACCTAGTTCGCGTGGCTTCGCCAACAAGATCTGGAATGCTTCGCGCTTCTTGTTCCTCAACATGGAAAAGGCCGAGGTGACTTCCCATGTGCCCACGAGCTGGAAACCTCAGTTCCTTGAAGAGCGCTGGATCCAGTCGCGTCTCAATGCCGCGGCACGGGCATGCAATGAAGCCATCGCAGCCAACCGGTACCACGAGGCAGCACAGACGATGTGGCATTTCTTCTGGGATGACTTCTGCGACTGGTACATCGAGATGATCAAGCTGCGGTTCAACGACGCCGAGAACCGCGATTCGATTTGGGCCAATTTGCTCGGAACCTACGAGAAGGCCCTGCGCTTGCTGCATCCCGCAATGCCATTCCTAACTGAAGAGCTCTGGCAGCGTTTGCGCTCAGAAGGCATGCCCGCCAGTGTTTCGATTACTGCTTATCCGGCTTTCGACGCGGGTCTCGAAGACGCTGACGCCGAACGCGATATGGCCATTCTGCAGGAAGAGATCCGGCGTACTCGTAACGAGAAGGCTGCCAAGCAGCTGGACCCCAAACAGGAGATCGAAGGCACTCTGCGCGGTCAAGGCAACGAGTACGAAGTATTGCTCGCCAATGCCGAGGTCTTCCGCCGTCTTGCCGGCGTCAAGTTGAACTTCGAACCCAGTGCTGAAGTGAAGGGTATTCAGGTGACCCTGCAGGCTCCCGCGGGACAGGCCGAAGCTTTGCGCAAGCGGCTTGAGAAGGACATCGAGCAACTCGAGAAAGTGATCGCCAATACGCAACGCCAATTGGGCGATGAGAAGTTCACCTCAAAGGCACCCGCTCACATCATTGAAGGCATGAAGACGAAGCTGGCCGACTATCAGCTGCAACTCGACAAGAACCGGGAGGCACTGGGTGGTCTCTGATTGGCTCCATCCTGAAATTTATGACGCGGTGGAGCGCGCGCTATCCGAAGACATTGGTAGCGGCGACATCACCACCAAACTTACCGTTCAGCCAGGGCGCAAGGCCAGAGGCAAATTTTATGCTCGGGATGAGATGGTGCTCGCCGGGATTGAACTTCTGCCTTTGATTTATGAATGTCGAGGCGGCGTGGATCGCCTGGAGCTGCAGGCGGAATCCGGTCGTCGTTGTTCCAGTGGTGATCTCATTGCTGAGGTGGAAGGGCTGGCGGCGACTCTGCTCGAATGTGAACGCACGGGTTTGAATTTCATGCAGCGGCTGAGCGGCGTAGCCACGCTTGCTTCGAGATTTGCCGCCGAGGTGGCGCACACCAGTTGCAAGGTGCTCGATACGCGCAAGACGACTCCGGGCCTGCGCCGGCTCGAGAAGCTGGCTGCTAAAGCGGGCGGCGTGACCAACCATCGCATGGGCTTGTTTGATGCGGTGTTGATCAAAAACAACCACATCTCTGCGGCGGGTGGCGTGCGGCAGGCTCTGGAGGCATCGCTGCCTCATGGAATCCCGGTCGAAATTGAAGTTCGCACCAGGGCTGAATTGGATGAGGCGCTCGCGGCGGGGGCAACCCGATTGCTACTCGACAACCTCACGCCCGCAGAGGCTCGTGAATGGATCGATTACATCGCTGGCCGCGCCAGTTGCGAAATTTCAGGCGGCGTCACTCTCCATACCGTCCGCGCCTACGCCGAAGCTGGGGCTGACTTCGTTTCAAGCGGCGCGATCACCCACTCAGCCGTTTCAAAGGATCTCAACTTCCGCCTCGAACTTCTATGAGTCGAGTGATCTGGCGCGAACGTCTCGACTCTACGATGACGGAGGCTGCACGACTGGCTGCCGAAGGTATTCCCAACGGTACTGTGGTCGCAGCCCGCATGCAGACTGCGGGGCAGGGAAGGCAAGGCCGCGAATGGCTCAGCGCGTCCGGTGACGGACTCTATTGCACCTTTATCCTGCGCCTGGCCGAGGTCCCAGCGATTACTCTGGCGCTCGGGCTTGCTGTTGTCGAAGCACTTACCCCAATCGTCGGCAGTGGCCTCGACATCCGTTGGCCGAACGATGTGCTCTGGCAGGGCAAGAAGCTTTGTGGGATCCTGGCGAGGCTGGAACACGGCGTCGTTCTCGCTGGCATCGGCATCAATTTGAATCAACTTCAGTTTCCGCCTGGCCTCCGTACACCTGCCACATCCTTGCGGCTCGCTACTTCCAAAACCTTCGATGCAGAAGAAGTATTGAACCAATTGCTCGGTCCGGTGGACCAGGCCACGCAACTGAACCGCGAGGAAATTCTGCGGTTGTTTGCGCAGACTTCAAGCTACGTAAGTGGTCGGCGCGTTCGGGTCGATCTCGATGGATCTATTCTTGAGGGAGTGACGGATGGGCTCGATGAATTTGGATTCTTGCGAATCCGGAAAGAGAATGGCGCGCGTGAAACGGTTTATGCCGGCAGCGTGCGCCCTTTGAAATAGCGATGCTTCTAGCAATTGATGCGGGCAATACGAATGTTACAGTGGGCGTCTTCGAGGGAGCAAACCTGATCGCCAGTTGGCGGTTGCGGACGATTCGCGAGCAAACAGCCGATGAATGGGGCATCAACCTACGAAGCTTGTTTCGGGTGTGTGAACTCGACGCGCGCATCATCACGGGCGTTGCGATCTCCAGTGTCGTCCCACCGCTCGACCGTCAACTTGCGGAAATGTCGCTCAGGTACTTTCGCTGTGAGCCATTGTTTGTCTCGGTCGATGTCGACCTCGGTTTGAAAGTGTCAATTGACAATCCGCGCGAGGCGGGCGCAGACCGGCTTGCCAACGCCGCTGCGGCCTTTCACAAATACGGCGGACCCTGTGTTGTTGTTGACCTTGGCACAGCCATCAATTTCGATGTCGTCAGTGCAGCGGGCGATTTTGTTGGCGGCATCATTTGTCCGGGCATTGGCATCGCCATCAGCGGGCTGTTTGAGAAAGCTGCCCGGCTGCCTCTCGTTGACTTCCGCCAGCCAAAACAACTGATTGGCAAGAACACGGTGGATTGCATTCAGAGTGGGCTTTACTACGCCACGATCAGCTCAATCGATGGCATTCTCGACCGCCTGGTTGCCGAGCTCGGCCCAGATACGAAGATCGTCGGTACCGGTGGGCAGGCCAAGTTGATGGTGGAGGGTTCCAGGCGATTGAAGATTGTCGATGAAGACCTCACGCTCGATGGTGTGCGAATCATCTGGGAGCGTCATGGAGCCTGAGCCGTTTAACTACTTCAACTACTACACGGAGATCGAAGAACACTTTCAAGCAGCGCGTGGCACGGGTCTGTTTCTGATCTCGCCTCTCGATTGGGCTTTGATCGAGACTTGGAAGGATTCTGGAATCCCGCTCGAGGCAGTTCTGCGTGGGATCGATAAGGCCTTCGAAAAGTGGCACGCGAAGAAATCCAAAACCAATCAGGTGAATTCCATTGCGTACTGTTCGCAGGCCGTTATGGAAGAGGCCAAGCGCATCGATTCTCCCCGGGAATCGAAAGTTGTAGAAGCGCCGTTCGACCGTAGCGAGCTGGAGCGGCATCTCCGCGAGAACGCGGCAAAGCTATCTGCAGGGTTCGAAGAAGTGCAGTCATCTCTGCTGGCTCTGGCTCAGGAAAGCAACACCTGGCTCGACAAACTAGAAGAATTGGAGCAACGGCTGAGTTCGCTCGAAGACAAGATGGTGGCCATCGCCCGTAGCCGCCAGAGCGAAGATCAACTGCTGGAAGTGCGCCGCCAACTTGAGGGTCAACTCAAACCCTATCGCGGCAAGATGAGTGCCGCCGAGTTGATGATGATCGAGAAGAAGTTTCTCGACCAGCGACTGCTCGAAGACTCGGGTTTGCCGCGCCTCAGCCTGTTCTACCTCGGTTAAGCGGATCTGATATTGTCCGCTCATGTTGCTAAGACCGAGTCGTTTCCTTTGCTCCCTCGCATTGTTGCTGATGAGTGCTTTCAGCAGTCCTGCACAAGTACTTTATGGATCACTGACAGGCACGGTAACCGACGCCTCAGGCGCGGCGGTGCCGAACGCGAAGATTGAAGCCCTCAATGTAGCCACCGGCGTCTCCCGCCAAGCCACCAGCGATGATCGCGGCGCATTTCAATTCAACGACCTCCAAGCCGGCAACTACCGCGTCACGATCAGCTCGGTAAACTTCAGCACCATCAAGCAGGAAGGCATCAAAATCGAGACCAATACGGTGCGCCGGCTCGAAGCCCGCATGCAAGTGGCCGCGGTCGCCGAAAGCATCTCAATCAACGCCTCCGCACTGGCTCTACAAACAGATCGAGCCGACGTCAACAACGTGATTTCCAAATCCCAAGTCGTGAATCTGCCGTTCGCCGGATCGCAGGGTCGTAACTTCCAAAATCTCTACAAGCTGCTCCCAGGCTTTTCTCCTCCCGCAGAATTGCACTCTGACGCCGGCAACCCACAACGCGCGCTGGGCACCAACGTCAACGGCGCGTCCTATTCCAACAACAACACTCGTATCGACGGCGCAACGGTGAGCTACCCGTGGCTGCCCCACATTGTTGCCTATGTGCCGCCAGCCGAAGCCGTCGAAGCGGTGAACCTGGTTTCGAACGCCTTCGATGCTGAACAGGGAATGGCGGGTGGCGCTGCCGTCAACGTCACGATCAAATCGGGCACCAATGAGTTTCATGGTTCGGGTCACTGGTATCACACCAACAGCGCCGTACAAGCACGCAACTTCTTCTTCAATACGAATCAACTGCCGAAGAATCTCCTCAATCAGTTTGGTGGCACCTTCGGTGGCCCGATTGTGAAGAACAAGCTCTTCTTCTTTTCGAACTGGGAGCGCACGACACGCCGCCGGTTCGCCTCGGCTCTTCGCACGGTGCCGAACGCGGATCTCCGCACAGGAAACTTTTCCGCCACGGGCACAAACATCTTCGATCCCGCCACAGGTGCTCTCAATGGCACGGGACGCACGGTCTTCCCGAACAACCGCATCCCATCCAATCGTTTTGATTCGGCCTCGGTCATCATGGCCGCGTTGATTCCCAATCCGAATCAGCCTGTCTTCCCGTCCAACTACCAGGCCACCGGGACCTATATCTTTAACCGCGACAACGCCGACTTCAAAGTGAATTACAACCCCACCGAGAAGGCCTCGGTATTCGCCCGATACAGTTTTTCACCCAGCGACATTTTTGACCCGCCTTCGCTCGACAAGGCTCTTGGCGACGCACTCACGGGTGGCCAACCGGGCAACGCTCCGGGGCTGATTCAAACTGCTGCCATCGGCGGCACGTACACCATTTCCCCTCGCCTCTTGTTTGACGGTAACGTCGGCTTTACCCGGCAGCGGATCTCGGCAGAGAACATCGACATCGGTAAGAACTTTGGCCTTGATGAATTGAAAATTCCCGGCACCAATGGTTCTGATCGCCTTCAGGGTGGTTACCCCCGATTCAACATCAGCGGCTTTTCGGCCATCGGAAATCCGAATGTTTCCAATCCGTTCCTGTTCCGGGATAACCAGTACAGCGCCACGGCGAATTTGAGCTGGATTCGCGGATCTCACTCCCTTCGCTTTGGCGGTGACTACAGCTATTACACGATCAATCACTTCCAGCCACAGGCGGCTTTTGGCCCGCGCGGCGGATTCAATTTCACCGGCGGCCTGACGGCGCTGAATGGCACAGGTGCGGCCGCCCCGAATGCCTTCAACGGGTTTGCTGATTTCCTGCTCGGCTTGCAGCAGGCGATGGGCAAGGACGTGCAGTACATCAACCCGGCGGCGGTTCGTATGCCAGGCTGGGGCTTCTATGTTCGGGACAACTGGCAGGTGAACCGGAAGTTGACCATCAACTACGGCATGCGGTTTGAGCGCTATCCCTTTGCCACTCGCGATCATCGCGGTGGAGAACGTTATGACGAATCCACCGACAAGGTTCTGGTCGGCGGTGTTGGCTCCACTCCGAGGAATACCGGCGTCGAGGTAGGAATTGGACAGATCGCTCCGCGTCTCGGCATCGCCTATCGAGCAAACGAGCGCACTGTGTTCCGCGCCGGATACGGGATCAGCATCGATCCAGATTCCTTCCGTAGGCTGCGAGATGCTTATCCAGCTACGATTTCTTCGCAGTTCAGCGGCGCCACCAGCTTTCAGGCAGCTGGCTCATTGCGCACCGGCATTCCAGTTGTCGTGGGGCCACCTCTGAACCAAGGTGTGATCGACCTGCCGCTCGCGGTGGGCACAACGACTTTTCCCAAGGTGTTCAAGCGAGGCTATATCCAGAGCTTTAACTTCACCATCCAGCGTGAGGTCGGTCTGGGCTTCAACCTGCAAGCCGGTTATGTCGGCACGCGTTCGATTCGCCAGACGGCGATCATCAATACCAATGCTGCCCTCGTGCCAGGTAGCGGCAATGCTGGCCGCGCTCTGGCCCTGCGCTACCCAGGCCGTATCGGCAACATCAATCTCTACACGCCTTACAACACGTCCAATTACAACTCGCTGCAGACTCAACTTAAGCGACAATTGGGCGCCGATGGTTTGTTTGGCCTCTCGTACACCTGGTCGAAAGCAATCGGGTACAACGACAACAACGACTCTGGCGTAAGTTGGAATTCCCCTGAACTTTGGGATCGCAACCGTGCGCTGGCAGGCTTTGATCGTACCCACAACCTGCAGATGTACACGGTATATTCACTGCCGTTCGGCAAGGGTCAAAAGCTGATGAATTCGGGTATTGGTTCGCATCTTCTCGGCGGCTGGCAAACCAACGGCGTGTTGAGTGTGATGAGCGGTACTCCCTTCACGGTCGGCACCGCCGGCACTTCTCTAAACGCTCCTGGCAATGCCCAGACTGCAGACCAGGTCTTATCGAACGTCCAGATTCTCAAAAGCGTTGGCCCTGGCAAGAGCTGGTTTGACCCCAACGCGTTTGCTCCTGTAACAGCGATCCGTTTCGGTAATTCCGGACGCAACTCAATGCGCGGTCCTGGTGTCTTCCAGTTGGATGCCAGCGTGTTCCGTAACTTCCAGGTCACTGAGAAGATCCGGCTTCAGTTCCGCGCCGAGTCATTCAGCATCACCAACACGCCTCGCGTCGGCAATCCCGGTGCGACTGCGTCCAGCCTGACGCGTAACGCCGATGGGTCCATTCGAGCCCTGAACGGGTTCACCGAAGTGCTGTCGGCAACCGGCGAGCGGGAGATCCGTTTTGCTCTGAAGCTGTTTTTCTAAGCAGATCTAAACTACAGCAGCCCTTTGCCCCAGGGTCCCCAAATCGCAAGCGTCATTGCCTTCTCGCCGAACTCTGACCCAATCGGTACCAGCAAAGGACTCTTGTAGGGTTGCGTCGTTCGAATTGTCGACCGGCCATAAATATTCACGAACAGCGTCTCGCCGTCCGGGCTGAAGCACGCCCCCGCAAATTCTGTTGAGCTATGGATGTTTTTGGCAAAGTAGAACAGTTCGCCTGCTGGCGACACCCCCAGCAAGTGCTGTGCGCCTCCTCCGTCTTCGCAAACCACCAATCCACCCCGAGGCGACACTGCGATATTGTCGGGGAAGTCCATCAAGTGCAAATGAGGGGTCTCAAACAGTAACCACACGGTCTCCGTATCCGGCTCGTAGACCCAAATTTGCCCTAACCCCTCGTTGCCTCCGTTGGTCGCAGTGAAGTAAATCTTCCGTTCCCAATACCAAATCCCCTCGAGACGCCTCCAGATCGCTCCTCCGTTGTTCAGGCCCTGGTGAAATACTGCCGATCGTGTCACACCATTTACGTCAAGCGAAGGCGGAACAGGGTCTGGATTTGGCACGTCCACCCAACTCACCGCCAGTTTCACTCCTACTTTTTGGTCGAGCGCCGTCTCATACCCGTTCACTCCGCCCACACGCATCATCTGCAGCCGTCCGCCCATCGTTGCCAACTCTCCCGGCTTGGTCACCTGGCGCTCTGGTACGAAACGGTAAAACCCTGAGACGTCGCCCTGGTCTTCGGTCTCATAGATGATCCCTGTCCGCGGATCTACCGCAGCGGCCTCATGCGCAAAGCGGCCCAGTTGCTTCAGTGCCACCGGCGTTACCGGCCGTCCTGGCGCTGTGTCGACTGGTACCTCAAACGCATAACCGTGGTTCTGTGCCGTCCCCGCAGCTGACTGCTGTTCCAGCGTCTCCTCGCAGGAAAGCCAACTCCCCCAAGGCGTTACACCGCCCGCGCAATTCCGCCACGTTCCCACGAGGCTCCACCACTCGCGAATCTTTCGGCGTGTGCGCGCGTCCACTTCGATCGACGTTGTTCCTCCAAGCGTGAAAGCGTCGTAGGCAAACGAGCGCGGCCCAAAATCGGTGCCCAGCAAGTGGCTCAAGATACCGGCGCTCGTCGAAGTGCTACCCGCTGGCCTCGGTCGCAGCCGGCTTGCTGGCTCTGCGTCCTCGTGGTTTCGGATCAGCATGATGTTTCCGTTCGCCAATGGAAAAGCCCCCATCCCGTCCATTGCTTTAGGCACGGGAAATCCGTCTGCCATTTGGTCCCCTTCCCAACTCACCACCGTGTACTGAAAGCCCGGCGGCAACATCAACTCGTTGCCCGCAGGCCGCAGGAAGCCGTAGCCGGGGCTCGTCAATGCCTCCGCCCTTCCATCACGCACGCTCTCCGCGCGCGCTTCCAGCGCCCCGAACAATCCAGCTCCTCCCGCACCAGCACGCAGCAATCCCCGTCGGCTCAGCCGTCCATTCTGCGAATTTGCCATCTTGCTGTCTCTCCTTCTATGACTTGGTTTTTGCCCCAGTCCACGGCACGCGGAGGTAAATCTATCGAATCCAGATCCTGGTGTCAAAGTCGTTCAAGCTGCGAGAACATTTATTTCGCGATTCTTTTCAAACATTTGCGCTAGAGGTGCTTCAAGCTGAGATCGCAGGTGCCCATATTCTCAAGCCGGTGGGAGTGGAAGGCACCCATCACGAGGCCGCGTCAAAGACGTTGGTCCGGAACATATTGTCCTTCCGGTTTTGAGGACTCCTCATGTTTCAGCCAGTTGCCCCGTCGTTTCCCCGGCCGCTTTCTATTCAAGCCGCCGGCGTCTCGACACTCGACGTTTGCACAATAATCTCTAATCCCGTGCGGTACGCATCCCGCTACCGTTTGTTTGAAGGCTTCAAAGCTCAAAACGAAGGCCCCCACATCCGCCATTGGACTGTGGAAGTCGCTTATGGCAATCGCCCGTTTGCCATCACGGACCCCACTAATCCTCGCCATTTGCAACTTCGCACACAAAGTGAGCTCTGGCATAAAGAGAACGCACTCAACCTGTTGTTCGCGCACGTTCTGCGTCATCAACCGGACGCCGAGTACTTCGCGTGGGTCGACGCCGATGTCACATTCGCTCGTCCTGATTGGGCTTATGAGACGATCCAGCAATTGCAGCATTATCAGGTGGTGCAGATGTTTAGCCATGCTCTCGATCTCGGGCCGAAATATGAGCCCGTTGGGCCGATCAAGAACGGCTTTGCCTGGATGTACTACAACGAACCCAAAGTGGAACGCAGTGCCGCAGCTGGTCGTATGCGCACTGCCGATGGCTATTACGGATATTCAAAAGGTGGCTATTGGCACCCCGGCTTCGCCTGGGCCGCCAGACGATCGGCGATCGATGCGCTTGGCTGTCTGCTCGATTTCTGCGTCGTTGGTTCGGCGGATTGGCACATGGCTGCCTGCCTGATTGGCGAAGGGGAAAAGACACTCTCGCGACAGCTGCATCCCACCTACAAGCGCGAAGTGCTTGAATGGCAGGACCGGGCCAACCGATTCGTCAAGGGCAACATTGGATACGTCGACGGTCTGCTGAATCATCACTGGCACGGGCGCAAGGTCGACCGGTACTACAGCGACCGCTGGCGCATTCTGGTCGATAACAAATACAACCCGGAGACGGATCTCAAACGGGATGCTCAGGGCTTGTATGTTCTGATGGATCGAAGCCAGGGGCTGCGAGACGGCATTCGCACCTACTTCCGATCCCGCAATGAGGACTCGATCGACCTCGCCTAGAATAAAACCAGCATGGCGAATCTCAAAGAAGCACCGCGTCAGTTGAAACGTCGTGCGTTTCAACTGTTCGGCAATTTGGCGATTCGCCCCAAGCTGCTTTTACTCCACAACCTTTTCTTTCTGGTTCTCGCGATCGGCGTTTACTGGAGTGTGATACCGCTGTTTGAGCGGCGTGTGGCTAGCGCCAAGCAGCGGGAATTCACACTCCTGGCTCAGTTGTTCACCGATGATGGCGGCTTGCCGGCTCTCCAGTTGAAGGGGCTCTATACCTACAGCCAGGGCGACGCCGCCACTCTCGCCATGCCGCGGGCTGCTGTCGAGTATCTCAATGAGAATCCCACACGCGTGTTCGTCAACCCCGCAATCTCAGACACGATTTATAAGCGTGCGGCGATTGCTGGGCTGTACCGCGCGATCACGATCCCCGAGGTCTATTACGACGGCCTCGTCACCCGGGCGAAGTACACGCTTTTCATTGTGCTCGCCATCCTTTACCTTGCCGCTATTCTGCTGCTTGAATTCGTGGTGATGCCGACGTACGTTTACCGCCGCATCCAACTGTTTCTTGACGCTGATGATGCGGCTCGTGCGGATGATCGTAATCGGGAGTTGATTCCTGAAGGCGAAATCCTCGACGACGAAATCGGCAAGATCATGATTTCCCGCAACGACACGATGCGGCGGCTCCGTCATCAGAATGAAGAACTCGAGGCGGCGCGCTCGAAGCTGCTTGAACAGGACCGCCTTGCTTCGCTCGGTTTGTTGTCCGCTTCGGTAGCTCATGAGCTAAATACGCCGCTCGCGGTGCTTCAGGGCTACATCGAGAAGTTTGCTGAAGAGCGCCAATCCCCCCAAAGCTCCGAGCGCCTTTCTCGCATGCTCAAAATGACACAGCGCCTTCGCCGCATTTCCGAATCGCTGGTCGGGTTCTCCCGCGTACGCCGTGAACAAAACGAACCTGTTTCGGTGAGGACGCTGGTTGAAGAAGCTTGGCATATCGCCTCGATCGACGAGAAGGCAGCCCGAGTCGCGTTTTTCAACGAAACGAAGCCAATCGATGCGGTCTTGGGCAACTACGACAGGCTGTTGCAAGTGTTTCTGAATCTGATCCGCAACGCTCTGCAAGCTGTTCCATCTTCGGGTGGTGAAATTCGCGTCATCACTTGCCCGATTCGAGGGGAGGGTAAAGAGATGCTCTCGATCCGCGTCGAGGATAACGGTCCCGGCATTCCGGCTGACGTGCTGCCCGACATCTTCGATGCCTTCGTCTCGACGCGGCTCGATTCAAAAGGCACAGGTTTAGGCCTTACCGTCTCAGAGGGAATCGTTCATCAGCATGGAGGCGGGATTTCCGCGTCCAATCGCACCGGTGGCGGCGCGATCCTTGAGGTCCGCCTCTTAGCCAGCGCGCCGAATGCGAGCAGTGTCGAGCCCCGCAGAGACCGGCAGGCGTCGTAGTTCTTCAAACTGAAAAGCGGTCTGGCGGGCAGAAACGCGCGCGCATTCCTCAATCAGGCCTTTGTGTTCGCGCCATTGGTCGACAACAAGAACCTGGGCCTCAATTGCGCTCATGCCGGGGTAATCCCGCTTACGGCCGCGCCACTCGGGCATCCGGCTTGCCTTGATGCCAAACGAAGCCAATGCCTCCCGAAATCCTTCCGCACCATCGTGGATCAGCTGCGAATCTACTCGTAGCAGGCTGTCGGCCATCCCTTGTACGCCCGGAGCGATTTTCTCCCACCGAGCGTGACCGCCCTCGCCCTCGACCTGCAAATGGATTCCCCGCAGTTCCGTCACCCCCCGAAGCGATTCCCAATCCCCGATCACCCCGAATACTGGTGCTACATACACCCCGCGCGTGTGTACCGTCACCTGGTCAGTCACCGTGGCTGGCGTCATGCTCATTGTTTCCGGGTCCAGATCGGCGAATACCGGTTCTATTCCCTGGCACGCAATCCCCGCCAAAAGCTCGGCCGGTGCCAGTACCGGTACGATTACCTCGTCGTTTGTCCCCATAGCGCCATTCCATTCCACCATACTTTTATCGGCCCGCACAATTAAATTCCTTACCGGTCCAGACGAATTCCTTTATTTCCTTTACTTTGCAAGTGCTTATTGTGCTAACCTAACAAATTGTCATGCGTGTCCCCGAACTCATACAGCGTAAGCGCGACGGCGAAGAACTAGAGCAAGAAGAGCTGGCGTTTCTCGTCGAAGGCTATTTGCGGGGTGAAATTCCCGACTACCAGATGTCCGCCTTCCTGATGGCCGTGTTCTTTAAAGGCCTGACCGAAGCGGAAACGGACAATCTCACTGCCCTGATGATTGCCTCCGGAGAGAAATTGGATTTGTCCGATATCCCGGGCCTAAAGGTGGATAAGCACTCCACTGGCGGCGTCGGCGACAAGACCAGCTTGATTGCTGCCCCTTTGGCCGCAGCCGCTGGCGTGGTTGTCCCGATGATCTCCGGCCGGTCCCTTGGACATACGGGCGGAACCCTCGACAAGCTGGAGTCAATCCCCGGCTTTAATGTCAACCTCACAATCGATCAGTTCAAGGCGCAGTTGGCTGAGCACAAGCTCGCCTTCATGGGTCAAACCGATCAGGTTGCCCCGGTCGACGGTAAGCTTTACGCCCTTCGTGATGTCACCGCTACCATCGAATCCATCCCGCTCATTGCCAGCTCGATCATGTCGAAAAAGGTGGCCGCTAGTCTGGACGCTCTGATCCTCGACGTAAAGGTCGGGGCCGGTGCATTCATGAAGCAGCAGGTGCATGCCCGTCGTCTGGCCCAGTTGATGGTTGGCATCGGCCGCCGTCTCGACAAGAAGGTCCAGGCTCTCATCACCGACATGAACCAACCTCTCGGCTTTGCCGTGGGCAATGCTCTCGAAGTGATGGAAGTGTCGCAGACCCTCCAGAATTCAGGCCCGATTGATCTTACCCGCTTGAGCCTGGAACTGGCTGCTCGCATGATTCATCTGGCCAAGGTCACCCCCACGCTCGATGCGGCTCGCGAATTGGCTCAAACCAAACTGCTCGACGGTTCTGGCTACCGCAAGTTCAAAGAAGTCATCACCGCTCAGGGCGGCAATGCGCAGGTTCTTGATCGATTTGACTTGTTGCCGAACGCGACAGGTATGCGCGAAATCGTGACTCCTCGTGGCGGCTACGTCAGCGCCATTGATGCAGAAGGCGTTGGTAAGGCAGTTGTGATGATTGGCGGAGGCCGCAATCTCTCCACCGACGCAATTGACCACGCTGTCGGCATCATTCTTGAAGTGAAGGTTGGCCAGAAGGTCGACGCAGGCTCTGTGCTGTGCCGCCTGTATCACACCAGCGAAAACAACCTCGAAGGGGCTGCAGAAATCGTGGAAGATTCCTTCCGCATTTCCTCGACCGCTCCCGAGCAACGCGACATCCTGCTTGAAGTAGTAGGCTAGTTCGTATGATCGGCCTCCTGGGCCTGGTCGCGATTCTCGCGGCCTGCTACCTACTATCCACAAACCGAACCGCAATCAAACCGAGGCTCCTCATCTGGGGCCTCGGTTTACAATTTGGCTTCGCGATTCTCGTTTTGAAGACTCCGCTGGGTTCTGCCTTTCAGGTTGCATCCACGACGGTAAACAACCTCCTCAAATACTCTGAGGAGGGGGCTTCGTTCCTATTCGGAGACAAGCTAGGCAAAGCTAACGCCGAGTTCGGTGTGCTGTTTGCCTTTCAGGTGCTTCCGATCGTAATCTTCATCGCCAGCTTGTTCTCAGTCATGTATTACCTGGGCGTAATGCAAGTTGTGATTGGGGCGATGGCACGCATCATGCGCCGCACAATGGGTGGCTCGGGTGCGGAGTCTACCAACGTTGCTGCTTCGATCTTCATGGGGCAAACGGAAGCGCCTCTTACCATTCGGCCGTTTCTTGCAAACCTCACCGAGAGTGAGTTGTTCACGATCATGGCTAGCGGTATGGCACACGTCTCTGGTGCCACTATGGCAGCCTATGTGAAGTTCGCCGGCGTTTCGATCGAACACTTGTTGACCGCAGTCATCATGACTGCCCCGGCGACAATCCTGCTGGCGAAGATGCTAGTACCCGAGACTGGTGAGCCCGAGACTTCTGGCGACGTGAAGCTGCAGGTGGAGAAGCCTGGCGTGAACGTGATCGATGCCGCCGCCCGCGGCGCAGGCGACGGTCTCCAATTGGCGCTGAATATCGGTGGCATGCTGATCGCGTTTCTAAGTCTGATCGCGCTGGTCAATGGTTGTTTGACAGGCCTGGGAGCGCCAACCCTACAAACGCTTCTCGGCTATGCCTTCGCTCCTGTTGCCTGGCTCTTGGGGGTTGCCTGGAATGATTGCCGCACGATTGGGCAGTTTCTAGGTACCCGTCTGGTGCTCAATGAATTCGTTGCCTTTATTGAACTGGGCAAAGTGAAAGCTCAGTTGGATCCGCGTTCTTTCACCATCGCCACCTTCGCCCTTTGCGGCTTCGCCAACCTCAGCTCAGTGGCGATTCAAGTGGGTGGTATGGGTGCGCTGATGCCGACTCGTAAATCTGATATTGCCCGCCTCGGGCTCAAGGCCGTTATGGCCGGAACCATGGCCAACTTCATGTCGGCCTGTATCGCAGGGATGTTGCTATGATCGATCAACTCGCGTGGCTTGAAGCCCGGGTGACAACCAAGCCACAGGTTGCGATTGTTCTCGGTTCGGGTTTGGGGCAGATGGCGGATGCCGTCGAGAATCCGCAAGTCATTCGCTACGAAGACATTCCGGGTTGGCCGCTCAGCACGGCTGTGGGCCATGCCGGCAAGTTGATCTTTGGTCAACTCGAAGGCCGCAATGTTGTTGTCATGTCGGGTCGGGCCCATTATTACGAAGGCCACTCGATCGACAAGGTCGTGCTTGGAGTTCGCGTGTTGGCGCGGCTCGGTGCGCGTCAGGTGATTCTCACCAATGCGGCGGGAGGCATCAATCTCAGCTACCATCGCGGCGCGCTGGTGCTAATCACCGATCACATCAACCTACAAGGCACCAATCCGTTGCTGGGCCCCAACGACGATAGCCTCGGTCCTCGCTTTCCGGACATGACCTTTTGCTATTCGCCTCGCTTGCGCGCATTAGCTGAAGAGCAGGCTCATCACATTGGAGTACCTCTGCAGCATGGCGTTTACGCCTGTCTGTCGGGGCCGACCTATGAAACTCCTGCCGAAATCCGCTACCTGCGGATCATCGGTGCCGATCTGGTTGGTATGTCCACGGTGCCCGAAGCGATTGCCCTGAATCATATGGGGGCTGAAGTGCTTGCCTTCTCGTGCGTAACGAATATGGCCGCTGGCATCACCAACGAGAAGATCAACCATGAGGAAGTGCTTGAGACCGGACGTCAGGTTCGCGAGCAGTTCATTAGTCTGATCCGAAGCATCCTGCCGAAGCTATGAGCCTGATCGACAAAGCCCGGGCCGCCCAGGCCACCGCCTACGCCCCCTATTCGAAGTATCACGTTGGCTGTGCGCTGGAAACGAACTCGGGCGAGGTCTTCACCGGCTGCAATATCGAGAACGCCAGCTATGGCGCGACGCTGTGCGCCGAGCGCGTGGCTCTGTTCAAGGCTGTGTCTGAAGGCCATCGGAACTTTCGCCGCATCCTAATCGCCACCGACGCCTCAACTCCTGCGCCCCCCTGCGGCCTTTGTCGTCAGGCCCTCTCTGAATTTTGCACTCCAGATCTTGAGATCATCTTGTGTGGAGCCAATGACACACAACGCCGCTTTCTTTTCTCGGATCTCTTCCCTCACCCATTCGATCAGTCGTCGCTCGTTTAGCCTCGCTCTCGGAGCCAGTGCGTTCGCCGCTCCTGCTCGCCGGACTTTATTGACAGCAGGCGTGATTGTCACGATGGACGCTCAACGTCGCGTCATCGAAGACGGTGCCATCGTCCTCGAAGGTTCGAAGATTCTTGCCGTCGGTCTCAGGTCAGAACTCGAACGGCAATTCAAAGGCGCAAGAAAAGTCCTCCGCGCAAACTCCATCCTTCTTCCCGGCCTGATCAACACTCACGCTCACATTCCGATGTCTTTGCTGCGGGGGATCGCCGACGACAAGCGCTTGCAGGACTGGCTTGAGAACTACATCTTTCCTGCCGAAGGGCGCAATGTCACCAGAGAGTTCTGCTATTGGGGAACCTTGCTGGGCTGCCTTGAAATGATGCTGTCGGGCACCACTACCTATACCGACATGTACTACTTCGAGGAGGAAATCGCGCGTGCGACCGTGCAGGCTGGTATGCGTGGCGTCCTTGGGCAAACCGTGATCGGCTTTCCCGTCGCTGATGCCAAGACACCCGTCGAGGCACTCGCGCGCACGGAGGCTTTCTTCAAGCAGTACAGTGCCGAGCCTTTGATCACGCCGGCGGTTGCGCCTCATGCTCTCTACACGAATTCCAAAGAGACTTTGCAGGCATGCCGGAAGCTAGCCAATCAATACAAACGTCCCCTGGTGATCCATGTCTCAGAGACCAAGCGGGAAAACGACGACATGATCGCCAAGTACGGCAAGAGCCCCGTACAGACTCTAGACGATTGGGGCATCTTTGATGGGCCGACGATTGCGGCTCACGTGATCTGGGTCGACGATCAGGATATCGCTACGCTCGCGAGAAAGCGGGTCGGCATCGCTCACTGCCCATCGTCCAATATGAAACTCGCCAGCGGCATTGCGCCAGTGCTCAAGCAGCTTGCCGCCGGCCTCCATGTGGGCGTCGGGACTGACGGTCCGGCGGGCTCGAATAATGATTTTCACCTGATTGAAGAAATGGACCTGGCTGCCAAGTTGGCCAAGGTTCATGCCATGAACCCGGAAGTGCTCCCCGCGAAAACTGCGCTTGAGATGGCAACCGTCCATGGTGCCGCTGTACTCGGAATGAGCGAGCAGATCGGTTCTCTTGAGGCCGGCAAACTCGCCGACTGCGTCTTTTTGCGGTCCAGCTCTCCGAATCTGATTCCCAGTTTTGATCCGTATTCTTCCATCGTGTATGCCGCAAAGGCTGCAGATGTGACCGATGTCTACATTCACGGAGAACAAGTCGTGGCTGCAGGCAAATCGCTCAAGCTCGACACGCAGCTCATCTTGAAGAAGGTACAGGACTACCAGCGTCAAGTCGTTCTATCCCTCTCCAAGAAATAGCACTATCCCCTACTTACGCACCCATCCCCCAAACATTAATCCAGGAGAAGCTCTAAAGTGTTTTCACACTACTCCTGCGAATCATGCAATTCAATTCTTCAATCGCTCGCGCGGCGATGACCGCTCTATTTATCGGTGCTTCTGCTCAAGCCACGATTATCAACGAATTCACGGATCTCACTGGATGGACTGCAGCCACGACGTCTGGGACCGTTGTTACTCAGACGTTTGCTTCAGTTCCAGGCTCTATCACCTCGGTAAGCAGCATTACGGCTGGCAGTGTCATCTATGCCGGTTTTTACAACGAGAACAGTGGTGGCGGCAATGACACCTATGTTTGGTCAGCTCCGTCTGCAGGATTTCAAACTGGAACTGGAGCCTACATCATGGGATGTTCCGCTCCGGACGTGGTGGACAGCGCGTTGGGAGTGAATTATTGCCATTGAATCACGCAGCAATTTTGAATTCAACAGAAAAATCGCGACGAGCTTGAGTTGGCGTTTTGTAGCCGAGACGCTC
>VFZU01000045.1 GCA_016870995.1 Acidobacteriota bacterium
CGCCGCAGAGGGGAGCCCCCATGGGGGCTCCCCTCTGCCTCCCTCAATAGAGCCAAATCTGCCAGACTAAGTGTTACCCATGTGACCGGATAGAAGTGTTACCTATGTGCCCGGTCGGACACGGTCAATCCTCTGAGATTTCGAGTTTGCAACTCGAACGAACCCAATTGTTGAATCGGCTTGCTGAAATTGACCGCGAATTGGCTGCGGTCTCAGTTCGGCCTGCTCTCGTGCTTTCTGGCGACGAACTGATGCCGAAAAAGCAAAGAATATTGGGAATCGAACCCAAATCAAACGACTGGCAAAGCCGTGCCATCGTTGGCTACCACCAGGCTGGCGCCAGTTCCGCCAACCCGGTGCAGAATGCCTTTATCGACTTCTATGTAACGCGCGGACTCGGTTCCGCAAGTGCTGTCTACGACAATCCCGTCAATGTTTGGGGCAATATCCGCTTGGCCAGCAATCCGCGCCAGATTCGCATCCCTATTTCTGGATTATCGGCTGGAATTGTGAGCGGCTTTAAGGATATAAAGGCAAATGACCTGGCGCAAAGCGCAGAATTTACCACTGGCGTCGGTGTCAAATTGGCTTCGTTTCGTCAGGCGCCAGGCCGAGTCCGATTTCTCGAAGCGGTGGCCTACTTCGGTGCTTCCGGCAGTCTCAGAGAGCCCTTCTCGCAGGGTGTAATCTACCTCAGCCGGGGCGAATACCTCGGCTTTGTACCCACCGAACGCGAGCGTTTCCACCGTTCCTATGGAGGCGGTTTCCGCATTTCAACTTTTGATACCCAGCAGCGCCTGGCCCCTCCCGCAACCTACATGGTCACGATCGGGCAGGATCAGATGATCACTGCTGGTCGATACCGCGGCCCGGTTCTCAGGCTCGACGTTTTCTATCCGCTACCGGTTGGGGGCAGGGAAGGCCGCTTCGGCAGTCTCTTCCTCTTCGGCACAATCAACATGGCGTTGGTACGTCCCACAAACCAGACCCCTGTCGCCATGGAACGCATCTGCAGTGATCCGCTGGTCAAGGCGGGCTGCTCCGGCTTTAAGAACTTCTATGACCCGGATGTTCGCATCATCCCGATCGGCAGCCAGCGCGACACCTACCGCCTCGGTTTCGGCATCGACTTCGTCAACCTGTTGCGAAGTTGGATTTCTCCCCTAGGCTGACTTGTACAGCTCAACCAACCGCGCCAGCTCCGCCTTGTGCTCCTCGCGGACCGCGCACAATGGAGGCCGTCCCGGGCCAGCCGGAATCCCCATCAGCTCCATCATTTCTTTCATCACGGTCACTTCATAGCCGCGCATCTTGTCGCGTAATGCATAGAGCGGGTGCACGTACTTGATCAGGATTTCGTTCATCTTCTCGAAGTCCTTGGCCTGTCCCGCTTCGGCAATCGCGAGCGAGATCTTCGCGCTCACATTGGAAATCGAGCTTGTATAAGCCTGCACTCCGATCGACCAGTAACCACCCGCGCAATCATCACCCAATCCGCCCACCCAAGCCAGACGGTCGCCCAGCTTCGCCATGATGCGCTGGTACATCCGGATGTTGCCTTGCCCGTCTTTCCAGATCTGCAGGCTGGGGACGGCATCGGCCAGTCGCGCTACCTGGTCCGGAGTAAATGCAGCCCAATCGCGCGAATAGAGCGCCAATGGCAAACCCGTCGCGTTAGCGATCGTCTTGTAGTAATCGATCCAGCCCGCCTCCGGAGCATTGATGTAGTAAGGCGGCATCACCAGAAGAGCATCCGCGCCCGCCTTCTCCATTCGCCGAGCCATATCGCAACCGATCACCGTGTTGTATCCAACACCGGCAACCACGGGCATCCGACCCTGCGTTGCTTTCACCGCAACAGCCACAACTTCGGCCGATTCCTCGGCCGTCATGGAATAGATTTCACCCGTCCCACCCGCCGCCACAATGGCGCAATACGGATGCTGGGTCATCTCATCGACGTTCTTTTCAAGCGCCGCCAGATCGAGAGAAAGGTCTTGTTTGAAAGGCGTGACGGGGAACCCGAACACACCACGGAGTTTGTCGCGAAGTTGAGCCATGCGGAACTATTAGCGTATCGCAGCCTAGGCAGCTTGCGCGAATAGTTCGTCCAAAAGTGCGACTGCATCGTCGCGAAGCTCTGGAGAGAGCAGAGCGCGATCAGAGTAAGCATCGCTCGACGGCGTCAGCGATGCAATCTGGTCGATCACTTGCGATGCAAATGTGGTCGCATGCTCCTCATCCACCTGTACCGGGAAGGTCGCCGCAAGAATCATCCCGCTCGGCATCTGGCAAAGCAATAGATCCTGCCGTCGCCCGCGCTGTAGCTGGAAGTTCTGCTCCCCCACCCCAAGCAGCCGGCCTAGCTCCCCGCCGTTTCCAAATGTCGAGGCCACAATCGGACCGATCGATGAAGCAAACGGTTGTGCTTCTTTCCCAGCGCTGGCGATCATCGTTCCAACGCGGCTCACCAGCAATACTTGTCGGCACTGCTCGCGCCCAATCGAATCCTGAAGTATTCCCGAAAGTCTGCTGTTGGTCATGATTTTGACTCGAAGTACGATTTCGCAAGCGCAGGTTCTACCCGCATCGCCATCTGACGGCACTGCATGGCCCGTTCCGGCTGCTCCATTCTTTCGAACAGATTTGCCAGTTGCAGATACCCTTCGCCCAACCCGGGTTCTGCTCTCAAGGCCAACTCATAGTAACGTAACGCCACAGAATCCCTGTTCTGCTTCTCGAACGCCTTGGCAATCCTCAAGGCGATCGAAGCCGTTGGAATCCCACGGTTCTTGAGAGACTCAAACAGCGAGACCGCCTGATCCATCCGTCCTTGTTCGATTTCAAGGCCAATCAGACACTCGGCTGCTTCCCGGCTCGTCGGTTGCTCGCGCAACGCGTTCTCGAGGATCGACCGTGCCTGATCGAAGTTCCCCAATCGCTGCATGGCCAATCCGAGATTGATCCGCGCCTCAGACCAGAATTCGTTCTCTTCACAACACAGATCGAAGTGACGTGAAGCCTCTTCATAGCGGCCCGCTTCAAGAAAGTTCAACCCCAACCGGAATCGCAGTTCCGGCGTATATCCATCCAGCCGAATCAAATGCTGTGCCGCCGCAATCGCCTCGCTATGCCGGCATGAAAATTCAGCCGTCAACATGTAATTCCACCACGCATTGGAATTTTCTGAATCAATGCTGGTCAAATACGCCAGATGGTCTGCTGCCATCGCATATTGTTCCTGTTGGATCAACAGGCAGGACAAGTTATAACGGGCCTCGCGATGATTCGGCGATGCCTCAAGGCACTTCTCATAATCTGCCCGCGCGAAATCGAAGTTGCCCATTTGCTCGAGTGCGTATGCCGTAAAGAAGTGCGCTGAAGGTTCTCCCTCGCCCAACAATGGCTCACACGTCTTCACCAACCGTTCCCATTCCTGATTCGCCGCCAGGTCGTGCAATTGCACTTCCCAGTTGGCAGGACGAGTTGGACTCGGCGGTGGACCCAGCAGCGCCTGCGCCGCTCGAATCCCCTCTTTCGCCACCTGGTTTCCAGGCGAGCGAGCTTCGACCCCCCGAAACACCTCAAACGCTTCCTGCGGCTGATTCAAATGCAACCGACAAATCCCCAACGCAAGTGCAGCTTCCGTCCAGTCCGGGTGCAATTCCACCTCGGGCTGTAACAATTCTGCGCCTTCTTGCCAACGCTCCAGTCGTTCCATGCAAGCCACCGTCTGAACCAGAAGATCCGGACGGGTGGGCACCAGTTTCAACAATCTGCAGAATGCATCCAGCGCTTCTTCATACTCCTCAAGCGCAAGATGAAAGTGTGCCAAGGCCTCAAGCTTCCTCGCAGCGATTGCAGCGGGAGATTCGCTAGGCAAGCTGGTCGGGACGAACGATTCCTGCTGTTCACCGTTCCGCTTCAGCGGCATTTCTATGATTTTCGGGGCGCGAGCTGCATTTGGCATAGTATTCGTTCTCCGTTACCCCACCGGGCCTTCAGGTCTTGGGGGCAACGTCGGGCCCAATTGAAACAAGCTGGGAAACGGCACCGGAGCAACACGCTTGTAAGACCGTCCCGCCACCCAACGTCCGCGCTCAATGCGAGTTGAGCCGCCGTTGGGAAGCATCACATTCGTCCGCCACTCGCCCGAAGAGAATTCTCCCAGCGGTACACTCGCCTCGGATAGCGATCGTGCAATCACCGTCAGAGAATTGCCAAAGTCCTCTTGCTCAGCCGCATTCAAATCGAAATTCGTCAATGCGCTAATCGTGAGCGGAATCCCAACCCTGGGCTTGGTATCCAGCTTGGTTTCTGTCTCCGCAGCAGGCTCCAGCTTCGATTCCATCCCCGGTGCAATGGGAGACCATTCAGCGGAACTGGTAAACGCAAAACCCTGATCTGCCTTTGGCAGTTCGTTCCAAAGCGAAGCGACCTGGCTGGCTGCATACGGATAACGCAGCCGCGTTCTCGGCTCGATCTCGTGCCGCTGTCCGAATGCGGATACCCGCGCCGAAGCACTTGATGCCTCGTAGTCCAGCGGAACTTCTTCTCCCACAAGATTGAAGTCGGCCCCGATGCTCATGGCTGGCAGAGAAGGCAATTCGAGCCAGGGCTCCCCAAATCCATCTTGCTCAAATGCGGTTGGCAGACCTTCGGGCATCGGCCCTTCGCCCTGCTCATCTAAGGAAATCGAATCCAGCTCGAAGCTGCTCTCTTCCATCGGGAACATCGGATCGAAGCCAAATTCTGGCAGGCTTGGCGTGCAGCAATCCGCCTGCACGATGATCGCAAAGCTCGAAGGCGGAATCAGCGGTGTATTCGTATCGAGAGCCCCTTGAGCGGCAGGCACTGCAAACAGATACTCTTCGTGCAGTGACCCAATCGGGTCTTCCACCTTCTTGGTTTCTTTCTTTGCAACCGGCTCAGGGATCGGCTCCGGTTTTGCTTCGACCTTCGGCTCAGGTTTCGGCTGAGGCTTTGGCTCAGGTTTTGCCTCGGATTCCGGGGCACGCAATGCCGCCTCAAGACCCAGCATCGGCTTGGTCTGCGTACTACTGGGAGCCCCTAGATCGCTCAGCGACTTCGAGGGCGTAACCGCCTTCGACCCCAATCGCTCCATCAACGCCCGCTCCAACTCATCCTGGTGCGTACGCAGATGCTCTTCGCTACAGAATGGCGTGTCTTTGTAGCGAGTGAAGAACCCTAGTTTTTTGCCGCAATATAAACAAGTCATGTGGTCGTTCTGGCCGGACTCTGCATTAAGGCTTATAACCAAAATAGAGTTCCGGAACTGCTATTGAAATCGGTGGTTTACCTTACTTGCTTTAGGGCAGTTGGTACGATCGGATCATGAAGGCGCAATTATTTTTTTTGCTCCTGGCTTCGATCCACCCCTTGGTCAGCCAGCCTCTTGAATCCTACACTTGCAAAAAATCGCCTAACGCACTGAAAATAGATGGCAAACTTGACGACGCCGCTTGGCGGCTTGCCCCCTGGACCAAGGATTTCATCGACATCGAAGGCACCTCCAAGCCGAAGCCCCGCTTCCGCACTCGCGCAAAAATGCTGTGGGATGAACAGTATTTTTACATCGCAGCCGAGCTCGAAGAGCCTCAACTTTGGGCTACGTACGATCGCCACGACAGGGTCATCTTCCACGAACATGACTTTGAAGTCTTCCTTGACCCCGACGGCGATGGCCTCCACTACTTTGAATTTGAGATGAATGCCCTCAACACCGGTTGGGATCTCTACCTCGCCAAACGCTACAGCGACAACGGAAAGGCCGACGACGGCTGGGAGATGCCCGGCCTCAAGACTGCCGTCCACCTCAAAGGCACTCTCAATAACCCGACCGACAAAGACAAAGGCTGGACCCTCGAAATCGCCATGCCCTGGAGCGCCTTCAATCGCGGCCCCCGTCCCGCTCTGCCCCCGAAGAATAGCGAAGAATGGCGCGTCAACTTTTCCCGCGTCGAGTGGATGCTGGACGTCGTCGCAGGCAAGTATGAAAAGCGCAAGGGCCTCAAAGAAGACAATTGGGTTTGGAGCCCGCAGGGCGTCATCAATATGCACGTCCCTGAAAAATGGGGCAAGGTAAAATTCATCCAATGAACCGCAGAGAATTTGTCGGTCTTGGCCTCGCCGCTCCAACTCCCGGCTTTCAGCGCCCCGTAGCTCCCAAGCGCGACCGCCTCAATCTCCTGTTTCTGATGACCGATCAACACCGCGCCGATTGCCTCGGCTCGGAAGGCAATCGCGCCACTCAAACTCCCAACCTCGACCGTCTCGCCCGCGAAGGCACCCGCTTCCGCAACGCCTACTCTAGCACTCCCACCTGCACGCCCGCCCGCTCCGCGCTCCTCACCGGCCTCTCACCCTGGAATCATGGCATGCTCGGCTACAACGAAATCCCGAAATCCTTTCCTTACGAGAAACCTCGAGCCCTCAAAGAGCTCGGCTACGCCACCACCTCCATCGGCAAGAACCACTTCCGCCCCTGGCGCAACGGCCACGGCTACGAGCAGATGCTTCTCGACGAACACTCTCTGCCCACGACGCAGGAACTCACCGACTACGAGGCCTGGTTCTACTCGCAAGAACCCAACCTCAACCCATACTCGACCGGCCTCGGCTGGAATGACTACGCGGCTCGCCCCTTTGCCCTGCCAGAGCGATACCATCCCACCACCTGGACCGGCGGCATGGCGGTCCGCTTTCTCGAAACCTACTCTAGCCCCCGCCCCTTCTATCTCAAAGTCTCTTTCATCCGCCCGCACAGCCCCTACGATCCGCCGGAGCGATTCTGGAAGCAATACGAAACCACAGAACTTCCCGAGGCGAAGGTCGGCCGCTGGGCCGCCAAGTATGAAGTACCCTCGAGCGACCGTCCGGACATCTGGCACGGCAAGCTTTCAAAAGAAACGATCGCGAACTCCCGCCGCGGTTACCACGCCCTGATCACCCACGTCGACGAGCAAATCGGGCGCATCCTCGAAACTCTCGATAAACAGAAGAAGCTCGACGAAACCCTCGTCGTCTTTACCTCCGATCATGGCGACATGACGGGCGACCACAACCTCTGGCGCAAATCCTATGCCTATCAGGCGAGCGCACGCATCCCCATGCTCATCCGGCTGCCCGGTGCCAAAGGCGGCCAGGTTGTCGATGCACCCGTGGAACTCCGCGATATCTTCCCCACACTGCTGGATGGCGCAGGCGCATCTCCCGCGCGCCGGATCGACGGCGTCAGCATGCTCAACCTGGTCCGTAATCCCAAAGCACCCTGGCGTCAGTACATCGATCTTGAGCACAACATCTGCTACTCCCCAGGCAACAATTGGAATGCCCTTACAGATGGCCGCCAAAAGTACATCTTCCATGCCTTTGACGGCTCTGAGCAGCTCTTCGATCTCACGAAGGATCCCCACGAGCTCAATGACCTATCCGCCTCACGCGAACACGAAGCTACATTGCGTCTCTGGCGTCAACGTCTGATGCTCCACTTCGAAGAACGCGGCGAACCGTTCATCGCAAACGGCCGGCTGGGCCTGCGTCCCAAAGGCGTGCCCACCAGCCCAAATTTCCCTAGGAATAATTGAAAAACTCAAGCGGCTGGATGCTCTCAACCATCCACCGCTTACCCTTCAGCACCATGCCGATTTTCAAGGTCTCACGCCGCTGTAGCATCACAGCGTTGTCGGTGCGCGATCGTGCGCCCAGGTACCAGTCCACCTCAAGCATCTGCCGGGCATCATCTCCGCTCGACCCCATCACCTGCAAGCTCGAAGTGACGTCATAAGCCGCTGTCAACCCCGCCAACTGCTGCCGCAAGGCATCTCGCCCCGGCATCTCCGCCACGGTTGCTTTGAGAAATCCCGACACGTTGCCTGCGCTCAAATCCGTAGCCATCTGCGCCAGCACATCCCGCAGAGTGGTTTCATTTGGCGCAAACAGCAACCCGAACAGGACCCTACGTGCGATAGCTGCCATTGATCTCGATGTAGCCTTCCGTAAAGTCGCAAGTCCAGAACTCTGCTTCGCCCTTGCCGTTTCCTGCAATCCGCAGATCGATCGTCACGTCCTTGTCATCGAGCTTGGCCTTCAGCTTGCCTTCATCAAAGGGCGCTGCCAGTCCAGCCTTGCACACGCGCTTACCCTGCAGATAGATATCCACTTTCGCCGGGTCAAACTTCGCGCCAGAATAACCGGCTGCGCACAGGATCCGCCCCCAGTTCGGGTCCGATCCAGCCACTGCCGTTTTCACCAGCGGCGAATTCGCAATCGCTCTGCCAATCAGATTCGCGTCCGCTTCCGATTTTGCGCCCGACACCAACACGCGTACCAGCTTCTTGGCACCCTCGCCATCCCGTGCAATCTGAGCCGCCAGGTTCTTCATCACCCCGGTAATCGCCTCGGCCACCAGCTTCAGTTCCTCGCCTGTCGGCTTCACGCCACTCGCGCCATTGGCGAGCAACACCACGGTATCGTTGGTCGAAGTATCTCCATCCACAGTCAAGCGGTTGTAGCTTAACTCGGTCGCCCGCGCGAGGATCGCCTTCAGATCGTTAGCCCCGATTTTGGCGTCCGTCATCACATAGCCAAGCGTGGTCGCCATGTTCGGCTGAATCATGCCGGAGCCCTTTGTCATCCCGGCAATGCGAATCTTGCCCTTGCTCAACTGTAGATTGGCTTGCGCTGTCTTCTGTACAAGGTCGGTCGTCATAATGGCGCGCGCCACATCACCAAAACGGTCCGGTGACATGCGGGCAAACAAGGCGGGCAGGGAACTGGTGATCTTCTTCACATCCAGTTCGACCCCAATCACACCTGTCGACGACGGTAACACTTCGTTCGCGGCGCACTTGGCCAGCTTCGCAACAGCCTTCGCGGTGGTTTCAGCCACTTTCATCCCGGTCCGCGTCGCGCAATTCGCGTTGCCGGCATTGATCACTAGCGCCCGCACTTTACCCTTGGACGATTTCAGACTCGCCTTCGACAACACCACCGGCGCAGCGGCGACAAGATTCTTCGTAAACACGGCAGCCGCATTGGCTGCCGGCTCGGAGAAGATCAACGAAAGATCATCCTTCTGTACCTTGCGGATCCCCGCATAAACCGTGCTGTAGTGATAGCCCAGAGGCAATTCGTTGCTCATTTAAGCTCCAAGAATTTCATTGTCGACGATACGAAGCCCATTGCGAAAGTCCGTCGCAGAGACGCGCTTGCGCCCTTCCTGTTGCACCTCAAGCAATTCAAGCATCGTCCCTTGCCCACAGGCGACCTTCAACGGGCCCTTAGCCCCAAGCACGCGCCCAGGCTCTACATCTGTCATTTCTTCGCACACCTGCGTTTTCCAGATCCGCAGCGTCTGGTCGCGAAACACGGTGCTCGATCCCGGCCACGGGTAGAATCCCCGCGTCCGGTCGTGGATCAACTTCGCCGGCCAGTTCCAATCAATGGCTCCATCCTGCTTGGTCAGGATCGGCGCATGCGTCGCCTGGCTGCTGTCCTGCGGAGTTCCTACCATCCCTGGGTTGCGCAGAGTTTCGATCAACAACTCGGCCCCCAGCTTCGACAACCTCTCCCCCAACTCGACCGCATTCTCAGCCTTGTCGATTGCCGTTTCAGCCTTCAGAAGCATCGCGCCCGTATCGAGCCCCGCATCAATGCGCATCGTGGTAACGCCGGTCACAGTCTCACCATTCGCAATGGCCCACTGGATCGGCCCCGCACCACGATACTTCGGCAGCAATGAGCCGTGCACGTTGATGATGCCGTACCGAGGGATGTCGATGATTTCTTGAGCAATGAGCTGCCCATATCCAACGATCACCATCACATCGGGTGCCAGTGCTCGCAACACTGCAACCGAAGCTTCGCGCCGGATCCGCTCCGGCTGCTCCACGGGCAACCCAAGCCGTAGCGCTGCCTGCTTTACCGGACTCATCGCCAATTCCTGCCCACGCCCCTTGGGCCGGTCCGGTTGTGTGTAAACACTCAATACTTCGTGGCCCGCAGCCACCATCGCTTCAAGCGTCGGCACAGCAAATTGCGGCGTGCCGAGGTAAACCGTCCTTAGTCCCACTCGCCTGCCTTCTGCAGTTTGCGGATCTTCCGCCGGATCATGTCGCGCTTGAGTGGGCTCAAGCGGTGAATAAACAGCACTCCATCCAGGTGATCATTCTCATGTTGGATGGCCCGGCTCAACAAGTCTTCCCCCGTCAATTCAAACCATTCACCGTTTTCATCCTGAGCTTTCACGCGCGTGACTCGCGCACGTTGCACCGGCTCACGGAACCCAGGGATCGACAGGCAACCTTCCTCTTCGTTCAGCTTGCCTTCTTTGTGCAAGATCTCGGGATTGATCAAAACGATCCGCTCATTCTTCTCATCCCCTGCCGAGGGGTCGATCACCGTCAGCCGCTTCTTGATTCCGATCTGCGGCGCAGCCAGTCCCACTCCCTTGGCCGCGTACATCGTCTCAAACATATCGGCCACCAATTGTTTTAGCGCTGGTGTCCCGAATTCCGACACCGTTACCGACTCGCATACTTCTTCGAGCACCGGATCTCCATATTTCACGATTTTGTAAACCATTTAGAAGTCCCGAACCTGGTTTTGATAATGATCAAAATTGCGCTTGGCTTCACGCAATGAATCGCCGCCAAACTTCTCAAGCATCGCCTGCGCCAGCACCAGCGCTACCATCGCTTCGCCAATCACACCGGCTGCTGGAATCACCGCAACGTCAGATCTTTCGTAAGCGGCGAGCGCTGAATCTCGCGTCGGTAGGTCGACACTCTCGAGTGGCCGCCGCAACGTTGAGATTGGCTTCAGGTGCCCGCGCACGATGATGTCCTGCCCGTTGGTGATGCCGCCCTCAAGCCCTCCCGCCCGGTTGGCGCCGCGGAAGAACTCACGTTCCTGCTTGTTGTAGTGGATCGTATCCTGCACCTTAGATCCAAAGCTCTTCGCCCCTTCGAGCGAATAGCCGACTTCCACACCCTTCACCGCCTGCATGCTCACAATCGCCTGTGCCAGCTTGCCATCGAGCCGCGAATCCCAGGTGATGTGCGAACCCAGTCCAATCGGTGCTCCGTGTGCTCTCACCTCAAAAATCCCGCCCACCGTATCGCCTGTCTTGTAAGCCTCGTCCACCACTGCCTTGAAGCACGCTTCTGTTTCAGCGTGAACGCAACCCAGCAACACTTCATCTTTCAGGCTGAGCGCTTTGATTTCCTCCCAGGTGGCTTCATGTTCCATCTGCTCCTGTCCAACACCCACAACGTGGCTCAATACTTCGATGCCAAACTCAGCAAGGTAGGCCTTGGCAAGCGCCCCTACCGCTACGCGAGCCGTCGTTTCCCTCGCACTGGCCCGTTCCAACACATAACGCGCATCGTCGAAATCGTATTTGATGCAACCAATCAAGTCAGCATGCCCGGGTCTGGGCCGCTTGACCTCTTTGAACTTTTCAGCCGACCCTTCAAAGTCTTCAACCGGAAGTGACTCGGTCCAATTCTTCCAATCCCGGTTGGCCAGAATCACCGCAATCGGCGCACCGATCGTTTTGGAGTGCCGCACCCCCGAAACAATATGAGCCGTATCTGTTTCGATCTTCATGCGGCCGCCGCGGCCGAAGCCTTGCTGGCGCCGCCACAATTCGCGGTTGATCTTTTCTAGGGAAATGGGAACGCCCGAAGGCAGGCCGGTGATCGTGGCTACAAGGCACTCACCGTGGCTTTCGCCGGCGGTTTCAAAGCGGAGCATCGTGTTTAATCTTCAGTCTATCAGGCGATGCGTCTAGATCAGCGCAATCGGCCGCACTGGAGAGCCTGTGGCTCCGTTCAATTTCAGCGGCAAACAGACGAACAAACATTCCTTCACGCCAGTGGTCGACAACTCCTCAAGCGTCAGGTTTTCGATGATGTAAATCCCCTTTTGCGGCAATAGATAGAAATGCGCAAACAGCGTCACGCCCGTCTCCTGATCTACAATTCCGGGCACATCCCACGCCATGTTGTCCGCACCAACCGCGCACACCTTGTGATCCGCCGCCCAGATCGTTGCCGATTTGTGCGCGCCAGCGGCTTTCAGATACGCCGCCTCGTCATGCCACAACTTCGCAAACCCGGTCCTGACCAACAGCACATCGCCTGCGTTGGGCCGAACATCTCCCAGACTTCTTTCCAGATCATCCGCCGTAAACTCTTGTTCTGGTTCCAGCGGTGCCAGATCCGCGAACACAGCTCTGCGCACCAGCGGCGGAATTTCCTCCACACCGTGTTGCGAAAAACCACTCGGCGACTCGACACTCTGCGTCGGCACATTTCCATGCAGGCACCCGTGCGCCGCCTGATGCGACAACGCGTCGATATGTGTCCCCGTGTGCTCCATCATCGTCAACATCCCTGCCGCACTGGTCCGCGCCATTCCCGTAGGGTCAGAATGCCGCCGGTGCAAAGCGTAGAAGTACCCCGGCTTATGCGACGGATGCACCGGCATCCCAGCAAATCGCGGCTGCTCCAGATCGATGACCCTGCCATATCCCGGAATCATTTGGGTGCCTCTCCCACAAGGGATTGTGTTCCAAGGGACCGCCAGAAAGCATAGACCGCCAGTGCACCGACCAGGATGAGCGATGCAATCGAACCTGGCATAAACCACAATTTCGGATCACTTGTCATTTGCATTTGCCCCGTATAGTTCACCACAAATACGGCTACGATCGTCGTCAGCATGCCGAATCGAACCAACCCGAACATGATCAACAATCCGGCTGCGAAATACGAGGCCAAATCTACTACCAAATTCGTTGAGCGATAGAGATCTTGGTTGGTGACGCACAACAACATGGCAGCCACAAGCATGGCCAGCCATTCCCGTTTCAGCAGTACTTTCAGCCCGAAGATACAGAAGAAGATCAGCATTCCCGTTGTGAGAGCGTTATCCGCTGTCGCAATGGCGTGTGCTAGCCAAGGACCCGCACTAGTATTGCGGACGTTCGCTAACTCAAGCTCGCCCGTCCGCTCGAAGTTGAACCAGTTCTTCATCAGGAAAAACAGATCGAGGCTCAACCCCATCACCACTCCCATCAGAATGTGCGCTCCAACTTCGGCATCCTTGATGCGACCTGAGACCAATCGGTTCCATGTCACGATGGCCTGCGGCCACCTCAAACGAAGAGCTGGCTCCAGCGCCAGATAAAGTTGCCAAAGAATGTAACCGCTCAACAGGGACATGCTCAGTGCATAAGCGGCGAATCCAATCATTCGTGCATCAGGAAAGTAGTGTGCCGAAAGTGCCCAGGCCAACATCGATACCGCCACCCGAAAGCCAAACAACTTCAACGCGCCTTTCCGGTCCGCTCGATTGCTTAACCAGTTCCTCCGCGCCAGCGCAATGCTGAAGAAAAGAAACACCGCAATTCCACTCACAACGATGTACATCTGTATCAGAACCCCAATCGGCGTCTCGCTCTGCGTGTCCTTGAGGGGTTGCGAGAAAGGAAATCTGACATAAAGGCTCGTGAGACGGCCCTTCCATGTTGCGTATTGAACAATGACTTCGGTGGCCTGCAGCCCACCGTGCGGACCCTTCAGGGTCACTCGTTGATCGAATGGAGTCAGCGGAGCCATCACAGCGTCGGTGCTCGAAAACTTCGAACGATCAAAGCCCATCGCCTGAAACAATTTGGATTCCTCAAAAGGCCCGTTTCCGGCATCCTCACTTCTTGGCGGAACGGCTTCAAAGTAACGAAGCCTTCCGGTGGAATCCATGTTCATCCGCACCATGTTTGCGACGTTCAGCGCGGGCCGATCCCAGCTCACCTCTCCATCCGGCCCTTCCGCCAATGGGCGCGGGCTTTGCCTGTAGAGATAAATCAGCGGCGATTCGCCGCTCAATGTATTGCGCCAGTCCTTCGGCTTCTGCTTCAGCAGCCATTGCATCAAAGTGGGCCGCGTTTCAAAGTAATCCATCCAGTCGGCCGGCTTGTCTGGATATCCAAACTGGATGACCATCTCCCTTGCCTTTTGCATCAAAGCTGCCCGAGGCGTGTCTACGGGCGAATACTCAAGCATCTCCACATGCCCCTTGAGATAGGGGAACAATGCAAGAATAATCAGCGAAAAGGCTAACATCGGCACGCTGTAGCGGGTCTTCAACCCCTCAGATTTACTGGCCGCGACCATCTCCGGCGTCGGCGTTTGCCCTGCCGCCAGCGCAGCTGCCAATGGATCTCCGCCTGGCAACGCCGCTGCAATCGAAAGAGCCGACTGCGGCCTTTGCGATGGCATCGGATCGAGGCACTTGCGAATGATGTTCTCAACGGCTGGGTCAATGTCGCTCGCATGCGAACTCATGCTCGTCAGCGACATCGCCTCCTGCAGGTTCAACATCTCGTTGATGTTTGGCGCAGAATAAGCCCGTTTGCCCGTGAAAAGCTCATACAGCACCAAACCCAGCGAATAGATGTCGCTGGCCTGTGTCACTTCGGTTCCTTTTAACTGTTCCGGCGCCATGTAAGCCGGCGTGCCTTGCCGGATTTCGGCAGCATTTAATTCCGTCGCCACCGCCGCCAGCCCAAAGTCACAAATCAAAACTTCCCCATGCCGGTCGAGCATGATGTTATGCGGCTTCAAGTCACGATGGATCACTCCCTTGGAGTGCGCCGCCGATAACCCCGCGCAAGCCTTGCGCGAGATCTCGATCGCTTTATCCGCCGGCAGCCTGCCAATGCGGCGCAACAATGTTGAAAGGTCTTCGCCATCGACGTACTCCATCGACAAGAACGGCAACCCTTCGGCCTCGCCAATATCGTAAACGCGACACACATTGGGGTGTGACACCTGGCGCGCGATCCGCACCTCAGAATGAAATCGTTCGAGCCATCTCGGATCTGACGTTGCCAGACCCGGCAAAAACTTCAACGCCACAGACACGCCCAACGTCAAATCTGTGGCGCGGTAAACTTCGCCCATCCCGCCTTTACCCGGCAGCGCAATGATGCGGTACCGCCCGTTTAAGAGTGTGCCTGGTGGAAACCGCCCTTCGAGCGTCGCATGCACCGAGAGTTGCGATACGTTGGATCGGCTTGTAGATGCAGCGCCCACTACCGTCTGCGTGAAATCTCCTGGTGTTAGCTCCTTCATTCTGGATATGCTAACGCTGATGAAATTCGTTTTGCCATTTCTTCTTGGGTCTTCGATCTTGCCCGCCGCCTGCGAGTTCGATCTGGTGATCCGCAACGGCCAACTCATTGATCCCGCCAATCGCCGCAACGGTCGCTTCGACCTCGCGATTTCCAAGGGCAGGATCGCCCGTGTCGCACCATCCATCCCAGCCGGTGCCGGCTGCAAAACCGTCGACGCCACCGGTTTGATCGTCACTCCCGGATTGATCGACATCCACGCCCACGTCTACGCAAACACTGGGATCGAAAAGGAAATCGCCGGGGAGACATCCTTCATGCCCGATGCCATCGCACCGCGTACTGGCGTCACCACCATCGTCGATGCCGGCACCAGCGGCTGGCAAAATTTCGAAGACTTCAAACATCGCAGCATTGATCGATCGAAAACTCGCGTTCTCGCTTTTATCAACATCGCCGGTCGTGGCATGAGTGGCTCGAAGTTCGAACAGGATACTTCCGCCATGGATGCTCAGGCCCTGGCCGCCATGGTGACCAAACATAAAGACGTTGTCGTCGGCATCAAGACGGCCCATTACGGTGCACCCGACTGGATCGCCGTCGATCGCAGCGTCGAGGCTGGCAAGATCGCAAATGTCCCCGTCATGGTCGACTTTGGTACCCATCACCGCGAAGCCCGACCGATTGAAAAACTGCTCATGGAAAAGCTCCGCCCTGGCGACATCTACACCCATCTCTACTCAGGCCTGCGCTACGAACAACTCCCTTCGGGCAAAATGAACCCGGTTCTCTTTGAAGCCCGCAAGCGAGGAATCATCTTCGATCTCGGCCATGGCAATGGCAGCTTCTTCTGGACCGTCGCCAAGGCCGCCATCGCCGAAAAATTCTTCCCCGATACGATTTCAACGGACCTGCATCTGCGCAGTTGGATGGAAGGCATGAAGGACATCAACAACGTCATGTCGAAATTCCTCATCCACGGCGTACCGCTCGAAGAAGTCATCCGCAAAACTACCGTCGAGGCAGCCAAGGCCATCCGCCGCCCCGAGTTAGGTACCCTGTCGGTTGGGGCTGAAGCGGACATCGCCGTGCTCAAACTCGAAAAAGGTAAGTTCGGGTATCTCGACAATCGCCGCCAACGTGTCGCTGGCGATCAACGGCTCACAACCGAGATGACCCTACGGGCCGGCTCGGTGGTTTACGATCTCAACGGCCTCGCCTCGGATGATTGGAAACCAGGCACTCTCCCGGGTGCCCGGATGCAATAGGAGCCTAATGGAACAATTCGACTTTGATCTGATGGTGGTGGGCAGTGGGCCCGCCGGCCATCACGCTGCCATCGAAGCCGCAAAACACTGTAAGCGTGTGGCAATCGTTGACAAAGGCTTTGACCTCGGTGGTGTCTGCCTCCACACGGGCACGATTCCCAGCAAAACCCTGCGCGAAGCAGTTCTTTTTCTCAGCGGTTTTCGCCAGCGATCCTTCTATGGACGCGGCTATCGCGTCAAGGCTCAAATTCAGATCGAAGACTTGATGTTCCGTGTCTCAGAGGTCATCAAGCGACAATACGCCGTCATTCAGGATCAGCTTCAACGCCACGGCATCACGGCTCTGGACGGCCATGCCCGCTTTGCCGCCGATCCGCACACCATCGAAGTCCACTCCGCTTCACACGCCCCTCATACCCACCGGGCTGCTCGAATTCTGCTTGCCTGCGGAACTCGTCCCGCACGTCGTGCGGACATTCCATTTGAGGCCCCGCAGGTCTACGATTCCGACGAATTCATTCAAATCACAGAAGGCGACTTTCCGAAATCACTGATTGTTGTCGGCGGCGGTGTCATCGGCCTTGAGTACGCCTCCATGGCTTCAGCACTGGGTAGCGAAGTTACGGTGGTTGAAGCACGCGACTCTTTGCTTCAGCACGTTGACAGTGAGATCACGGCGGCGCTCGTCTATCAGCTCCGCAAGCAGAACGTCAGCTTCCGTTTGGGGGAAAAAGTGGTTTCTGTCGAAGCACCCGACGGCTCTCCCATGCGCGCCATTGCCAGGCTCGAGAGCGGGAAAACCCTCACCGCCGAGGCGCTGCTTTACGCCATAGGTCGTCAACCCAACACCGACAAACTCAACCTCGATCAAATCGGCATCACAACTACTGAGCGGGGCCAAATCCCCGTCAACGAGTTCTTTCAAACCAAGATTCCCCACATCTACGCTGCTGGCGATATCGTTGGCTTCCCTTCGCTGGCATCGACTTCCATGGAGCAAGGTCGCGTCGCGGCCGCCCATATGTTCGACGTCCCTCGCGAGTGCCGCCCCGAGTTACTCCCGTTCGGGATCTACACGATCCCCGAGATCTCCATGGTCGGCCGAAACGAAGCACAATTGACCGCTGAAAAGATCCCCTACGAAGTCGGCGTTGCCCCCTTCGACGAGATCGCCAAAGCCCAAATCGCCGGCGATCAGAACGGCATTTTGAAGCTCATCTTTCATGCAGAAACCAGAGAGCTGCTTGGCGTTCACATCCTTGGCGATGGTGCTTCCGAGCTGGTCCACATCGGCCAGATGGTGATGGTGAATCGTGGCACGGTCGACATACTGCGCGATATGGTTTTCAACTATCCTTCGCTCGGCGAGGCCTACCGCGTCGCCGCCGCTGCCGGCCTCGACAAATTGCGTCGATAATCCAACGAGGTTAGCTCGAAGCCGAACCGGTTAATTCAGGCTGCAAAGTCTGCGTTTCTTCAAGGCCAATGTCTCGCGTGGGTAGCGTAAACCAAAACCGGCTGCCTTGGCCGATCTCGCTATCCACACCCACTTCTCCGCCATGCGCCTTTGCCATATGCTTCACGATGGCAAGGCCCAGGCCGGTGCCACCCAATTCGCGGGACCGCGCTTTGTCCACTCGATAAAACCGCTCAAACAATCGCGAAAGGTCTTCCTTCGGGATGCCAGCCCCAGTGTCTTGAACGGAAATCTCCGTAAACGGAATCTTATGCTCCGGGTGATCAAACACACGCACCTGCAGGTTGATGCGGCCTCCTTCCGGAGTGTATTTGATCGCATTGTCGAGCAGGTTCGACAAGACTTGATGCACGGCTTCAGAATCGCAGAACGCCTCCAACCGGTTCCCGTCATTTTCTGCGGGCACGGGTTCTATCACCAGATCGATCTGCTTTTTCGAAGCGATAGGTAACAAGGATTCCCGACAGTCGAGCAGAAGGCCTTCAACGAAATAGCTGGCGAATTGAAACTTGGTGATACCCAGCTCAATCCGCGACAACGTCAGCAAGTCAGCGATCAGCCGGCCAAGCCTCTCGGTATTGGCAGAGATGATGTTCAGGAACTTCACGTTGTGTGCCGGGTCGTCGATCGCACCATCGAGCAGCGTCTCCGTGTAGCCTTGAATCGATGCAAGCGGAGTGCGCAACTCATGCGACACATTGATGATGAAATCCTTCCGCACCCGCTCCAGCTTCTCGAGCTCAGCATGTTCGCGCTCCAACTGCTCGAACATCGCCTCCAGCTTCTCGCCGGTCTCATTGAGTTTGCCCCCCAGCAATCCCAATTCATCAGACCCGGTGTCCTGCAACCTGGCCTGAAAATTCCCTACAGCCAACTGCGCGGCATACTCGATAATCTGCCCCAGTTTCCTCGATACCGATCGCGCGAAAAACGCCATCAACAGGATCGAAGGGATAAACGCAATGGCCGTCGCCGTCAATAAGTGTCGTCGAATGATGTCCACCTGCGTCTGCACTTCCTTCAATGGCACAGCCAGACGCAATGCACCGGAAGGCGAAGGCACCGCAACATAGAGGGAGTTGATCCCCACCGAGGCGCTCAGCCGCTTATCCGATCCAATCGTTCCCTTCAGCGCATCGATAATTTCGGGTCGGTCTGAGTGGTTCGCCAACTTGTTTGCCGCCTGCTCTGTATCTGCAAGCACAGTTCCATCTCTTCCCACCACCGTAATGCGTCCCCCTGCGGCTTTAGCCATGTCCTCCATCCGCGGCGCATTGCTCACCATAGTTTGCTCTTCAAGGGCCAGAATGCGGCACTTCTGTGTCAGCTCCATCTTCAGCGTGTCGACATAGGTGTCTTCCGCAATCCGCGAAGCCATAATGTCCACTGCCACCAGCGAGGTAATCAACACAGCCAGCACGGCGGCAATCAATTTCAAAAAGATCCGGCCAGTCAGAGGAGGCATGATCATTTAGCATATCTACGCTTTAATTACAGCTTCATGACAGGGCGGGAAGTCCAAGCACTCGATCTGTGAGAAAAAGGCGAGTTTGAGTGCACTATATGCTCATGCTGCGTTTTCTTGCCTTCCTTGTCGTCGGTGTCCTCCTTTGGGCAGCAACTCCCGAGGATGCCGCAATTTCCGCCAAATTGAAGCAAAAGCTTTCCCGCTCCAAGCTCAATTCCGACGGCCTTCAATACAAGGTTCAGAACGGCGTTGTGGAATGGTCCGGCTCGGTTCAAATACCCCAACGTAAAGGCGCCGCCACCAGAATGGCCAAATCCGCCGGAGCAAAACGGGTCGTGAATCGCATCACAGTCAATGCTCAAGCCCACCGCGGGCTCCAGACTTCTCCACGAACCGCAACCGTCTTCGTTCCCAAGCGCTGAGGTTGGCCTTCGGTGCTAGTCTTCTAAGACGTGGATTCTCAAAATCTGAAAAAGCCCCTGCTGGCGTGGTTCGCTCTTCTTCCGCTGCTCATCCTCGTTTTCGGCCCCTCCTTTAGCGGCGGCTTTCTCTTCGACGATTACAGCGGGATTCAGAATAACGGCGAAATCCGCGAGGTCAGCATTGCAAATCTGATTCGTCTCGTTCGTAGCCACCACGATGTCCGCGCAGTCGACCATCACCCTGTTCCGGCCGTGACATTCATGGCCGACTACCAATGGACAGCTCTCGATCCCTTCGGCTACCGCATCACAAACCTCATCTCTCATTGGCTCACCTGCGGCATCATTCTGCTTTGGCTCCTCGAGATTTGGCGCATCCGTAGCCGTCAGGCCAAGCAGGATCCAGACCACCCCGAAGGCTTCTGGTTTGCAGCCAGTCTGACCTTACTCTGGGCAGTCCATCCTCTCTCATCGATGACGGTTTCCTACATCACCGGTCGTCAGGAGAACCTTCTCATAGGCTTCTCAGCTCTATCGATGTACGCTTTGCTTCGCGGTTGGCCTATCGTCAGCTATGGGGCCGCCGTTGCCGCATTCCTCTGCAAAGAAGTCGCCGTCGCACTCCCCGGCTCACTGTTTCTTCTCGATTGGTGCCAGGGCGGGGAAGGCGTCCTCCGCACTTTCCGCAATCGCATCCGGTACTACTGCATCCTCACCGCCAGTTGGCTATTGCTCTGTGTCTACCATCTGCGCGGCAGCCGCACCCACGAACTCGGTGTCAACGGTCCTCCGCTCTCCACTCCCATCGCCTACTTCAAAGCCCAATGCGGAGTCATTGCCAGCTATTTCTCAAAGCAATTCTGCCCAGCACCACTTGAGTTCTATCCCTACATTCATCCTGTTGAATCCGCCGCGGAATGGGTGCCATTCCTCATCGCCATCCTCGTCTACATTGCCATTGCTGTCTACAGTCTGCGTTGGTCCCGCTGGCTCGCCGTCGCATTGATCTTCCCTCTGCTTGTTCTATCGCCAACGTCCTCGGTGATCCCAATCTCTTTTGAGCCCGCCATGGAATACCGCATGTATTTCCCCTCAATCGCCATCTGGGCCTTGCTTCTCACGGCCGCCTGGCACTGGCTCAAACCTATGCCAGCCAGGCTCGCCCTGTCTGCCTGCCTCATCCTTTTCTACGGCACCCTCACGCACCTCAGATCGTACGACTACCAATCAGCCCAAACACTCACTGAAAAAGACCTCGCCGCGAATCCCAAAAATCTCCATGCCTTCGAGGGCCTCGCCAACATCTACACGGTCGGCAAGCGATTCGAACTTGGTCAGCAAATGGGCTGGAAGCTCGTCGATTGGGCACTCTCACAAAACAATAAGAACTACGCTTCGCGTGGCTACAACGTATTGGGCGAAAACCAAATGGCCCAAGGTCACAAGGCCGAGGCCAAAGAGCACTTCTTGAGGGCTGCAGCCTTATCCAACTATTGGCCTGCAGTGCTAAATCAGGCTCGCCTTCATGTGGATCTCTACGAACTGAAAGAAGCCGAGCCGCTTTTGCGCAACTATCTCGCCATCTTCCCTCACAACCAGGACGCGATTCTGCTTCTCTATGAGCGCAAGATGTCCGGCAATCAGGTTGACGAAGCCGAAAAGATCTTTGAGGATTTCATGAAGCTCTATCCCGAACGCGACGACCTCGATGTTCAGCGCACAAGAATCCTGCGCCTTCGCAAGAAGCTCGCCAACCCCTAAACCTGCTTCGGGTCCGGATGAATATACGGCTTACGATACGGTCTGCGCAGCAGCTTCGTCGCTTCCGGATCGTTGGTCACGATCATCTTCGCCGGGTCATAACTCAGTGTTCGCCCCAACTGCATCGACAGATTCGCCAGGATACACGCTGCGGTTGAAATGTGTCCCTGCTCAATGTCGGCCACTGGTCGCGAGCGCTTGTCGATCGCGGCCAATAGATCTCTCATGTGTCCACGAATGGCCGGGGCCACATGCCGTTCCAGATCCTGCTCGGTCTTGTCCTCTGGATATTGCTCCAGCTCGAACGTCACATCCTTATGCGCAGCCGCTTCGCCCTTGCCGAGCGGAATGTAGTCATAGCTATTCACGCTTGCCTTGAGCGTTGCCTTGTCCCCATAGAACGTCGCTCCCCACGGATACTTCGGGTCGGGCGGCGCGCCCCACGAACGGTGCGTCCAGATCACCTTCACATTGCCAAAATCAAAACTCGCTTCTTGCGTATCCGGAATATTCGCCTTCGATGCCTTATCGATCAGGATGCCCCCAGAAGATGAAATGCTCTTGGGCCAACCCAGCCCCATCATCCAGCGCACCATGTCGAGCATGTGTACGCACATATCGCCCATGATTCCGTTGCCGTACTCGTTAAACGCCCGCCACCGTCGCGGATGCACGAGCGGATTGTACGGTCGCATCGGCGCGGGTCCTGTCCACATTTCATAGTCGAGATTCTCCGGCGGCGTTCCATCCGGCGGATTCTCTTTCGCCCGCATGTGGTAGTAACAGTAGATTTCAACCAGCCCGAGATTGCCCAGTTTTCCGCTGTCGAGGTACCGCTCTTTGGCTTCGATCAAGTGCGGTGTCGATCGGCGTTGGGTCCCAATCTGCACCACGCGCTTGTACTTTCGCGCCGCCGCCAGCATCGCCTCACCTTCAACAACATCCACCCCGATCGGCTTCTGCACATACATGTCCACGCCCGCCCTGGCGGCTTCGATCATTGGCAGCGCATGCCAGTGGTCTGGCGTTGCGATCTCCACCAGATCGAGATCCTTCTCGGCCAGCATCTTCCGGTAGTCGGTGTAGATTCTTGGCCGCTTCTTCGATATCTGCCGCGACGCAATCAGGTCCGCCGCCTTATCCAGCATCACCTTGTCGACATCGCAAATCGAAACCACTTCAACCGGGGCAATCTGCACCAGCCGCAGCAGGTCCGACTTTCCGTACCATCCAGATCCAATCAACCCCACGCGGCGTTTCTTCTGCACATCAAATGTCTGGGCAGAAATGTCATAAGCCATCGAGGCGGCTGTAGAGGAAAGAAAGGATCGTCGTAGCATGAGCTTTACCGCTTCAAAGTATATGTCGTTTTGCCTGCAGTCCGGCAATCAACGCGTCGAGCCCTTTCCGTAATCCACCCCGGTCCCCGCTGCCGCCAAACTTTCCTGCCGCCTCCAGCGAAGCAAAACCATGCAGAAAAGCCCATAAGGCCACCACCCCCGCTGTGTCATCCGGGTCTCCCGTAATCGCTCCCACCTCCTTGAGCAATCGATTCCAGATGGCCTTTGAAACTCCAGTCGAGTTCGCCTCGGTACTCCGGCTCGCGATCAGCGCGTACAACTCGGGTTTGCTCCTTGCAAACGCGAGGTACACCTCTGCGATAGCCTGCAGCCCATTAGCCCCTTCGAGATGCTCCCACAACTCGTCAGCGGCCCTCCGGCCCAATCCATTCTCCATTGCCGCACGGTCTGCGAAGTGGTGGTAGAGGCTCGAAGCTTGCACCCCAAGTTTCTTGGCTACCGACCGCATCGACAACGCCGCCCAACCCTCCTTCGCGACGATTTCGAGGGCGGCATCCAGAATCTCGTTGCGCGTTGTTTTTGCGGGATAGGGCATGCCTAACAGTGTAGGTCTTGACAGGAGTTCTCGCAAAAATTACAGTGTTAGATATGAAAACGAACACTGTTATCCTTCTTCGTCTGGAGGCACTGAAAGCATTCAGTATCCTTCAATTTTCCTATCACTGAGCTGGAGCATCCTGGTGGACTTTCGTAGCATTATTTCTGTTGCCTGACGCAGCGATGCTGGGATACTTGAAGGGCAGGGAAGTTGGCGCAATTCTCTACAACGCTGCCCACACCTACAGCATTGCCATCGCAAGTTGTCTCGTTTTCTGTATCGCCACACAGAGTTCTCCCTCCCCGCTTGGACTGATCTGGCCAGCCCACATTGCCTTTGATCGCCTGCTCGGCTATGGCCTCAAATTTCCGACTGGTTTCCACTTCACGCACCTGTCATAGCAAAGGCGTCCCATTTGGGGACGCCTCCGATGTCTTCTTCTGTTTAGGCAGACCTATTGCTGCTTCTCAAAAGGCTTCTCGATGGTGTTTCCGACTGCCTTGAGCCCTTTCTTGGTTTCCTTACCCACAACTTTTGCGCCCTTCCCCGTCTCGTGTGCCAAAACTTTGGCACCCTTCTCGGCGCCATGCACTGCGGCCTTCGTACCTTTCTCCGCGTCGTGCGCTACCACCTTGGCTCCTTTCTCTGTGGCTTGAACCACCTTCTTGGCACCCGTGGCCACATCCTGGGCTGGCATCATCAGTGCTCCAGCCATCATCGTGAGGATCATCCAATCAGTTTGCATTGATCCACCTCCAAATGGTGTGACGCCTCACCCAGCCATCGCCCTTGCTCCCCTCGACAGGCTAAAGTTTGCTCCATCTCAAGGGGGCGTAACTTCATCCATTACAGTAGACAATAGGTGATCGTATGAGAAAACTGATCCAACGCTTGATGCCCGCCGCCCTCGGCGCCGTGTTTGCTTTCCAAGGAGTTCCCGCGATGTCCGCTGATTTCCCAGATCCCAAGATCGACGCCCCACTCGTAGCCAGCAAGGACAAAGCCACAGCGATCCTCGCCGGTGGTTGCTTCTGGTGCACCGAAGCCGTCTTCGAAATCATGGAAGGTGTCGAAGACGTCGTCTCCGGCTACGTGGGTGGAACCAAAGAAACCGCAAAGTACGACATCGTCTCCACCGGCCGCACCGGCCACGCCGAAGCGATCCTGATCACCTACAACCCCGGCAAGGTCTCCTACGGCCAACTCCTCAAGATCTTCTTTGCCGTCGCTCACGACCCCACGACGCTCAACCGCCAGGGCAATGACATTGGCCCGCAATACCGCAGCGCCATCTTTTACATCGATGACGAACAGAAGAAGATTGCCGAGGCCTACATCGCGCAACTCGATGCCGCCAAGCAGTTCCGCAACCCCATCGTCACCCAGGTCGCCAAGTTCGACAAGTTTTACACCGCCGAAGGCTACCACCAGAATTACTCAGCCAACAACAAGACCGGCTACGTCGTCGCCGTCAGCGACCCCAAAGTAGAAAAACTCAAGAAGCAGTTCCCCGGCTGCGTCAGAAAGAGGAAGTAAATGAAACGAACCTCAAGAAGGACCATGATGCTATCTCTCTCCGCCTTCGGCCTCAATGCGGCGCCGAAGAAAATCAAAATCGCGCAGTTCGACGGCGCTGGCAAACAGACCTCAGTCGTTGAAGTCGACAAGCTTGTCAAAACCGACGACGAGTGGAAAAAGCAACTCTCGCCCGAAGAGTTCTACGTCACCCGCAAGCAAGGCACCGAGCGCGCCTTCACCGGCAAGCTCAACAAGAACTACGCCGACGGCATCTACCGCTGTATCTGCTGCGGCACGGCCCTCTTCGATTCAAAGACCAAGTTCGACTCCGGCACCGGTTGGCCCAGCTTCTGGGCCCCCATTGCCAAGGAGAACGTCAAGAACCTGTCCGACAACACCCTCGGCATGGTCCGCGTCGAGAACCAATGCTCTCGCTGCGACGCCCACCTCGGCCACGTCTTCGAGGATGGCCCGAAGCCGACGGGTCTCCGCTACTGCATGAACTCCGCCTCGCTCAAGTTCGAACCCCGCCAAAAATAGTCTCCAAATCTGACGCAGTTGGGCCTTAAGTACCGCCTTAAGCACTCAAGGCCCAACCACGAAAATCCAGCCCGGCATCACCTTCACAATCACTTATGGCAAAAGTATCGTCCGCTTCCTTCTGATCGTCGAAGCCCACCAGGTGGACGGCAAAGCAATGCAAGGCACTTGGGGGTTCCACCGTTCAAGTACGGGCCATCTCCTCACAGAAACCCGCGGCTCCTTCAGCACCGTCTGGTTTCCCGCTCTCGGCATCGGGGACACACTCGTGTTCCACAATCAAAAGGGAAAACCCTTACTGATGTTGAACGCCGGTGGCACGGAAAGTAGCCACGGCAATCGCTTCATCTTTGGCCCGGCTGGCAAGAGAGGTGTTCGCGTCAAAGGCTACAGCAACATCCCGAATCTGGATTTTGAGAAGGTCTGGTTCGGCTTCGGCTTCAAATGGGGTGGTCACCTCGCCGTTGGCGGCTCTGAATTCATGATCGGTGGCCTCACCAACGCCGGTAACGGCAAAACCACGGTCATCCAGACGCAAAACTTCAAGGCTAGGCCCGGGCTGGGTGGCTCTTACACTCTTGTTGGAATTCTCGCTTTGGGCTATCCAACGGCCCAAGCCATGAATGGTGCCACGAACGACGGCTTCGACTTTGCGCTTTCTTTCGGCAAGAAATGGGACGGGATTCTTAAGAGTCTCGAAAACACCCCGGACTACGTCAAGCTGGTCAACAATCTGCCAAGGGTTCTCAATCGCATCGAGATGATTGAAGACATTGTCGATCGCCTCAAGAAAATCGAAAACGTCGCCAGTTGGGCCAAGATTCTTGCGACATTTTCAGGCATTCCGGCTTCGGATAGTTCGTTTTCCATTTTCGATATCCCTGGGGCTGGAGACGGCCTGGAGATTGGGGTCAGCTTCGGCGTAACTACCATCAGCAGTGTCGACGGTATCGATGCCCCATCCTGGCCTACGCCACCTGTCCACAAGATCTCAAAACCAACAGCTGAACCGCGTCCTTACACGGGCCTCGGGCGTCGCAATTTCTAACGCTCTGGCTTCGTCGCCACCACCCAAGAATCAGGGAACTTGTACAACACAGTTTCCGCATCCCCCTCGAGGCGCTTCAACTCCTCCAGATGCGCCTCGTACTCTTCCATGCTCTCGATTCCCTTTGCCGGAATTCCGTCTTTCATTGCCTCGAGTGTCATCCGGTAGGTTCGTCGCATCGGCCTCAGCCCGCGCTCGATCGGCAACTCGCCTCCTGGCTCCACAATCGCTCCCGCCTTCGCGAACCGATTCGCCAGCGTCCTGCCTACCAACGGATGTGCGAACATCCCCCGCCACACCTTCGTCATCTGCGTCAGCCCCAATGAATCCGGGTCCCCGGCATCGAAAGCAAAATCCGGCTCATAGGCAATCACCTTGCCCCCCGGTTTCACCATTCGCATCATCTCGCTCACTGCCGCCTGCGGGTCCGGCAAATGCACCAGCAAGTTCCGAACGAACACCATATCGAACGAATCGTCCTCAAACTCCAACTCCATTGCATTTCCAGTTTCAAACCTCACCCCCTGCCGGTTCCCTTCATGCGCCCTCGCATAAGCAACCAGAGCCGCATCAAAGTCCACCCCGACACATTCGATCGGATCCAGCCGCTCGGCTAGCATGCGCATCCTATGACCCTGGCCACATCCAAGATCCAAACATCGGCCACCGTGCGCAATACCTGCCCCTTCCAAAATCCGTTCCGCCACCGGATTCAAGATCTGCGCCAGCAACTGTTGACGTTCAGCATTCTGTTCGTTGATCGTGTAGCTCATGAGCGTCTAAGGATTACAACCAAACGCTGCTAGCCCAACATCCGAACTCTTTCAGTTCTTCGCGTTCGTTACATTTCTGAAATGTGACCAGTGTTCACATGGCGAAATCGATCGGCCCGCACCACGACCACATTTCTTCCGACCCCCCACGCTGTTGTTGCCTATTCCAGTTGAAAGATCTGATCAGACATGATTGTCCCGCCGCCACCGGATCGTCGTGATCAGAGTATCCCCCCGAAATGGCTTGTCCACCAGAATGTCTCCCAGCGTTACCAGCGTTTCCCGAGGCCCAATATTCGTCACGTGAAAATTGCCATGCATCGCATCTCCATCCCGTGGCACCAGCACCCGCTCGCTCGCCCGCACCAGCACCCGCCGCTTCGTATCGAACTCGGCCAGATACGTCGGCGTCCGCCACCGCATCACCTTCAGATTGCTCTCGTCCCGCCTTGTGTAACTCAGATACAGCTTCTCCCGGTGCGCCACCCAATGCTGCTGCGTCGTCGAGGTCACCAGTGGCTGCCCATCATCAAACTGATACGTCTCGAGCCCCTGCCAATCGAGCCCATCACGCGATACCGCAAAATGCCCCCGCTCATCCTCGCTGCGAATCGTCATCCAGAACAAGCCGCCATGAAAAACCACCGACGGCTCCATCAGCCCCCGCTTCACCGCCAGCTTCAGCACATTCCCCATCCGCTTGGCCACCAGTCGTTCCCCATCAAACGAACAAAGCAGTGTGCTCACGCTATGGTCCGGTCTTTCGGTCATCATCGACACCGGCACCAACACATCGCCATTGGCGAAAGTCCACCGTTGCCCACACCCCGCACTCATCATCATCGTCGCTTCCGGGTGCTTAAACTCCAGCTTTTGCGGCAGCGTCCAACTCCCATCCGCCTTGCGAACAAAGTACCGGATCCAACGGTCTTCACTCGGCCGGATCAGCTTCTCATCCTTGTAGTGAACATCCTGCCCCAGGCACAACACAACACCGGTCCGCGCATGATACTCCGGTACAACATCACTCGCCACATCTTCATAGCCGCCACCCAGCACCGTGCGCTCCAGCGCCGGGATCGGCCGCCGTTCGCTCCACGTCTTGCCCCCATCAAAGCTCTCTGAGTAGTGTGGCTGGTGCATCACATCAGAGTCGGTCAGTAACTGCACCGTCATCAACAGCCCGCGCCGCATTCGCGCCACCTTGGGATGAAACCAGCAAGTTCGCGCCTGCTTGCCTTCCCACAGCAGGCGCGTCTCGATCGATTCGATCAGCGAGTCGCGCCGCCGCGCGAACAGACTAACCGCGCTTCTTCTCGTAATCAGCAAAGCGTTCCTTGAACTCATCCCAGCCACTGCGCCCCATCAGAGCATACGTGAACTTCTTACCCAATTCCACGCCTTCCTGATCAAACGCATTGATGTTCAGCAGTTCCCCCATGAACGCCGTTTCGAATTCCATCAGCTGAAAGAATGCGCCGAGATGTTCTTCATCCACGCGCTCGAGAGTAAACGTGCAATTCGGCCGGCCATTGGTAGCCAGTGCAGCCTCCGTCGCCCGCCGTTCGGCATCGAGCAACTTACCCATCGACTGCCCGCCCAGATAATCAAACCCATCGAGCCCCAGCTTCGCCTTCGGAATCTTCACTTGCTTCTTCGGCTTCTCGACCACCCAGAAGCTATACACCTTATCGTTCGGCCCTTCCATATAGAGCTGCACCTGCGAGTGCTGGTCTGTCGTTCCCAGCGCTGCCACCGGCGTCTGCCCCACATTCACAACGGCGCCAGTCCGATCCTTGGCCTTACCTAAGGATTCAGCCCACAATTGCCGGAACCAGAATGCCGCGCCCCACAGGAAGTTGCTATACGGGAAAGCCACCTGAATCGACTTGTTCTTCTTCGTCCAGATCAGCCAGTGATGCACCGCGGCGCTCAGCGCCAAATTCGTTTCAAGATCTTCGCTCCACGCCGCGGTCGTCATTTCCGCGGCCCCACGGCAAAGCTTCTTGATGTTCACGCCAATCAGCGCAGCCGGCACCAGGCCCACTGCCGACAACACGCTAAAGCGCCCGCCGACATTCTCCGGGATGTGAAACGTCACATACCCTTCTTGGGTCGCTAGCACCTTCAAGTCCCCACGGCCTTCGCTCGTCACAGCGATAATCCGCCCTGCCGCTTTCTTGCCGAGTGAGTTCATCAACCACTCACGCACCACTAGAAATCCGCCCATCGTTTCCGCTGTTGAGCCGCTCTTGGCAATCACCACCACCAGCGTCTTCTTCGGCGACATGCTCTCGAGCGCATGATTCAGAAAGTCTGGGTCGACGTTGTCGAGGATCACCAGCCGCGGCCGCTTTGTGGTTCCTGATCCCTGCACCGGATGAGGTCCTCGCATCGCGCAATCCACTGCCCAGCAACCGAGAGCGCTGCCGCCAATTCCCACCACACAGACAGTGTCGTAAGTACCTGAGTACTTCTTCGCGACTACCTCGATTTCCTGAATCAGCTTCTTGTTTCCCGGCAGATCGGGGAAGCCGTACAAACCTTCTGCATATCCCTTGCGGAAACCCGCCAGTGCGGACGCCGCCGCCTCTTGCCCCCCATTCAGTTCAGCCTGTGTCAGGCCGTTCTCGTCGCCCACCATCGACGCAAGCAGGTTGCGCGGGTCAAAGCTGATCGACATGCGATTCTCCTAGGATTGTTGTAACGAAGCCAGTTTCCGGGCAATAAATGTTGTATCCATGTTTCCCGCCGCGAAGTCCGGATCATTCATGATCTTCTTCTGCAATGGAATCGATGTATAAATACCTTCCACCACAAACATATCGAGAGCACGCTTCATGCGCGCAATCGCTTCGGCACGGTCTTTGCCGTGCACAACGAGCTTGGCCACCAGCGAATCGTAATACGGTGGAATCACCCCATCTGTATACACTGCCGTATCCACTCGCACCCCAATTCCACCAGGCAGATTCAGGCCTGTAATTTTGCCAGGGCAGGGAGCGAACGTCACCGGATGCTCAGCATTGATTCTGCATTCCAGTGCATGACCACTCAACGCCACCGGTCCACCCAGGATCTCCGGCAGCGTCTCACCCGCAGCGATGCGTATTTGCGCCTTCACCAGATCGATTCCCGTAATCATCTCCGTCACCGGATGTTCCACCTGGATGCGGGCGTTGACCTCGATGAAGTAAAGCTTGCCCTTCTCATCCATCAGAAATTCGACGGTACCCGCATTGTGGTAACCAATCGCCTTCAGCGCCTTCTTCAGCGCCGCCACAGTCTCATCGCGCAACGCCGGGCTCACGGCTGGCGAAGGAGCTTCTTCGATCAACTTCTGATGTCGCCGCTGGATCGAGCACTCGCGCTCGCCCAACACTTCGACATTGCCATGTTCATCGGCCAACACCTGAAATTCAATGTGACGAGGTGCGCCAATGTACTTCTCCATGTAGATATCCGGCACGCTAAACGCCGCCCCGGCTTCCGTCTGCGCCTGCGCCAGCAGATTCGGCAACTCCTCAGCCGAATTCACCACGCGCATCCCGCGCCCGCCCCCGCCAGCCGCCGCCTTCAGAATCACCGGGTATCCAATCGATTCGGCAAACTCCAGCGCTTCCTCGGCGCTCGTCAGCGCTTCCGGCGAGCCCGGCAATACCGGAACCCCAGCCTCGCGCATCACCTGCCGTGCCTTCTGCTTCAGCCCCATCATCCGCGTCACTTCCGGCGTCGGCCCGATGAACTTAATACCGCTCATCTTGCAAACTTCCGCAAACCGGTCGTTTTCGCTCAAGAATCCGTAACCAGGGTGAATCGCCTGCGAGTTCGTGATCTCCGCTGCGCTGATCACACTCGGGATGTCCAGATAGCTACGCGCACTCTTGGCAGGTCCAATGCAGACTGCTTCATCCGCAAACCGGACGTGAAGGCTATGGCGGTCCGCCTCGGAATACACAGCGACCGTCTTGATGCCGAGATCCTTCGCCGCGCAAATCACGCGCAGAGCAATCTCGCCACGATTGGCAATCAGAATTTTTTGGAACATGTCGGTTAGTTGGGCCGGATCGTAAACAACGCTTCGCCGTATTCCACGGGCTTGCCGTTCTCCACCAGTCGCGCCACAATCGTGCCAGAGACTTCGGCTTCGATCTCATTCATCAGCTTCATCGATTCGATGATGCACACCGTTGTTTTCGCCATCACCGAATCCCCGGGCTTCACAAACGGCGCCGCATCCGGAGACGCGGCTTCGTAGAACGTTCCCACGATCGGCGACTTCACCGTATAGAGGTTGTCCTTCTCTGCGGGAGCCAGTGCAGGCGCAGCCGCTGCCAATACCGCCGGAGCTGCCGCTACCGCCACAGGTGCCGCCGCAGGTAGAACCACTTCCCGCTGCGCCACGGCCCGCTGAATGCGGACTCGATGTTCACCTCGTTGTACTTCAAGCTCTGCTACACCGGTGTCGTTGGCGAGCTGAATCAGTTCTTTGATCTCTTCGATATTCATTACGGGTTCTAACCTGCTATTGTCCAACCTTTTGGCGTCGTTGTCAGCGCCTCAACTCCCGTTCCCGTCACTCGCACCGTATCCTCAATTCTCACTCCCCCGAATCCCTCAACGTACACACCCGGTTCGATCGTCACCAGCATCCCCTCTTCGAGCTTTGTTTTCGCTTTGCCGCCCAGACGTGGCGGTTCGTGAATTTCAAGCCCTAGCCCATGTCCTGTTGAATGCACAAAATACTCCGCGAGACCATGCTTCTTCAGCACATCCACAGCCGCCTGATGCACCTTCGTCGCAAGCTTACCCGGCCGCACCGCATCAATGGCCGCCAGATGCGCCTCAAGCACCGCCTTGTAAATCCGCAATGCCTTCCTGGGCATCTCCCCAACGCCAAAGGTCCGCGTCATGTCGCTCATGTATCCGTTGAGGCACGCCCCCATGTCGATCAGAAGATATCCGCCCGCGGCGATCTTGACCCTCCGTGGCTTGGCATGCGGCAACGCGGAATGAGCCCCGCTCGCCACAATCGTGTCGAATGCAGTCCCTTCCGCTCCCAGCTTCCGCATCTGGTAATCAATCTCCGCCGCCAAATCCGTCTCAAACATTCCAACCTTGAAATGTTTCATAGCCCTCTCGAGCGCCTGAGAGTTTAAGGCAACACTGGCTCGAATCTTTACCGTTTCGTCTGGCGTCTTCACCCAGCGGGGCTTTTCAACCGCATCCCCCAGCCCAACCAGCTCGCCCAACTTGGCAAGACCCCGATGAAGCGCAAACGAAATCCGCTGATCTTCCACCCCAATGCGCTTTGCCTTCAACGCTTTGAGCCGCTTTGCCACTTCCTTCAGCGTGGGCCCCTTCACGATCACCGCCGGGCAATTCGCCTCCTGCGCGGCCTGGGTCGTGTAGCGCGGATCCGTCAGCAACAGCGGCCCCTTCCGCGTCACCAGCAACAACCCGTTCGACCCAGTAAAACCGGTGTAATACCGCACATTCACCAGTGTGGAAACGACAATGGCGTCAACGTTTTGGCTCGCAAGTAGGCCGTTCAGTTCCAACGTACAATTGTAACATTCAAGCACCTCTCGCTATCCCGCTAAGGTAAAGACCTGATTGATGAAGTGGATTGCAGTCGTTTTCGGCCTTCTCGCGCTCTCCGGATGTTCGCGCGACACCAGGCCCGAGAATCGCGTCGCCGCTTCTTTCCACGCCGAAGAGCTGCCTGAGGATTTCAAACTCGACCTCCGCAATCGCAAGGTTTTCCCCTTCTCGGTAGTGCCTGGTGGCACGGTCAACAAGTCAGAAGCCCAATCGAAAGCCGCCGCCGACCCCATCGTCCGCCAGCACTATGCAGGCATCCAGTTCGACAAACTGAAGCCCTTCCGCCTCACCAAGCCTGCCGAGGGCTACGTCTCATACCGAATTGGCAATCGCATCTTCTGGACCTCCCGCCGCCTCTACCTCAAGCCCGGCGAAATCCTCCTCAGCGACGGTCTCAACCTGATCCGCGGCCGCTGCGGCAATCGCGTCTCTTTAACGGCCCAGTTCCCCGTCTTGCCTCCCTACAGTGAACCCAAGCAGGCAACCCTCGACCAACCCGGCCTTGAAACTTCAGCTCGTGACGCCCTCACCGCAGCCATCACCCAGCCCAACGTTTTCGCCCTCACGCCAAACGCCCCGGAGCAGATCCTCACCCTCCCGGCCAAAGTCCCAGATTGGATTTTCTCTGTTGCCCCACCCATCACCGGCCCTGGTCTCATTGGAGGAGGCTTCCCTGGCGGCCTGCCCTTGCCCAACCCCGGCGGCGGCATCGTCCTGCAGTCCGGCTACTTCTGGCTATTCCCCTATGCTCCGCCGATCAACGAGACCTTCACCTTCAATCTGCCTCCAATCCAACCACCGGTCTTCCCGATCTTTGCGATTCCTCCCACCTACACCTATGGCTTCCAGCTTGGTGGCAACGTCTTTGCCACCATCTTTGAGATCCCCTTTTTCCCCGGCACCTCCCTACCGCCTCCATCGGGCCGGCTACCCACAATCCCGAACCCCACGATCCTGATCTCTACTCTCACGACGCCGCCTGTGATCGTGCCCCCGGGCACCCTCGTTCCCCCCGACAACCAGATCCCCCCGCCTCCACCACCACCCGGCACGCCCAATCCCCCCGGAACCCCGAATCCGCCAGTCCTGCCCCCCGACGGCGAGACACCTCCGATTTTCGAACCTATCCCCGAGCCCAACACTCTCTGGACACTCGGCCTTGCCACGCTGCTCTTGCTGAACCTCAGGCATCGAACACGCTAGATCAAGGACCGCCCCGAAGCGTTCTACAAAAAAGCTGAAACCTTCTCGAGGCATTGATCTACAACCGATCGGTCTGTACCAAACACAACTTTGCAATTGGTATCGCTCCAGCAGATACTCATCGGCCTACGACACAAGATTGCACTTTGCGAAGTCTCACTCATCGCAATCGGCACTGCGAAGCCATGAGCCCTTCCACGACCATTTCCAGAAGTGATCGGTAAGCAAACGCACCAACCGAAAGCATTGAATCGATTAGCCGAGATCACAAGCCACAACTGGCTCATGTACTGCTTGCCATCTACTTTTTCCATAAAGATGACATCGCCTCTGCCAGGTGCTTGAGCCGCGTCATAGTCGACCTCCAATTCGCCCGGGAATTCCATATCGTCCAGGGTCACTTCGCTCAGGCAGGATGACAACAGCTTGATCTTGGCTTCATCATTCTCACCCTCAGAATTCGATTCCAGTGGCGAAGTTGCAATCAACCGCAAGCCAGGAAAACTCGGCAGTCCACCATTCGGAAGTTGCTTCCAAGGGAGAATTTCATAACCTTTCATTGCTTTGAAGTACAAGTCGGAGCTCACAGCAATCAGACAGTTTTTCAAAACCTCAATGCCGTCCTCGCCTTCAACGGTTCGCTGATAAACCGCGTCGTTCAAAGTAACCGAAACAGACCCAGTAATGTTCCCAGGCGTTCCCGCTGCTTCCCCCAGTGACAGCTGAATCTTGAGGGGTTCTTGAATGCCGTCTTTCGCAACAAGTACTTCTCGCGTTAGTGAAAGTTTTCTTTGCATCCTTGGCCCGCCTTCAATAAAAAACGCCGCCAGCCTCAAGGACCGAGCGGCGCTTCCAAATTGAATAAAACTTACAGTGCAGCCTTCGCAGCAGCCAGCGCCGCATCATAATTCGGATGCTCCGCCACTTCGCCCACATATTCAACGTGCTTCAGCACATTGTCCTTACCCACCACAAAGATCGCGCGGCTCTCAATCCGCAGCGGCTCAATCAGCGTGCCGTAATTCGTCCCAAAGCTCGCCGTCTTGTGGTCGCTCAGCATCTTCACCTTATCCACGCCAAAAGCCCCACACCAGCGGCTCTGCGCAAACGGCAAGTCCATCGAAACTGTGATCACCTCTAAACCATCCATCTTGGCGACTTCATCGTTAAAACGCTTCGTCTGCGCATCGCAAACCGGCGTATCCAGGCTCGGCACAACGCTAAAAACCCGCACCGTTCCACCGGCACCCAGCGTCACCGGCTTCAGATCCGATCCAATCAATTCAAAATCAGGCGCCGCATCGCCAGCCTTCAATTCAGGGCCAACGAGGGCAAGGGGATTCCCCTTCAATGTTGTTTGACGTGACATACCCTCAGCTTACCAACATGAAGCTCAGCCGCTTCTCTGACAAATCGACCTTCACCAGCGCCACCCTCACCTTGTCCCCAATCCCAAACGTCCGCTTCGTGCGCTGCCCCACGATCCGCCGAGAATTCTCCTGATACGCATAGTGATCCCGCGGCAACGTATCAATCGGAATCAACCCTTCAATAAACAACTCCTCCAGCTCCACAAAACACCCAAACTTCGTCGTCGAAATAATCAGCGCGTCAAACTCATCCCCCACCTTCTCGCTCATAAAACGCATCTTCTTCCACTCCACCAGCTCGCGCTCCGCCTCGGCCGCCCGCCTCTCCGTGAAGCTCGTATCGTTCCCCAAAGCCCGCAACGTCTCCTCGTCATACCGCATCCCCGCTAGGATCCGATGCACCACCAGATCCGGATACCGCCGGATCGGCGAAGTAAAGTGCGTATACGACTTCGACGCCAGCGCAAAATGCCCCTCGTTCTCGCTCGAATACCGCGCCTGCTTCAAACTCCGCAACATCAGAAAACTCAGGATCCTCTCCTCGGCCCGCCCCTCAATCTTCGCCACCAGCTTCTGATAGTGCTTCGAACTTACAGTCGCATTCGGGTTACTAATAAACACATCCTTACGAATCTTCCGCCCATCCCGCGTGCTCTTGATATTGGCCAACTTCTTCACAGGCACCGCCCCCAGCCCCAGCGACACGCCAAACTTCGACGCCGCCTCCTCAAACTCCGCCACCCGCTTGGCATCCGGCGTCTCGTGGATCCGGTACAAGCTCGCCACACCCATCGCCTCCAGATGCGTCGCCACCGCCTCATTAGCGATCAACATCAACTCCTCGATCAATCGATGCGCGATATTGCGAGGGCTCCGCGACACCCCCACCATCTCCCCAAACGGATCAAACTCAATCACCGCCTCAGGCAAGTCAAAGTCAATCGACCCGCGTCTCGACCGCATCCGGTTCAACACCAGTGCCAGCTCCTTCATCAACTCAAACCGCCGCACCAAAGGCGCATAAGTAGAACGCAACTCCGCCTGCTCCTCCTTGGTCCCCTCCAGCAACTTATACACATTCGTGTAAGTCATCCGCGCCTTGCTCTTGATCACACCCCGGCAAAACTCCTGACTCACAATCATCCCCTGCGGATCGATCTCCATCAGCGCGCTCATCACCAGCCGCTCCTCATCCGGCCGCAAGCTGCAAATATCCGTTGACAATTCCACCGGCAGCATCGGCACCGCGCGATCCGGAAAATAAACACTCGTCCCCCGCATCATCGCCTCGCGATCGATTGCAGACCCCGGCCGCACATACCAGCTCACATCCGCAATATGCACCTGCAACTGATAATTTCCACTCTCAAGCTTCTCCACCCACACCGCATCGTCAAAATCCCGCGCCGTCTCCCCATCAATCGTCACAATGTCAAAATCCCGAAAATCCCGCCGGTCCTCCCACTCCCTCGGCCCAATCTCCCGCCTCACCGCTCGCGCCTCATCAATCACATCCGGCCCAAACTCATGCGGCAGATGATGCTTGCGAATCATGATCTCCACATCCACCCCAAAATCATCCTCAAACCCTAACAACTCCACCACCCGCCCGACGCCATTCGTATCCTCGTCCGGAAAGTCCAACACCTCCACCGTCACCATCATCCCGTTCATGTCCGCCACCTGCTCCACGCGCACTTCCTTCTGCCCCACGCGATCCGGATTCACCTGCATAGAAGGAATCTCAAACCCCTCGGGAATCTGAATCCACTGCTTGATCTTCTGGTCATAAGGCACAACAAAAGCCCCGCGCTTGGTCAACCGGAACTGTCCCACCATCTTCTGATTCGCCCGGTGCAACACCCGCACGATATCCCCATTCACCCGCCCATCATGCCCAATCCGCCCCAGCCGCACCAACACGCGATCCCCATGCATCGCCCGCTGCGCCGAATCCTGATTAATAAACACATCCCCCTCGATCCCTTCCGGCTTCTGATCGAGAATCACAAACCCAAACCCATCCCGGTGCATCCGCAACGTCCCCGACGAAAACTCCCGCGCCTTCGTCGCCAGTTGATACGTGTGATTCCGCAACTCAATCAACTGCCCCTTCCGCGTCAGCCGCTCGACAGCCCGCTCCACTTCCTCCCGCCGCACACCCTTGTTCCCCATCTCGCGCGTCAGCGTCTTCAGCGTCGCCCGTCCATGCGGCATCCGGTTAATATGCGCAAGCAGCGCGTCGTCTTTCACAAAACCATTGTCGGATACAATCCCCTCATGGTGACTCGCCGTTCCTTCCTCCCCACCTTGGCCGCCCCGCTCGCTGCCCAAAGACCCACGTCCAAGCCCAACATCATCCTCATCCTGACCGACGATCAGGGCTACGGCGACCTCTCCCTCCACGGCAACACCCAACTCAACACCCCCAACATCGACTCCCTCGCCCGCGACGGCGCCCGCTTCACCCGCTTCTGCTCCTCACCCGTCTGCAGCCCCACCCGTTCCAGCCTCCTCACCGGCCGCTACAACTACCGCACCGGCGTCGTCGACACCTACCTCGGCCGCAGCATGATGCGCCCCCAAGAAGTCACCATCGCCGAAATGCTCAAACCCGCCGGCTACTCCACCGGCATCTTCGGCAAGTGGCACCTCGGCGACAACTACCCTCTCCGCTCCATCGACCAGGGCTTCGACGACTCCCTCGTCCTCAACGGCGGCGGCCTCGTCCAACCCGGCGACATCCCCGAAGCCCTCGGCGGCGTCAAGCCCTCCTACTTCAACCCCATCCTTTCCCGCAACGGCAAATGGGAACCCCAACGCGGCTACTGCACCGACATCTACTTCAAAGAAGCCCTCCGCTTCATCGACCAGCACCAGAAGAAACCCTTCTTCTGCTACCTCCCCACCAACGCCCCGCACACCCCTCTCGAAGTCGACGACGCCCTCGTCAAACCCTACCTCGCCAAAGGCCTCGATCCAACCACCGCCAAGATCTACGCCATGATCGAGAACATCGACACCAACATCGGCACCCTGCTCAACCACCTCAAGTCCCGCAACCTCGACAACAACACCTTGGTCATCTTCATGACCGACAACGGCCCGCAACAGCGCCGCTACAACGCGAACCTCCGCAACCTCAAAGGCACCCCTTACGAAGGCGGCATCCGCGTCCCCTTCCTGATCCGCTGGCCCAACCGCATCAAGCCCGGCACAGTCATCGATCGACTCGCCGCCCACATCGACGTCACTCCCACTCTTCTTGAAGCAACAAGTGCAACCACCAAATCCAGCCTCGACGGCCGCAGCCTCCTCCCTCTCCTCACCGACACCAACGCCACCCAAACCTGGTCCAACCGCTCCATCTTCATCCAGTGGCACCGCGGCGACGCCCCCAGACCCTTCGAAAACTCCGCCGTCGCCACCCAACGCTACAAACTCATCAACGGCAAAGAACTCTACGACCTCGAACAAGACCCATCGGAATCAAAGGACATCGCCGCCGAACAACCCAACATCGTCCGCCAGCTCCGCCTCTCCTACGACGCCTGGTTCAAAGACGTCGCCGGCACCCACAACTACGCTCCACCCCGCATCGCCATCAGCCCCAAACACCCCGCTCTCCTCACCCGTCAGGACTGGCGCGGCGACAAAGCCGCCTGGACCCCCACCGGCGTCGGCCACTGGGAGCTCGACATCCAATCCCCCGGCCCCTACGAAGTAACACTCCTCTTCGAAGCCCCCGACACCAACACAAAACTCACCTCCAACTTACTCGGCACCCATAACATCACCGCCGGCCAAACCCGCCTCGACCTCAAGAACATCAAACTCCCCCAAGGCCCCGCCCGCCTCGAAGCCCTCGCCGGCACGAAAGGACTCCAATACGCTTGGTTTCGCTAGCCTTCTTCCTCGCCTCCACTCTGCTCCCCTGGCCCGGCGCACAATCGATTGAGACCATCGATCCCGCCAACACCTTCCATGGCAACCTGAGTGGCCTCACCTTTGCCTCCGACGGCACCCTCTGGGGCATCCGCAACGGCCCCGGCAGTCTCTTCCATCGCGATACCAGCAATAACTGGGCCGCACCCATCGATCTCCGCTACCCCAACGGCCAAGGCAATCCCGACACCGAAGGCATCACCATCGTCTCCGGTCAGATCTTCGTTTGCGCGGAACGTGACAACAAAAACAACAACGCGAGCCGCAATTCCGTCCTCCGCTACAACCCTGATTCCCCCATCGCCACCATGGAATGGGATCTCACCCCGGACCTCCCCACCTCCAAGCCCAACTTCGGCCTCGAAGCCATCACCTGGCTCCCCGATTCCTTCCTCACCGCCCACAAATTCTGGGATGAATCAAAATCCCACCCCTACAACCCCGCCGACTACCCCGACCACGGCCAAGGCCTCTTCCTCGTCGGCCTCGAATCGAACGGCACTCTCTACGCCTACGCGCTCAATCAAACCAACAACACGTACACCCGCATCGCCATCATCACCATCGGCCTCCCCTCCATCATGGACCTCTTCTTCGACCGCGAACTCCAGGATCTCTATGCCGTCTGCGACGACACTTGCGAGGGCCAAAGCGCCCTCCTTCGCATCAACCCCTCGGGCCGCTTCACGGTGACCCATCGCTTCGCTCGCCCCGAACAGATGCCCAACCTCAACAACGAAGGCTTCGCCATCGCCCCTCTCGACACCTGTCGCGACAATCGCCGCACGGCCCTCTTCGCCGACGACGGCGAATCCGGCGGCCACGCCATCCGCGCCACCTCGCTCCCTTGCACCCGCCTCCAGTAAGAAAGCCAACTAAAACCCCGGCAACCGCACATTCGGCGTATTACTCTTCTGCCCCAGCCGCTCCCGCCAGCACGCCAGCGCCAGCGCCATCACCAAATCATCGTGCGAGTCCTTCTCAAACGCGCCAAACTTATACCCAAACCCCATCCGCCGGATCTCCACCTTCAACAACTCCTCCTTCAACTCCCGGCTCGAATGGCAATTCGCCGCAATCTTCAACTTCTCCTGCTCCAGATTCGTCTCCAGCGCCTCGGGATAGTTCTCCAGCGCCTTCCCGATCACTTCCAAAATCAGGCCCATCCGCACCTTACCGGTCTCGGCCACTTCCACAGGGTTCGCCTCCAGGCTCGACACATCCAGCAACCCATAAAAATGGGGCGCAATCTTCTTACTCTTCCTCGTCATTTCACACTCCGTTCTTTCGCTGCCGACCATTTCTCGATTCGCGACGTCAAAGTCTGCATCGCCTTCACCGTATCCAGGTGCTGCTTCACCAGTAAGTTAAACGCCCGGTCGCCCAGGCACATCCGGTAAGCCATCAACAGTCTCAAACTCGCGGTCTCCTTCGCTTGCATCAGCGGCAGGCGCACCCGCTGATTCATCTCGCAATGAATCAGATGATTCGCCCTCTCCGCGCTCCAACGCATCTGCGCCATCGACATCAAATCGCCTTCCTCCACCGCCGTCCTTGGTTTCAATTCCTCGATCAACCGATCCAGCAGTTTCTCAAAACAACGCGAGTCTTCGACATCACTCACGCGAAGCGGCTTCAAGGCCTTGCTGTTCCTCCGTTGTTTCTGTTCAATTTCTAAGTTCATTGGGCGTTCCTCAAGGCATTCGATCTAGCGGCGAGACACAGGCTCACACTCGTTGGAAAGTTACCAACACCCAAAACGCCGATCACCCCATCTCCACACCTAACCCCAGTCAAATCAACACACTAAAGAATTCAAAATTCACGTGAACCACAATCCACCACTCTCGCCGCCAACCCGTGATAGGCTTCCCCCATGCCTCCCAGTCGACGTGATCTTCTGGCTCTAGCCAACCTGCCGCTCGCCGCCCAATCGAGACCCCAACTCGGCATCCTGGTTGCGACCACCTACACAACCGGCACGCTCGAATCCCGTCTCGACGAAGCCAAGGCTCACGGCTTCGAGTGTGTCCAACTCGGCCTCTCCTGCGCCGGCCTTCCCGACATGCCCGACGAGATCCCGCCCCACCTCCCAGCCACATTCTACGCCGCCACAAAATCCCGCAACCTCAAGTTCGCGAGCATCCAGGCCCTCTTCAACATGGCCCATCCCGACCCGGCCCACCGCCAATCCGGTCTCCATCGTCTACGTGTCATCACAGAGGCCTTCCCCAACCTCCCCGTCCACATCGCCACGGGTACGCGCAACACGCAATCGATGTGGCGCACACATCCCGATAACCAGACACCCGAAGCCTGGAGCGACATGCTCGCAACGGTCCGCGAAGCCACCCGCATCGCCGCTGCCACAAACTCGATCCTCGCTTTCGAACCTGAGATCAACAACGTCGCCGATACCGCCCGCAGGTCCCGCCGCCTCCTCGACGAAGTCGCCTCCCCGCACCTCAAAATCACGCTGGACCCCGCCAACCTCTTCCCCTCCGGCACCCTGCCAAAGATGAAAGAGATCCTCACGGAAGCATTTGAACTCCTCGGCAAAGACATGGTTCTCGCCCACGCCAAAGACCTCGACCACGACGGCGACGCCGGCCACAAAGCCGCCGGCGAAGGTCTCCTCGATTATCCTCTCTACCTCTCCCTCCTCCGCAAACACAACTACACCGGTCCCCTCCTCCTCCACGGCCTCACCAAAGCCCAAGTCCCCACCAGCCTCGCCTTCCTGAAATCAAAACTCACCAAGCCATCCGCCTAGCCCAAACGGCTGACACCCACGGATCCCGCCTCGCAAACTCACATCACGCCAGCACTCCAATCGACATCAGTTTTCATCGTTCAAGATCATGAACGCACGAATTGGGCTTGTCCCCTTCCGTGAGACACGAGTCTAGACACTGTCGGCTGCCAGGCGGAAAAAGCACTGGACAGCCAGCCTTTGTTTTAGCAGAATCGCTGTAGTGGGAGAGACGGAAGCGAGCTCTGCT
>VFZU01000046.1 GCA_016870995.1 Acidobacteriota bacterium
GATGCGCGCCGCAGAGGGGAGCCCCCATGGGGGCTCCCCTCTGCCTCCCTCAATAGAGCCAAATCTGCCAGACTAAGTGTTACCCATGTGACCGGATAGAAGTGTTACCTATGTGCCCGGTCGGACACCCCCTGCCATGAACGAAGAGAATCGGGGCGAGGGCGTTGAAGCGAAAGTTCTTTAGCTCGATGCCAGCATAGCAAGAGTTGCAGTATCCGCTGGTGGGAGAAATTGTTGCTCGCAAGATGTTTCGACCTGGCTTGGGAATAGAGCCCGAACCAGGTTCCGTTAGGACCGCAAAACGTATCAATTCCGGAGAAATCGGAAGGTCGAACTCTCTTCGGGAACGCTTCGGGATCGAAAAGACTTCCCAGGTGACTCCATTAATCGACAAGACTAAGGTAACGTTGACGTCCGATGTATTTGAAGAAATGACGGTAACGCAGCCCAAGGCGTCGATTGCCCCACTCCCAACCATTTCGCCATACCTAAACATCCGGCCTTCGGGGAAATCAACACTTAAACCGCTTCCGACCGCACGGGTTACCTGAAATTCTCGAGTTTGTGGATTAATGCAGCCTTCAGGGCACCCGAGAGTTAGAGGTAAGGGGACCCGCTTGCAACCTGACATTGTATGCCTGCTCATCACACCCGACACCGAAAAGACTTTGAATCATGAACCCAAAAAAACCGAACAGATAAATTGCTCGGCGCATTGCACAAGGCTAGCATAGTTTCATCATCAATTTGCCTTTTCCTCAAGTGATGTGAAGACTTTACTTGTCAATTATGCGATTTTCATTATTCGATATATTAGCGAAATTGAATCATCCCTTCGAGTCTTGTGAGAAAAGCGAGTCGCTGAAACCACTTTAGCTGTAAGGATGGTGCAGATAAGTGCTGTTGGAGGTGTTCAAAAAATGAGCGTTTGGCGATTGGTGGATCGATTGCGGCAGTGGGTGGACTCTTGGACACTTGCGCCGGGGCATGCGCTGGGCCGGCGGGGGGAGGATGCGGCGCATCGGTATTTGCAGGGGCTGGGGTATCGGGTGGTGGGGCGGAATTGGCGGAGCCGGGATGGGAAGAAGGAGTTGGATCTGATTGCTTGGCAGACTGGGGAGCCGGATCGGCTGGTGATCGTTGAGGTGAAGAGCCGGAGGACGAATGAGGTGGGAGCGCCGGAACGGAATGTAGATCGAACAAAGCTGTGGGGGATGAAGTGGGGGGCGAGCGAGTTTTGCCGGCAGAATCGGGTGGATGAAGGGTTGGTGCGGTTTGATGTGATCTCAGTGGTGTTCGAGCCGGAGTTGCGGATTGAACATGATGTCGATGCGTTCGGGTGGCTTTAGCGGCGGATCCAGATCGTCATCATGAATGTGAAGAGGGTGTAGAGGATGAAGGTGCTGGCGTGGAGGTGCTTTTGGACCTCAGGGGCGGAGGTAGCCAGCAGGCCCGAGGCGTGGAGTTGCCAGTCGCGGACCAGCAGGCCAACGGCAATGATGGCGCAGGTGGCGGAGATGGCAAAATTTTGAATGTCGAAGGGCCGTTCTGCCTCGAAGCCAATTGCGAAAAGGATCCAGAAGAAGGTCAGGAAACGGTAGATCCAGAGGGCGGCTAATGTCATGTATGGTTAGGCTCCGCGGAGGAAGCGGGTGAATTCGCGTTCGCCGTGGACGTCGGTAAGGCGCATGTCGCGGCCCTGATAGAAGTATGTCAGCTTGAGATGGTCCATACCCATGAGACGCAGGATGGTGGCGTTGGTGTCGTGGGAATCGACAGGATTCTCTTGAGGTCTGAGACCGAATTCGTCGGTGGAGCCGTAGACGCGGCCGCCTTTGACGCCGCCGCCGGCGAACCACATGGGGAAGGCGTAGGGGTGGTGGTCGCGGCCATTCTTGCCTTCGGCGAGTGGGGTGCGGCCGAATTCACTGGACCAGACGACGAGCGTTGAATCGAGGAGACCGCGGCCTTTGAGATCGGCGAGGAGGCCGGCGATAGGCTGGTCGGACTTTTTGGCCATCTTGTTGTGGGAGCCGGTGAGGTCGCCATGAGCGCCGTCCCAATCGTCGCCGAGATGGCTGCCGCTGTAGAGCTGGATGAAGCGGACGCCGCGTTCGACGAGGCGGCGGGCGAGGAGGCACTTGCGGCCGAAGTCGTCGGTCAAGGGTTCGCCGATGCCGTAGAGCTTTTTTGTAGCTGCAGATTCGCTGTTGAAATCGACGGCCTCGGGGGCGGTGGATTGCATGCGGAAGGCGAGCTCATAGCTGGCGAGGCGGGCCTCGAGGACGTCGTCGCCAGCACGGGATTGCAGGTGGTTTTGGTCGAGATCCTGAATGAGGTCGAGGGTGGTGCGTTGGGTCTTGGGGGAAATGCCGTTAGGGGTGGCGAGGTCGAGGATGGGGTGCTCGCCGCCGCGGAAAACAGTGCCTTGATAGAGGGCGGGCAGATAGCCTGCGCCGTAGCCTTGCGGGCCGCACTTCATTGCGCCGTCGCTCATGACGACGAAGGCGGGGAGGTTTTGATTTTCGCTGCCGAGGCCATAGACGGCCCAGGAGCCGAGACTGGGGCGACCGGGGAGTTGCGTGCCAGTGGAGCGGAGGTACATGGCTGGGGCGTGATCGAAGGCGTCGCCATAGCAACTGCGGACGACGGCCATGTCATCGACGTGGCGAGCCATGTGAGGGAAGAGCGAAGAGACTTCGATGCCGGATTGACCGTGGTGTTTGAACTCCCAGGGGCTGCCGCGCATGATGGCCTTGGTGAAGTCGATGCGGGAGGTCTTGAGACCTTGCACGAAGGAGGCGGGGATGGTTTGGCCGGAGAGGCGAGTGAGTTCGGGTTTGGGGTCCCAGGTATCGACATGGCTAACGCCGCCGTGCATGAAGAGGTAGATGATCGATTTGACTTTGGTGGGCTCGTGGGAAGGCTTGGCGGCGAGAGGGTTGTTGCCGGCGGCCTGTAGCAGGTGGCTGGCGGCGATGGCGCCGAAGCCTTTGCCGGCGCGGGTGAGGAGTTGACGCCTGGATAGGGGATTAATCGACATAGAGGAACTCGTTCAAGTTGAGAAGGGCTCGGGCTAGCTCGGCTGCGGCAGCTTCGCGGGAATTCGTGTTGCGGGTCTGGGTGGCGAGGAATTGCTTCGCTTTGGTGGATTCGGTGGTTGAGGCCTGGCGGGAGAGAACTTGCCGCCAAGCTTGATCGATGAGTGTGTCGTCGGTTGCGTGCTGTTTGACCCATTCGGCGGCAATGGCTTTCGATTGCTCGAGAACCAGGGAGCCGTTGAGGAGGGTGAGGGATTGCGGAGCGATGGTGGAGGCTTCGCGTCGCGAGCAGGAGAGCATGGGCTCGGGGGCGTCGAAGACCTCCATCATGGGGACGCGGAAGGTGCGGCGTTGTTGGAGGTAGATCGAGCGGCGAGTGTGTTCGGAGGTGTCGGTGGTGACGATCCACATGCTTGAGGGATTCCCGATCATGCCGTACATTTCTTCTTTGGCCAGAGGGGCGACGATGGGGCGACCGAACATCTTCAGGTTCAGGCGACCGGTTGCGGCGAGGACGCTGTCGCGCAGCTCGTCGGAAGTGAGGCGGCGGCGATTGAAGTGTGAGAGGTAGATGTTTTCGGGGTCGCGCTTTTTGACTTCAGGGTTTGCTGGATTGGCGTCGCGCTGGTAGGCGTCGGTGAGTAGGATGGCGCGATGGAGACGTTTGATGCTCCAGCCATCTTTGACGAACTGGGTAGCGAGGTGATCGAGCAGTTCCGGGTGAGAAGGGGCTGCGCCGCGGCGGCCGTAGTCACTGGGCGTTGCGACGATGCCGCGACCAAAGTGATATTGCCAGATGCGATTGACCAGGACGCGCGAGGTGAGGGGATGTTGTGGGTTGGTAAGCCATTCGGCGAGAGCGTGGCGGCGGCCCGTGGTGGGGAACATCGGGATGGGGCCGGTGGTTTTCCGTTCGAAGGAACGCTCGGGGATGTCGCCACCGCCGAGGGCGCTGAAGAAGCCGGGAGTGGCTTCGACGTTGGTTGCGATGCCGCGAGAGGGGACAAAGGTTTTTGGGGCGTAGTCGCCGACGTCGGTGACGCCGCAGGCGAAGGGTTTCTCGCGGTAGCCCTTGAACATGTTGACGAGCTGGCGTTCGAGGGCGTGGAGCTTGGTGGTCTCGGCTGGATTGAGGCAAGCGCGGATCTCGTCGTCGGAGACGTTGACGGCCGAGTTGTATTCGGTCTGGAGTTCCTTCTGGCGAGGTGTGCGTTCGTTCTCGGGCGTCTTGATCGCTTGCTGGACTTCGGAGGTGAGGCGTGCGAGCTTTTGATCGTAGGTCTTCTTCTGGCAGGGGTCCTGGATGGTGCGGATCTGAGCGCCGACTTCGCGGAGTTTGATCTCGCGGATGTTTTCGTCGACGTCCCATCCGAGTGAGCTGAGGCGATTGAGGGCGACTTTGGTCTTGACTGCGGGAGCGAAGACGGCCTGGAGGCGGTAGTAGTCTTTTTGCGAGATGGGGTCGAATTTGTGATCGTGACAGCGGGCGCAGCCAGCAGTGAGGCCGAGGAAGACGTTGGCGGTGGTGTCGGTGAAGTCGGTGAGAGTTTCGACGCGATTGATGTCGGCCTGGTCGGGGAAGAGGTCGCGATTGGGGCCGACGCAGTAGAAGCCGGTGCCGGTGTTGGCGATGGGGTCTTCGGGTGCGTATTCGTCGCCGGCGAGTTGTTCCTGGATGAAGCGGTTGTAGGGCTTGTCTTCGTTGAAGGCCTGGATGACGTAGTCGCGGTAGCGCCAGGCGTCGGCGACGTAGGAGTCGAGCTCGAAGCCGGCGGTGTCTGAATAGCGGACGAGATCGAGCCAGTGGCGGGCCCACTTCTCACCGTAGCGGGGCGAGGCGAGGAGTTTGTCGACGAGTTGCTCGTAGGCTTTGGGGTTGTTGTCGGCGGCGAAGGCGGCGACTTGCTGGGCGGTGGGAGGGAGGCCGGTGAGATCGAAGTAGAGGCGGCGAATGAGCGTGGCGCGGGAGGCGCGAGGAGCCTTGGGGAGCTTTTGCTCGGTGAGTTTTGCGTCGAGGTATTGGTCGATGGAAGTGATGGATTGGGGCTTGGGAGGGATGAAGCTCCACCAGGTGGGGGTCTGGGGTTGTTTGCTGGTTTCCGGGTAGGTTGCGCCGGAGCGGATCCAGGATTCGAGGATCGCGATTTGCTCGGGCTTAAGAGGGTTGGCCGGGGGCATCGGTGCGAGGCCCTTCTCGTGCTTGACGGCCTTGAGGAGGTTCGATTGAGCGGGGTCGGTGAGGTTGAGGGCGGGGCCTTTGTTGCCACCCTTGAGGGCGGCCTGGCGGGAGCTGAGGTCGAGGCCGGAGAGCTGGAGCGACTTGGAATGGCAACTGTAGCAATTCCGCTGAAGGATTTCGGTTGCTTCGTTTGCGGCGAGGGGGAGCGCGAGGGCAAGCAGAGCAATGCGCATTTTGTTCGAATTTTATCAAAGGGTCGGACAGTGTGAGAGTTTAAGAGTAATGTCCTGGCGGCCCACTTCACGCGATGCAGTTTGGGTGTTGTTGTTCCTGGCGTTGCATTTGACGTCACGGGTGGTGAATGACGCCGAGGCGGAGATGCTTGCGGCGTTTGCGCTGTATGAGATTCTGGAGCCGCGCATTGGGGTACTGCAGGGAGCTTGGCTGGGGGTGGGGGCGAGGCTTTTGCTGTCGTATTTGTTGATGGGCGTGACGGGGGGAATTTCGTCGAGCTACTACCTGATTCTGTTGCTGCCGGTGGTGCGGGCGGCGACCTTGTTTGGGGCAGTGTCGACGACGATTGCGACTGGGTTGGCTGCGCTGTTGTACCTGTCATTCCTGTTGTTTTTGGATTTTCAGACGGTGGTGATTCCGGCAGATCAGCAGCAGGAGATCAGCTTCAGGATTCTGTTCTTATTTTTGGCTTCGTATCTGACTTATCAGTTGGCCAGGGTCAACCGGGATCAGGCGGCTCGCTATCGATCGCTGGCGGGTGAATTTGCACAGGCGAATGAGAATCTCAAAGCGGCGCAATCGGAGGTGCAGCGGAGCGAGCGGCTGGCGGCGCTGGGTCAGCTGACGGCGGGGCTGGCGCACGAGTTACGGAATCCGCTGGGGACGATCAAGAACTCGGCGGAGATGTTGGGAAAGCGCGTGCCAGCAGGTGACGCGATTGCCAAGGAATTGTCCGGCTATATCTCAACGGAAGTGGATCGCACGAATGAGCTGGTGAAGCGGTTTCTCGATTTTGCGCGGCCGTTCCGGTTGAGAGTAGAACCCGTGGATCTGACAGAAGTTTTGGACCGGGCGATTGTTCAGGTGGAACCGAGGGCTGCAACGAAGCGTGTGACGTTGTTGCGCAATGATTCGCCGGACACGCCGGTGGTGCCACTCGATGCGCAGTGGGTGGAGCAGATGGTGGCGAATTTGCTCGCGAATGGGATCGACGCGAGCGCAGAGGGTGGGGCGGTGACGGTGTCGACGAGAGGCGCGGAAGGGGGAGTGGAGATTGCGGTGGCGGACCGGGGCGTGGGGATCGATGAGGCGAACCTGGGAAGTATCTTCAATCCGTTTTTTACGACGAAGGCGGATGGAACCGGTTTGGGGTTGGCTATCGTCTCAAAAATTGTGGATGAACATCGGGGACGTATTGTTGTAGATAGCGTGCCCGGGACGGGAACGACATTTCGCATCTGGCTGCCGGACCGCCAGGAGGCGGCTGAATAGGGAACGATGAGAATTCTGGTTGTTGAAGACGAAGAGAAATTGCGGCGGGTGATCGAGCTGCAGTTGATGGGCGAGGGCCATGAGGTGGTGGCGGCTGGGAGCGCGGAGGACGCGCTGAAGAAGTGCGAGGGTGTGGACCTTGTGCTGACGGATTTGAAGATGCCGGGGATGGATGGGTTGACGCTGCTTGAGAAGCTCGGCCGCGAAATGGCGGATGTGCCGGTGATTGTGATGACGGCGTTTGGGAATGTGGAGACGGCGGTGGAGGCGATGAAGCGCGGGGCGGCGGATTTTTTGCAGAAGCCGTTTTCACTGGATCACTTGAGCACGGTGGTGGCCAAGGCGCTGGAGGTGAGGGCGCTGAAGAGTGAGAACCAGCGACTCAAGGAAGAGCTGGAGACGCGGTATACGTTTGGCAACATGGTGGGGCGGAGTGCGGGGATGCAGGAGGTGTTCCGGCTGGTGGAGAAGGTGGCGCCGAGCCGGGCGACGGTATTGCTGTGCGGAGAGAGCGGTGTGGGCAAGGATATGGTGGCGCGGGCGATTCACTATCATTCGCCGCGGCGGACGCAGCCGCTGGTGAAGATCAACTGCAGCGCGTTGCCGGAGAATCTAATGGAGAGCGAGCTGTTCGGCTATGAGAAGGGGGCGTTTACCGGGGCGACGATCGCCAAGCCTGGGAAGTTTGAGCAGGCGGATCAGGGGACGGTGTTTCTCGATGAGATCGGCGATGTGCCGATGCCGGTGCAGGTGAAGTTGTTGCGGGTGCTACAGGAGAGAGAGTTTGAGCGGCTGGGATCGAACCGGACACGGCAGATCGATGTGCGGGTGGTGGCGGCAACGAATGTGGATTTGCGAGCAGCGCTGGAAGGAGGCAGGTTCCGAGAGGATCTGTTTTACCGGTTGAATGTGATGCCGATCAACATCCCGGCTTTGCGAGAGCGGGTGGAGGATATCCCGGCGCTGGCGCAGCACTTCATTGAGAAGTTCGGGAATGGGAAGCAGCGGCTGACGGCGGGTGCGCTTGAGAAATTGCTCGCGCATGATTGGCCGGGGAATGTGCGGGAACTCGAGAATGTGATTGAACGGAGCTTATTGCTGGCGGGTGGGGATGCGCTAGGTGCGGAGGATGTGCGGATTGATATGGGCCCGAGGGGGAAGGGCGCGGCTACAGAGCCGGGATTCCTGCCGGCGGGGATGACGCTCGATGAGTATGAGCAGTCGATCTTGAAGGAAGCCTTGAAGCGGGCGCAGGGCAATAAGAGCCAGGCGGCGCGGTTGCTCGGGATTACGCGGAATGCGTTGCGCTACCGGTTGAGCCAGATCGGCATCGACGATAAAGAGGCGGATTAGAGATCCTAAACGTTGATCGTTTTAGTAGGGAATGATTCATTTGTAAGACAATGCAGTACGAGTTTTCGGGTAGTAGTTGCTTTCTTTCTTTTGGCGGCGTCTGTGGCGTTGCCCCAGGCGGCTGCGATTGACGGGCAGATCGAAGGGATTGTGCGTGACCCGGCGGGGGCGGCAATCGCCAAGGCGAGCGTGAAGGCTCGCAATCTAGGTACGGGACTGGAGCGGGTGAGCGAGACGAACGAGGCCGGGTATTACCGTTTCTCGGCATTGCCCCGTGGGACCTATGAAGTTGCGGTTTCGATGAGTGGCTTCAATGCGGTGAAGCAAACGGGGATTCAGATTGGGGCGGGCACGACGGCGACGATCAATATTGACCTGGCGATTTCGAGCACGTCGACGGAGATCGTAGTGAGCGCGTCGGGGCCGGTGACGGAGCCGGGCCGGACGGATATCGGATCCACATTGAGCGCCAATCAGGTGCAGAACCTACCGCTGGTGAGCCGGATCCCGTACAACTTTGTGTTCCACCAGCCGAACGTGACGGGGCGTCCGAATACTGAGTTTGGGGTGCCTCGCAAAATCAACGCGAATGGCTTTGACGGACGCATCAACGATCAGCTTGACGGAAGCAACAATGTGCAAAGCGATCGGGCCGGGATCCGACTGATCCCGATCTCAAATACGTTTGTGGAAGAGATTGCATTTGTGTCGAATGGGTTCGCCCCGGAATTCGGCAATACCGTGGGAATGGTCGCGAACACGATCACCAAGAGTGGCACGAACGAGTATCACGGGGAAGGTGCATATTTGTTTCGCCGGACGGACTTCAGTGCCGCGCCTGCGTTGTCAGGGCCGGGGGGGCGTTGTGCCACAGACCAACGTTGATTCGTTCTATGGCAACGGCGGGGGAAAGTTGATCAAGGACAAGCTGTTTTTCTATGGCGCGTATGAGAAGGTGAAGCGCGACTTGCCGCAGGTGGTGACGGTTTCGCCGGCAGTGTTGATGCAGATCGGATTACCGGCGAGCCTGGCGGAGCCGATTCCGTTCAATCAAAACGTGCAGTTTTTCTTTGCGAAGGGGGACTACCAGATCACGAACAACCACCGGCTGAGCTTGCGTTGGAACGGACACCGAAACAACTCGCCTTTCAACGCAGGTGGAGGCCTGCTGGTATCGACACGAACCACTAATTTTGTGGACCGCAGTCACGTGGGAGCGGCGCAGTTGGTTTCGACGCTTTCGCCGAATGTAGTGAACGAATTCCGGTTTCAGACACCTTGGAGGAGCCAGCAGCAGCAAAAGTTTTCAGGCACGGGGACAGGGCCGTCAATCAACATCACTGGTGTTGTTTCCTTTGGGCGAAGCGAAGGTGTTGGCTTTAATTTCACCGAGATGACGCCGGAGTATGGCGACAACTTGAGCATCAATTCGGGCAAGCATAGCTACAAGTTCGGATTCACGATGCGGCATATTCGGGACCAGCAGGTACAGGCGACTTTCGGGCGTTACACGTTCGCGAATATCCAGAGCTATCTGGATGAGAGGAATGGAGTGAATCCGCGTTCCTATCAGAACTATACGCAGACGATTGGGGAACCTGTGATCCGGTACAACTCACTGTTCTCAAGCTTCTTCGCGCAGGATACGTATAAGCCGAAGCCGAACATCACGCTAACTTATGGATTGCGCTATGACGTCTACAGAATGCCGAGCGCAAATTCGAAGTCACCTTTCGGGGCATCGCAGCAGTTCCGAACGGACCGCAATAACTTTGCGCCGAGGGTTGGATTCTCCTGGGAATTGGGCAAGTCGCAGAAGACCGTGGTTCGCGCGAGCGCGGGGATGTTTTATGATCCGCCGCAAACAGATGGATACCGAAGGGCGTTGCTGAATCATGGCACGGGGATTTTTCTGCAGGTGACAAACCCGATCTTGAACCCGGCGTTTCCTGCCTTATTGACGAGCCTGCCGACGGGAGCAAATCTACCGACGCAATCCGTGGATACGATCTCACCGGACTTCGCAACTCTGTATTCTGGCAATTCCAACGTGAGCGTGACGCGAGAGATCGCACCGAAAACAGCGATTACGGCAACCTATCTGTTTACGCGCGGCAATCGATTGCCGCTGTACCGGAACATCAACTTGCTGGCGAGCGGAAACCAGCTGGCCGATGGCCGGCCGATCTGGATCTCCACGGCAGGACAGCGCGTGGACCCGCGGTTCAACAATATCCTTTCAGCAGAAAGCGCGGGGCAGTCGACTTATGCGGGCGGGACGCTAACGCTGAATCGGCGCTATGGGCGCGGGTTTGAATTGTTTGGAAGTTATACGTGGTCCCATGCGATCGACGATGCGCCGGAGCATAACAACATCGACTCGGGAGCGTTCTTCTTGAGCGATCTTTCGAACCGGAGAAGAGATAAGGGTAACTCGCTGACGGACCGCCGGCACTCACTGCAGCTTGCGGGAGTGTACGAGCCCGACTTTACGTTTGAGAACAAGTTGGCGAAGTACCTGATCAAGAACAACTGTCTTGGGTTTACGACGACGGCGATTTCCGGGGATGTATTCAACATCGGCTCGAACCGGGTATTGAATAATGACCAGGCAATGGGTGTGACGTTCCAGAGGCCTTTGTTTATTGGGCGCAAGACATACCTTGGCCCGGCAACTTATCAGCTCGATGTACGGTATTCAAGGATCTTCCCGATCCGTGAGCGGATGCGAGCGGAGTTCTTCGCCGAATCGACAAACCTGCTGAATCGGACCAATGTGACTGGCGTAAACACGGCGGCGATGGTGGATACCGCGGGCCTGATTACAGCCCAACCCAGCTTCGCATGGACTTCAGCAATCGACCAGCGGTTGATCCAGTTGGGGCTGAAGTTTAGTTTTTAGACAGCTTGAAGTTGAGAATGGCAGCGCGGGTGATGTCGGCAATGGCTTTGGCGTTGCTCGATTCGGATTCGTAAGAGTCACCAATAAAGGCGACGATCGCGACTTGAGTGCCATCGGGGGCAATGAGAATGCCGACGTCGTTGGTGGCGACGGTGAGACCTTTCCACGTGCTGCTGGTGCCGGTTTTGTGAGCGACACGCCACCCGTTCGATAAACCTGCTTTGAGCCGATCCTGCCCGGTTTCCGCGAGCTCAAGGACTTCGAGGAAGTACTTGGTCGAAGCGGGGGAAAGGAGCTTGCCCTGGGCGAGACGGATGAGGAGATTGGCCATTCCCGCCGGAGTTGCGGTATCGCGGATCTCATTCTGGTAAGCCTTTTGGGCTTTGTCACGGGCGTCTTCGGGGAGCGCTTTGATCGCAGCGTCGAAGACCTTGGGGTCAAGAAATTCCGGACGCCACTTGAGGCCAAAGATTTGGGCCTGCAGATCGCGTTCTGTGCGGTCTAAACGAACGCCGGAGAGGCCTTTGCGCTTCAGGAAATCTGCAACGACGGATGGGCCGCCGAGGCGATCGATGAGAATGTCGGCAGCAGCGCTGTCGCTGTACAAGTTGGCGGAGCGGATCAACTCGTCGATGGTCGTCTCGTAACCATCAGGGCCGACTTTCCTGGAGATGGGCTGAACGAAGACGCTGAGGTCTTTCTTATAAATGCGGAATTTGGTGTCGAGCTTCCAACCCTTGTTGTCGACGGCATCGAGAGCAGCGAGGCCGACGAGCATCTTCATGACGCTCTGGATCGAGAAGCGTTGATCCCCGAGATTGCAGACTGGCGGTTTTTCGGCAAGTTGGACGCAGGCACCGATGCGGCCTTTGAATCTGCTCGAGAGCTTTTGGAAGTCTGATTTCAGGGCAGCCTCATCGAGAGAGGCTGCGGTAATGAGAATTGCTAGTGTCGCGATCACAGCGTCACGATTTTGGAAGACTTGAACTTCTTGAGGGCGTTGCGCGTATCGACGATGAGCTTTGAAACTTCGATCGCTTTGGCGTAATCGAGGTTCGTATGGTCTGTGACAACAACCACGCAATCGGCGTCAGCGCAGGAGGACAGCATGTCTTGCGATTCGAGTTTGTGGTTTTCGACGCGGAGGCTCGGGATGAAGGGGTCCGAATAGGAGACGTTGGCACCGCGCTGGATGAGGAGGTGCATGATATCGAGGCCAGGAGATTCACGGACGTCGTCGATGTCCTTCTTATAGGCCATACCCAGGATGTGCACTTTGGAGCCGCGGAGGGGCTTCGAGTGGTCATTAAGGGCGTTCTGAAGCTTGTCGACCACAAAATGAGGCATCTGGCCATTGATGTAGCCCGCAAGTTCGATGAAGCGGGCCTCGATACCGGATTGTTTGGACTTCCAGCTCAGATAGAAGGGATCGATTGGGATGCAGTGGCCGCCGAGGCCAGGGCCGGGATAAAAGGGCATGAAGCCGAAGGGCTTGGTGGCGGCGGCGTCGATGACTTCCCAAACGTTGATGCCCATGCGGCCGCACATGATCGCCATTTCGTTGACCAGACCGATGTTGATCATGCGGAAGGTGTTCTCGAGAAGTTTGACCATTTCGGCGACCTTGGTGCCGCTGACCGGGACGACATGATCGAGGGCACAGCCATAAAAAGCGGCGCCAGCTTCCGTGCAGTTGGGGGTGTGGCCGCCGACCACCTTAGGGATGTTGCGGGTTTGGAATTGCTTGTTGCCAGGATCGACACGCTCTGGCGAGAAGCAGAGGAAAAAGTCCTCGCCGACCTTGAGACCGCCTTGTTCGAGCTTGGGGAGCACGAGTTCTTTAGTGGTGCCGGGGTAGGTGGTGGACTCGAGGATGACCAGCTTGCCCGGGCCGAAATTTTCGGCGATGGACTGGACGGCCGAATTGACGAAGGTCATGTCCGGGTCCTTTGCCTTCGACAAGGGTGTGGGGACGCAGATGTTGATCGTGTCGAGGTCTTGAATTTTGGAGAAGTCGGTAGTGGCGTCGAGCTTGCCGGATTCGACCAGAGGCTTGAGAACCGAGGTAGGGATGTCCTGAATGTAAGACTCGCCCTTGTTGATCTTGTCGGCTTTGCGTTCGTCGATATCGAGGCCGGTGACATGAAAGCCGGCGTGGGCGAATTCAACGGCAAGAGGCAGGCCGACGTATCCCAGGCCGACAACGCCGACGCGCGCGGTCTTCAGTTTCAACTTTTCAAGCAGTTCGTTTTTCATTGTTCTCTGTAAAGGAAATGACCAGTGGTTGTGATTTCAGCAGGCCCTAGGAGATAGATCGCCTCTTCCCAGGAAAGCTTTAGGATTCCGGCGGGGGTATGGACCTCAATCGGGCCCTGGACCAAGCCGCGCAGAACGCTTGCAGCCATGGCACCGGTGGAGCCAGTGCCTGAGGAATTAGTGACGCCGACGCCGCGCTCGAAGAAGCGGACATCGATGGCGCTGGGCCCAAGGACGCGGATGAAACTGACGTTGGTGCGCTTTGGGAAGCGGGGATGGACTTCAATCGCAGCGCCAACGGCGGCCCAATCGAAATCGAAATTGTCGACGAAGACGGCGCACTGGGGGTTGCCAACGTCGATAATCGTGCAATTGAAGGATTGACTGTGAATGTCGAGAGTGGCTTCGAGATCCCCCTCCATCAGGCGAGGGAGGCCCATATTCATGAGGATGTCGAAGTAATTCTCGTCCTGATGAGTGATGCGCATGGTTTTGAGGCCGGCACCGGTGAGAATGGTGATCTCAGGGCCTTTGGCCTTGCCATTGAGGATGGCCCAGGCGGCAGCGCAACGAGTACCATTGCCGGACATTTCCACCTCGCCGCCGTCGGGATTGAAGAGGCGGATGCGGATATCGGCTCCTTGTTCGCCGGGTGAGACGAGAAGCCAACCGTCGGCTCCAGCGCCGGAATTGCGATGGCAAATCGCGGTTGCGAGCGAATTGAGACTGGCAACCGGGGGCATGTCGGGCTGCCAGGTGAGGAGGAAATCGTTGAGCGCACCGTGCGCTTTTGTGAAGGGGATGTTCATTTGCCGGATCGGCGCCACACCTCAATGACTGGTGCGTGCTTCAATGATATTAGTTTCACACAGCGATAGGGCAGGCCGAGGGCGCGCGCCCTGGCCATTGCGCCGCTGGCCTTATCTCCAGACTGGGCGATGACCCAGGCAGTGTCGAGGAAGAGATCCGGGCGGGCGGTAGCGCGATCAAATTCGAGTTTGTCGCCCTGGTGGATGGATTCGGCGATGGGGATGCTGGCCTGTTCGAGGATGGCGGTGAGGTCGCCGAAGGGCATGAGGATGCCAGTGCCGGGGTCGTATTGCTTTTTGAGCATGGTTGCGACCTCCGCCGTCCAGGCGCGGCGGGATTCGGAGTTAACGGTACCTTCGCGTTTGACGATGACCGGCTCGAAGGCGAACCAGGAGAGCGCGATTGCGGGAAGGGCCCAGGTGAGGCGGGGAAGCATACTGGCGAGGGCGGCGGTACAGATCGTGAATAAAGGCAGGGGGGCGAGGGCGTAGCGCGAGTTGTAGTGGCTAAACGGGAAGACCTCGGGGATGAAGATGGGGGTGTCGCCGGATTGGAGGCTCCAAATGTAAAACAAGGGCGAGACGGCAGCGAAGGCAAAGGGCCAGAAGGCGCGGCGGATGAGGGCGGGGATGACGCCCAAGACGGCGATGAGGATCAGGGGCCAGCCGCAGACGGCCTTGATGGCGTAGCCAAACTGGCGGGCGGCGGCGAGCCAATCGTGGGCACCGGGATAGGGTGCTTGTTTCTGAATGTCTTTGGCGGAGCCCACGCCGCGGTAGAACTCAAGCCAATCCGAGTAAAGAAATTGATTGTGGCCAAACCAGAAGAGGGGGCCGATGGCTGCGACTGTGCTGAAGGTGAAGCAGAGGCGGAGGCCGCAGGTGGCGAGGACGTACAAACCGGCTGCGGGGAGGAGGATCCAGCCCTCGTAACGCGTGAGACTGGCGGCGCAGCCGCAAAGGCCGGCGAGGATGGCATCGGTGCACGAGTTACTCGTTTTGAGGCGGACGGTGAACAGAAGCAGGCCAAGCGCAGAGGCGAAAAAGATCGACTCGGTCATGGGAGTCGATTGAAGGTAGAGGAGGTTGGGCTGTGTGGCAAAAACGGCTGTGCCGGCGAGCGCGCCGTGGTCGCCGAAGAGTCGGCGTAGGGTTGCGAAGAGGAAGGTTCCAGCGATGACCCATGCGATGGCGGCGGGGATGGCTCCGGCGAGGCCTGAATGCCAGAGTTGGTTATCGGTGGCAAAGGGCATCATCAGCAGGTGCGGCAAGGGGAGCCAGACGGTGCCGATTTGTTCATAGCCGGGGTTGCAGCCATCGAAGAGGCGACGGGCGATGTTGAGATGGGCGGCGGCGTCGCCGTAGTGAAGGGCGGTGCCGTCCCACTGGATGAAGGCAACTGCGGCGGCGCTGATCAGCGAGAGCAACGCCGCGCAGAGGAAGATGGGGCGTTTAGAACGCGGTGAACTTCCGGAAGTCTTCGAAGCGGGCATCGATCTCCTGACGGGTGAGAGTGCGGAAGCGGTCGACGCCGAACTTTTCGCAGCAGAAGCTGCCCATGACGCTGCCGTAGATGACGGCGCGGTGGAGTTCGTGGGGGTCGATTTCGCCCTTGAGGTCGAACCCGCGTTCAGCGAGATAGCCGACGAAGCCGCCGGCGAAACAATCGCCTGCACCGGTGGGGTCGAAAACGCTCTCGAGCAGGTAGCCGGGAACCATGAAGAGGCTGTCGGGACGGAAGAGCATGGCGCCGTATTCGCCACGCTTGATGACGAGGTTCTTCGGGCCCATGGCCATGATCCTGGCAGCGGCTTTGCGGAGGTTTGATTCTCCGGAGAGAAGCTTGGCTTCCGAGTCGTTGATGAGGAGGAAGTTCCAGTCGGCGATGGTGGCGAGGAGTTCCTGGCGGAAGTCGTTGATCCAGAAGTTCATGGTGTCACCGCCGCAGAAGCGGAGGTTGGCCATCTGGGCGAAGACCTGCTTCTGCAGAGCGGGCTGGATATTGCCGAGGAAGAGGTAAGGCTGCGACTTGTAGACTTCGGGCAGCTTGGGCGAGAAGGTGGCGAAAACGTTGAGATCGGTGCGCAGGGTGGTGCGGTCGTTCATGTCTTCGGAATAAACACCTTGCCAGAAGAAGGTTTTGCCGTCGGCGAGTTCGAGACCTTCGAGATCAATGCCGCGGGAAGCGAGAAGCTCGCGGTCGGCGGCATCGAAATCGTCGCCGACCACGGCGACAATTTTGGGCGAAGTGAAATAGCTGGCCGATAAGGCGATATAGGTGCAGGCGCCGCCGAGCATGCGCTCGACTTTACCGTGGGGAGTTTCGACTCCATCGTATGCAACGGAGCCCACAACGACTAATGACATCGTTTCATTGTAGCGGAGCGAGGCGAGTCGGCTGGATCGCGCAATACTGAAGAAAGAGAGAATCTCACTGCGACAGCTCATCCTCAGCGATATCCATGCCAACCTCCACGCGCTGTATGCCGTTTTGAGCGACGCCGAAGGCCTTTATGACGAGATCCTTTGTTGCGGAGATCTGGTGGGGTATGGGGCTTGCCCAAATGAAACGGCGGAGTGGGCGAGCCAGCACGTCAAATGTGTTGTGCGAGGAAACCATGACAAGGTAGCGGTTGGACTCGACAACACCGAGGGCTACAACTCCGTAGCGGTGGCGAGCCTTAGCTGGACCGCAGTCCAATTGAGCCCGGCGAGTCGAGCTTATTTGACGGCCATGCCACGTGGACCGATTGCATACGGCAATACCTGGCTGATGCATGGGAGCCCGGTGGATGAGGATTTGTATCTGGTGCAGGAATGCGATGCGAAGGGGATGGAGCAGTTTCTGCCGGGGCCGGTGAACTTCTTTGGCCATACGCACCGGCAGGGTGGGTTTGCGTACTTGCGCAAAACGGTTATGGTTTTGGAGCCAGTGCCCGAGTTGGAAAAGAAAGCGGAAATCGCTCTCGACCCGCACGGAATGTATTTGATCAATCCCGGAAGTGCGGGACAGCCGCGCGATGGTGACTGGCGGGCTGGCTACTGCATTTATGACAACGAGGAAGGGCTGGTGACGCTATATCGTTCACGATATGACGTCGAATCTGCGGCGAAGGTGATCCTGGCCGCCGGGATGCCAGAATTGCTGGCGCGGCGGCTGTACCTAGGGAAATAACCTTAGCCCTTACAGGTTCACAGTACGTTTTACGGCCAGACAGTAAAATTTTCTATACAATACAGGTAGCCCGTCATCCACGGAAGTGGAAACCTAGAACTCCGCTTTCTGAACAAGTTCCGAGGCCCAACAATCTTTATGGCAACCGCTGCTGCCCCAAATTCGAAGCTCCAGCAATCCCTGGCGCTCTATCAATCCACGATCGGAAAAAAATACGTTGTCGCTGTGACCGGCGCTGTATTGTTTCTCTTCACGATCGGCCATATGCTTGGCAATCTACAGATTTATCTCCCTAATGCGCAGGAGGCTTTGGCGAACTATGCGAAGCTGCTGCACGCCTCGGCTGAATTGCTGTGGGCCGTGCGCATCGCATTGTTGACCTGCTTTGTGCTGCATGTTGTGACGATTGCGCAGTTGTACAACCTGAACCGGGCGGCACGGCCGCAATCGTACGTGATGAAAACCCCGACGATGTCGACCTATGCATCCCGGACGATGTATTTGTCGGGCCCGATTTTGCTCTTCTTCGTGCTGTACCACTTGAGCCACCTGACGACGGGGGCGACGCACCCGAGTTTTGTCGAGATGGATCCGTATCACAACCTTGTGACCGGGTTCCGTCAGCCAATGGCATCGCTGTTCTACATCATCGCGATGAGCATGCTGGGACTGCACCTCACGCATGGAGTGTGGAGCATGTTTCAGTCGATGGGCTTCAATCACCCGCGGTACCGCAATGGACTGCGCAATTTTGCGACGGCGGCCGCAGCGATTATTTCGCTCGGAAACATCTCGATTCCGGTTTGCGTGCTGCTGGGAATTCTTGGAAAGGATTTGGTCTAGACGATGACACTCAACTCCCGTATCCCGACTGGCCCGATTGAAAAGGCGTGGGAATCGACCAAGTTCAATATGAAGCTGGTGAACCCGGCGAACAAGCGGAAATATCACGTAATTGTGGTGGGTACCGGGTTGGCCGGTGGCGCTTGCGCGGCTTCTCTCGGCGAGCTTGGCTATAACGTAACGGCATTCTGTTTTCAGGATTCGCCCCGGCGGGCGCATTCGATCGCAGCACAGGGCGGCATCAATGCTGCCAAGAACTACCGCAATGACGGCGACTCGATCTACCGGTTGTTCTACGACACGCTGAAGGGCGGAGATTTCAGAGCTCGCGAGCACAACGTCTACCGGCTGGCGCAGGTGTCGGTGAACATCATCGACCAGTGCGTGGCGCAGGGTGTGCCGTTTGCGCGCGAATACGGCGGGACCCTCGCCAACCGTTCGTTTGGCGGAGCGCAGGTTTCGCGTACGTTTTACGCGCGAGGGCAGACAGGGCAACAGTTGTTGATTGGCGCATACCAAGCGCTGGAGCGTCAGGTAGCGAGCGGTCAGGTGAAAATGCTGACGCGCAGCGAGATGGTCGATCTGATTGTGATCGATGGCAAGGCGCGCGGAATCGTGACCCGCAATCTGGTGACGGGCAAGATGGACATCCATATTGCCGATGCAGTGGTGATGGGCACGGGCGGGTACGGCAATGTGTTTTACCTGTCGACGAACGCGAAGGGATCGAATGTGACAGCGTCGTGGCGCGCTTATAAGCGAGGGGCGCTGTTTGCGAACCCCTGCTTTACGCAGATCCACCCGACCTGCATCCCCGTATCGGGCGAGTATCAATCGAAGCTGACGTTGATGTCGGAATCGTTGCGTAATGATGGCCGGATCTGGGCTCCGAAGCAGCTGGGCGACAAGCGGTCTGCCGATCAGATTCCTGAAGGGGATCGTGACTACTACCTCGAGCGGATGTATCCGAGCTTTGGCAACCTGGCGCCTCGTGATATTTCATCGCGCGCGGCCAAGCGGGTCTGCGATGAGGGTCGTGGCGTAGGCGAGACCGGACTGGGTGTGTATCTTGACTTCCGTGACTCGATCCAGCGTCTGGGTGAGAACACGATTCGCGAACGGTACGGCAACCTGTTCGAAATCTATGAGCGGATTACGGGCGAGAACCCGTACAAGTCGCCGATGCGGATCTTCCCGGCGGTTCACTACACCATGGGCGGGCTGTGGGTGGATTACCACCTGATGTCGACGATCCCTGGATTGTTCGTGCTGGGCGAGGCCAATTTCTCTGATCACGGAGCAAACCGGCTGGGCGCGAGCGCGCTGATGCAGGGCTTGGCCGATGGGTACTTTGTGGCGCCTTACACGATCACGAACTACCTGGCAGACACGAAGCTTGAAAAGGTTTCTGCAGATCACATTGAGGCTAAGGGTGCTCTTGAAAATGCTGAAGGCATCACCAAGCGACTTCTGAACGCCAAGGGCAAGAAAACTGTGACACAGTTCCACCGCGAACTGGGCAAGACGATCTGGGATTATTGCGGCATGTCGCGTGATGAAGCTGGCCTGAAGCATGCAATCGGCAAGGTGCAGGAGCTCAAAGAAGAATTCTGGAAGAACGTGACCGTGCCTGGCTCTGGTTCTGATTTGAACCAGCAGCTTGAAAATGCCGGACGCGTGGCGGACTTCCTTGAGTTGGGCGAACTGATGTGTATCGATGCGCTGGACCGGAATGAGAGCTGCGGCGGCCACTTCCGCGAAGAGTATCAGACATCGGATGGTGAAGCGCAGCGCGACGACGAGAAGTATTCTTACGTTGCGGCTTGGGAATACAAAGGTGAAGGCGCGGCCCCGGCATTGAACAAAGAGCCTCTGACGTTTGAATACGTTAAGCCGGCGCAGCGCAGCTATAAGTAATCGAGGAACCCTGAAAATGAAGCTAACTTTGAATGTGTGGCGTCAATCCGGGCCGAATACGCCTGGCAAGATGGTGAAGTACGACTTGCCCAACGTCAATGAGGACATGTCGTTTCTTGAGATGCTCGATGTGTTGAACGAGACGCTTATCGCCAAAAGCGAAGAGCCGGTTACGTTTGAGCATGATTGCCGCGAAGGGATCTGCGGCTCTTGCGGATTCATGATCAACGGGAAAGCGCATGGCGGCTTCCCGAAAACGACGGTGTGCCAGCTGCATATGCGGCACTACAAGGATGGCGACGAGATTTTCATTGAACCGTGGCGGGCGACGGCGTTCCCGATCGTGAAGGATCTGATGGTGAACCGCTCGGCGTTTGACCGGATCATTCAGGCAGGCGGTTTTATCTCGGTTCCGACAGGCTCGGCCGTGGACGGGAATGCGATTCCGATTCCGAAATCGAACGCGGATCGAGCGATGGATGCGGCGCAGTGCATTGGCTGCGGAGCTTGTGTTGCCAGTTGCACGAACGCATCGGCGAGCTTGTTTACTTCCGCAAAGATTGCTCACTTGAACCTGTTGCCGCAGGGCCAGCCGGAAAAACTGGATCGGGCGTTGAAAATGGTCACGGTGATGAACGAAGAGAAGTTCGGATCCTGCACGAATCTGCAGGAGTGCGAGGCGACTTGCCCGAAGGGAATCTCGATCGAAAACATCGCGATCATGAACCGGCACTTTGTTGAGGCGAGCTTTATGCAACGTCCTGCGATGAGCGAGGGCGGAGCGGGGTGAGCCTGGTCGATCACATCTCGCAGCATCTATACACGGCGGTGCTCTCAGACTCACTAGATAGTCTGGGACACCGCCGTCAGGTTATGCGGGAGTACATCCGGCCCGTGCATTCGCGTTATAAGGTGGTAGCGGGTTACGCGCATACGATCGCATTTGAGGACAGCGATGTTGTGCTCGAAAATCCCTTTGACGCCGAGATTGAAGCGGTGGATGCGATTGAGCGGGATGCGATGGTGGTGATCGCGACGGGACTTTCGATTCAGAATGCGCCGTGGGGAGAATTGCTGTCGACGGCAGCGGTGGCGCGAGGGTCGCGTGGGGCGGTGATGGATGGGTTTGTGCGGGATGTGAAGTTGATTGAAGAATTGGGGTACCCGGTGTTTGCAACCGGGATGAAGCCAGTAGATTCGAATGGGCGGGGCGTGCTAGTTTCGTGGGGTAAGCCGATCGTTTGCGGGGAGGTCGAGGTTTCGCCAGGAGACTTGATTGTGGCGGATTTCGATGGGGTTGTCGTTGTGCCCGCGCATCTGATTGAGGCGACGATCGAGAAGGCGAACTCTAAGGTGTTGGGCGAGAACCAATCGCGGGAAGAATTGCGGCGCGGGGCTTATCTGCGGGACGTGTACAAGAAATACGGCGTTCTGTAGAAATTAGCAGGATCTGCCGATAGTTCGGGCATGTATTGGGTGCCTTTGATTGCCTTACTTGCGCAGGATGCGACCACTTCATCGCCGGACCTGACTTTGCACTATCCAAGTGGATCGGTGTCGGCGAGCGTGGCCCGGGAGATGCTGGATGCGCTCGACGAAGAATATGCGCGGATTCGGCACGAACTGGGGTGTGTGATTGGGGCGAAGGTGACAGCTATCGTTGTTTCGCAGGATACCTGGCAGGCAATGGGGCATGCGCCCTGGTCTGGCGGGATGTTTGATGGGCAAATCAACGTACCGTTGGTCTATGAGCGGAGCCGGGTGGGGCCGCAGATGCGCAAAGTGTTTGCACACGAGATGGTGCATGCGTGTGTGGCGAGGTTTGGCAATTTCCCGACCTGGTTGCATGAAGGATTGGCGCAGAGGTTGAGCGGGGAGAGGTTGACAGAGGATCAGCGGCGGCAATTGCGACAGGCGGTGTCGGCGGGACGACTGCCAGGGCTGGAGCGCCTGGCAGGCTATTGGGGTGGCTTGTCGGCGGAACAGGCTTCTACTGCCTATGCTTATTCCTTGTGGGCGGCGGAAGTTTGGGCCGAGACGGATGGGGCAGAATCGATTCGTCAATTGCTGCGCAACCCGTCCCGGCTGAAGGACCTTACCGAGCGGTTGAATCAGACGCTGGCGCGTTAAGGGCGGCGAGGATCTGGCGCTCGAGAGCCCCGGCATCGATCTTGCCGTTGATGCGGGCGATCTGTTTGCCTTCACGATCCATCAGGACGGTAACGGGGAGAGCTTCGATGGGGCCGAAGAACTTGGCGAGTTCGCTCGACGGCTTCTCAAGCTTGAAACCCAGGCGCTGTTGGGATGCGAAGGCAAGAACGGAATCCCAATCTCCATCGTCGACAGAGACGCCAACCATGGCGAGGCCGGAAGACTCAAGGCGTTGCCGAATGGACTCGAGGGCTGGCAGTTCTTCACGGCAGGGTGCGCACCAGGTCGCCCAGAAGTTGACGGCAAGGACTTTGCCACGGTAGGGTGCGAGTGCACTGGCATCGGTTGATGCGGCGGTGTCGGACACTCCTACAGCGGCGCGGCAAGCCTCCAGGCAGCGGGCGGCAAATGCCTGAGTATCCGGCAGCACGGCGGCCAAGCCGACAAGGGTGAATGTCACGCCGAGAATCGAAGCCCGTGTGGCAAGACTCCTGGTGGGTGCCTTTCGTTGCCTCAAGATGCGGAGGGCGGAATCCATTCCCTGGTCAGCCGAATGGCCCGGTTGCAGCGCTTGCATTTTCGTGTCGACCCATTGCTGGGTGTCATTGCTGTTGGTCATGACCAAATCTCCTCAAGTATTCGTTTTTGAAGGCCTGTTGTGCCCTGGACAACATCGTGCCCACGGAGGTTTGTTTCAGCTGCAAGGCGTCGCCCAATTCGGAGTAACTGAATCCAACAGATCGCAGAACGAGAAGCTCGGCGTCTCGCTTGGGGATCGAGGCGAGAACCATGCGAACTCGATCCTTTTCGAGTTGCGAATCGAAGAGTTCATCGGGTGCCGGATGGTGGCCGAAGATCCTCATGAGGCCCGAGTACTTCTCAAAGTGCTGCTGACGTCTCAGCTCGTCGAGGCCGAGCCGCAGAGCAGTTCGACATAGCCACGAGTGCTCGATAGCTTGCCCCGCTAAGCCCGCGCGGGGAAAGCGTAGGATTGCTTCAACGGCGAGTTCTTCGGCGCGAGAGGGATTCTTGATGACTCACGAAACGACGCGAATCAGATTCGGATAGTGATCGAAAAAGATTCGCTCCAGGTCGCGGGAGTGAGCGGTTGCTACTTGTTGGTTGATTGCTTCGCTTTGCGCTTCCACAATGTAAGAGCGCTCAAGCGTTTCTATTTGTGACGAAGGTTAGTCACTAATGGTCATCGTCGGGCCGCTGTTCTTGTTGACTTCGGCGCAGCGGGCTTCGACCTGCTTGGCGACTTCATAGAAGCCTGAGGCCAGTTCGCTGGCGGGACCTTCGAGGGCAACCGGTTTGCCCGAGTCGCCGCCCTTGCGGATTTCGGGGATGAGAGCCAGTTCGCCGAGGAAGTTGATGTTCATCACCTCAGCGGTCTTTTTGCCTGCACCGTGGCCGAAGACGTCGATTCGCTCTTTGCTTTGCGGGGCGATGAGGTAGCTCATGTTCTCGACCATGCCGAGGACGGGAACTTTGACCTGATGAAACATATTGACAGCTTTACGGGCGTCCTCAAGGCTGACGTCGCTGGGCGTGGTAACCACGACAGCGCCGTTGAGTTTGGTGGATTGCATCAGGCTGAGCTGCACGTCGCCGGTGCCGGGAGGGAGATCGATGATGAGATAGTCGAGCTCGCCCCATTCGACTTGGCGGAGGAACTGCTGCATTACGTTGTGAAGCATGGGGCCACGCCAGACGAGCGGTTTGTCGCCGGGATTGAGAAAGCCCATCGACATGACACGGAGGCCTTCCTTAACGATGGGGCGGATGCGCTGGCCGTCGGTGAGTGGGGCTTCGCTGACGCCCATCATGAGGGGTACATTGGGGCCGTATACGTCGGCGTCCAAAAGGCCAACACGATTGCCGAGTCGGGAGAGTGCAATCGCGACGTTTACGCTAACTGTGGTTTTACCAACGCCGCCTTTACCTGAACCGATGGCGACGATGTTTTGGATACCCGGAATGTCCTGCATTACTTCGAGGATAACAACCAGTCCCAGGCCTGTCCGGCTCGGGCGACGACAGATTCGAGGTCACGTTCGAGGAGGAGGCGGGATTGGATCATTTCCTGTGCGTGGGCGCGGACTTTAGCCACGTAATCGGCTTTGGAGGAGTAGAGTTTTTCGACTTTTTCCTTCGGGAGAGGGAAGGTGGAGCCGACCATGTCGTTGATGTAATTCTTGGGTGCGTTGGGGTCGGCACGGTAGTTCCAGCCGCGGTAGAGAGCCAGTGGTGCAGACAGTTCGGGCAGGCGGATGCCGCCGAGTTCATTACCGTCGGGGCCGATTGCAGGAACGAAGAGGGGGAAGAGCTTGCCAAGAGTGGGCGGTTCGGTTTTGTAGTCGGCGCGCCAGGCTCGCATGGGCTGCTTCGGGGAGCCAGCGTCTCTGATGGATTCGAAAGGCACGAGTTCCTTGCGATCGATGCGGGGGTAGCGGCTTTCGGGCGGGGCGGTGTTGTCTTTGACCCAGGCGAACATGGCGGAGAGAAAAGCGCGATAGAGCGGGCGATAGTCGTTCATGTTCGCGAAGTTGACGGTGCCCGCCTTAGGAGGTGGAAGGCGACCGGGACCGTGTTGGCTGCCGGCGACGTAATAGATGCGTGTGTTGGGAGCGAGCTCGGCGTCCTGCTTGCCATCGGGGGTGATGTGAATCAGGGCGGCATTGCGGCCCCAATATTCGTAGCTGCCATTGGTGTAGAAGATCTTCGGGACATCCTTGACGTTTGCGAGGAGGCCACCTGAAAGGTTCGTTTCCGGATCGGTTTGCGGGAGGTCTGTATAGGGAAAGAGGTCGCTGGGGTAGAAGAAGTTGAAGGTAGGGTGACCGTCACGGCTTGGTTGAGCGCCGCGGATGTTAAAGCTGCCACGGCCGGCACCAGCGACGTTGGCCCAAACGCCATCGAAGACCTTGCGGCCCTTCTCGTCGGTATTGAAGCCGTCATAGAGATACTGGCGCAAGAAGCGGCCACTTTGGGAGGTGCCGAAGGCGATGGCACGCTTCATGTGGCGGAAGTGATCGCCGAGCAGAACGGTGCCTTTGTTTTCGTAGCGGAGGAAGCTGATGACATCACGGATGGCAGCGAGGCCAGTGCCGGCGACGACAGGATCTTTGGTGGTGTAGGTGGCCTCGTAGATCTGGTAGGGCTGGAAGCCGGTGGGCATCTGAATCGAGGTTTTGGCATCGTTCAGCAACCAGCCATCGCGAAGCTGCTGGCGCTTGCCGTCGCGCGTATCGCGGATTGTAAGCGTGACTGCGCCGGAAGCCGGATAGGCCTGCATGGTGCGGTCGCCGAGGCTCATGGTTGTGGTTTTTGCATGCGGGATGAACTCGCTGCGGATGAGAGCCTCGATGCCTTTGGCGATGGGAGGGTAGACGCGGAGGAGATCCGGCGAGACTGGGACGTCCCATTGCCAGCCGACCCAGACGAGCGTGTAGCCCTGCTCCATCAGGAAGGGCTCGCCGAACATGCCGGTGAGGCCTTTGCCGCCGCGGTTCGAGACCTCAAAGAGGATGGTGCCATTGCCCGTGGCTGGGTCGCGTGGCTTGAGAACGACGAGGTCTGCGGTGAAGCGCACAAGGCCATTTTCATCGACCGGTGCAAATTCGATGTCGCGGATGATCTTGTTGGCCTCGGCTTTGGGATCGATGACGAAGTAAGCTTTGGCGGCGATGCGCTCATAGCGTTCGCCGTGATCACCACGCTCGGTGAGATAGATCTTTTCAACCGCGGCGGGAAGAGACGCAGCGGCAAGGAATAGCGCGAGATATCGCATGGATGGCTAGCCTTTCAAACGGGAAGCGATAAAGGGAACGCCCTTGACGCCGTGGAAGACGTGGGCACCGGGGTGGACTTCCATGCCGAGGGACGAAGAAGCTCCGAAGACTTCGTAGATCTTGCTGGTGGCAGTGTAGGCTTCTTTGAAGCCAGGAAGGGGGAAGATACGATCCTGCTCGCCCGTCTCCACGAATAGAGGTCTGGGTGCGATGAGGCCGGCCACGTCACTCATCTCGGCCCAATTGAGAATGCCAGGGACGTAGTTGTCCATGCAGTGAGCGAGCGACAAGATGCAATCGCGGAAGGTGCATAGGTAGCCGGAGACCATCGCGGCCTGAATGCGGGTGTCGAGGGCGGTTGCGAACAGAGTGCAGGTGCCGCCACCGGAGATGCCGACGCAGCCGACTCGCTTGGCATCAAGATCCTTGCGGGTTTCGATGTAGTCAATGGCGCGCATCACATCGTAGGCACGCCAGCCAATCATGGTTTCGCCGAACAAAAGAGCAGCGCCAGCAGCGGGCTGGCAACTGTTGTTATTGGGGCCTTTGGCAGCATTGATCGGGTCGCGGCGATGGCCGAAAGCAAGGGGCTCGATGGCGAGCGCGGCGATGCCCTGTTCGACGAACTGGAGAGCGAAATCGGCCTGGTAGCCCGCTTTGTTGGTGCGATCAAGGCCCTTCTCATCAATGCCTACGATGTCGTCGACACCGCGACCGTGGCCGGGGACGCAAACCATGACGGGTTGCTTGCCAGCGGTGACCTTGGGCTTCAAGAGGTAGGCGAGAACCTCCATGCCTTCACGGCTGGTGAAGGTGAGCTTTTCGCGAGTGTAGGTGGGGAAGTCTTTGGTTTCGAGGAGGCGCGCGTTGAGAGAAGGCTTCGAGGTTGGGAAGCCGCCAACGAGTTCTTCGACTTTGGTGCGCAGCTTGCGTTGCCAGGCACGCGCGGCGGAGGGAGTGGTGGAATTGAAACGGTAGCGGAGAGGTGCCTGGTCGTGCCGGAGACGGGCGTAGACAACAGGGTCGAGGCGGGGTTCTGGCGTTGTATCGGCGTTGAGAGCCGCAGCCAAGCCGAGGGAAGTCACTTCACGCCGGGTCATTCCTGGTTTACCTCGACAATCTCGTCGAAGATATCGGATCGCAGGCTGATGCCAGCCATGCGAAGGCGATCAAGGATTTTCGGTTTGACACCGCTCCAGCGGAAGCGGCCCTGTACGCGGCCGTCGGCGGTCATACCGGTGCGCTCGAAAAAGAAGATGTCCTGAGTCATGACGCGACCGTCTTCTACACCAGTGACTTCTGCGATCGAGACGATCTTACGAGAGCCATCTTGCAGACGGGCCACCTGGCAGACCATCTTGATGGCGCTGGCGAGTTGCTGGATGAGGACCTTCGAAGGGATCTCGAGATCGGCCATGAGCATCATGGCTTCGAGGCGGGAGAAGGCATCGCGCGGGGTGTTGGCGTGGATGGTGGTCATGGAGCCTTCGACACCGGTGTTCATGGCCTGAAGCATGTCGAGCGCTTCGCCGCCGCGGCACTCACCGATGATGATGCGGTCGGGGCGCATACGGAGAGCGGTGCGGACCAATTGGCGCTGGTTGATGCCGCCTTCTTTGTTGAGATTCGGGGGGCGCGTTTCGAACTTGACGACGTGGCGCTGCTGGAGTTGGAGTTCGGCTGTGTCCTCGATGGTGACGATGCGTTCATCTTCGGGGATGAAGCGGGACATGGCGTTGAGCGTGGTCGTTTTGCCGCTACCGGTGCCGCCCGAGACAAGCACTGTGGATTTGGCGGCGACGCAGGCAGCCATGAACTCGAGCATGGAGCGGGTGATCGTCTTCTTTTCGATGAGCTCTTCGCTGGTGATGACGTGCTTGCCGAAACGGCGGATGGACATCGAAGGGCCATCGAGAGCCAGCGGCGGAATGATGGCGTTGACACGGCTGCCGTCTTGCAAACGGGCGTCGACGATTGGATTCGCTTCGTCGACGCGACGGCCGACCTTCGAGACGATTTTTTCAATGACGTGGAGCAGATGGGCATTGTCTTTGAAGCGAATGCCCGTGAGCGTGAGCTTGCCGAACCGTTCGACGTAAACCTTGTTCGGGCCGTTGATGAGGATATCGGAGATGGATGGTTCTTTGAGCAGCGGCTCGAGAGGGCCAAGACCAAAAACTTCATCGAGGACTTCTTCGATGATCTGGTTTTCTTCGGCCGTCGTCATGGGGACGCGCAGCTCCTGAAGAAGCTTTTCTACGACGCGGCCGATTTCCATGCGGACGCGGTCGCGCGGGAGCGAGTTGACCTTGTCGAGATTGAGGACGCTGATGAGCTTGCGGTGGATTTCACCCTTGAGCTCGAAGGTACGGCTGGTGGCGCGGAGATTTCCCGTCAGTGCTGGCGCGGCCGGTTTCTCCACGGAGGCCGCCTTCGTGGAGGCGGGCGGAGGTTTAATACCGGTACGGCGCGGAACTGGACGAAATGTACCCATGATCTAAGACACTAACACCTCAAACCAGCCCTGCGTCGCGCAAAAACTTTGCGGCTTCCTCGGGAGGCGTCGGATTTATGTAAAAACCGGTGCACCACTCGAAGCCAGCGATTTTGGTGAGGCGTGGAATGATCTCGATATGCCAGTGGAAATGGTCGAGGGGCCCGTCGTGCGCAGGGGCAGTATGAATGACGAAGTTGAAGCTGGGCCGCTCGAGGACTTTGTCGATGCGGCGCAATAAGGTGCGCATGACCCAGGCGAGGTTGTGGATGAGCTGAGGCGAAGAATCCTCAAAGTGGCTGCTGTGGTGACGTGGAAGCACCCAGGTTTCGAAGGGAAAGCGGGGGGCGTATGGTGAAAATGCGACGAACTGATCGGTTTCGAGGATGAGGCGAGAGCCGTCTTCCACCTCTTGGCGGACCATGTCGCACCAGATGCAGCGCTCGCGAAAATCGAAATAGCGGCGGGAGCCATCGAGTTCTTCCTGGACGCGCTTCGGCACAATCGGGAGGCCAATGATTTGCGAGTGCGTGTGTTCGAGTGTGGCACCAGCCAAGTCTCCGTGATTTTTGAAGCAAACGATATAGCGCATGCGCGTATCGCGTTTGAGGTCCCGGATACGCTCGCGAAAGGCCCAAAACAGGTTCTCAACGGTTTTCTCAGAGCAATCGGATAGGAAGAGCTCGTGATTGGGGGTTTCGATAATGACTTCGTGAGCACCGACACCGTTCATACGGTCGTAGATGCCGTCGCCGATGCGATCGAGATTGCCTTCAACGCGGAGAGCAGGAAACTTGTTGGGGACGACGCGGAGCGTCCAATTCGGACCATTCGGCTCACCGCCGTCGGGCCGGAAGGCCATGATCTCAGGCGGAGTTTTCGATTCGTTACCTTCGCAGAATGGGCAGAACCGGTTTGTTGCTCCGGCTACGGGGACCCGGACGAAATCGCTGGGACGGCGGGCGCGTTCCACCGAAATGATCACCCAGCGGCCAGTAATGGGGTCTCGTCGGAGTTCAGGCATAAGGAAACCATCGATTCTCGCACAGCCGGGAGATTCAGCGTGTAGTAGGCTTGAAGTTTACCCCAAATTATGTCGAAAACCTCTATCACAGTCGCACATGGCGACGGCATTGGCCCTGAAATTATGGGCGCTACCCTGCACATCCTTGAGTCGGCAGGGGCTCAATTGGACATCGAGACGATCGAGATCGGCGAAAAAGTTTATCTGAGCGGTAACTCTGCGGGCATCTCGCAGGATTCGCTGGACAGCCTGCTGCGCACAAAAATATTTTTGAAGGCTCCGATCACGACACCCCAGGGCGGAGGCTTTAAGAGCCTAAACGTGACCACGCGCAAGATGCTGGGTCTTTATGCCAACGTGCGGCCTTGCGTCGCCTATCACCCGTTCGTGCAGACCAAGCACCAGGGTATGGACGTTGTGATTGTTCGCGAGAACGAAGAGGATTTGTACGCCGGTATCGAATACCAGTTGTCGGCTGACGTTCACCAATCGCTGAAGATCATCACTCGCCGCGGCTCGGAGCGTATCGTTCGTTACGCGTTCGAATACGCGAAGGCGAATGGCCGCAAGAAGGTGACCTGCTTTACCAAAGACAACATCATGAAGATCTCGGACGGCTTGTTCCACAAGGTGTTCGATGAGATCGGCGCGCAGTATCCGGAAATCGAGAAGGAACACTGGATCGTCGACATCGGCGCTGCAAAGCTGGCCGATACGCCTGGCGCATTTGATGTGATCGTGATGCCGAATCTGTATGGCGACATTTTGTCGGACGTGGCCGCGCAGATTGCGGGCTCGGTAGGTCTGGCGGGATCTTCGAACATCGGCATGAAGTATGCGATGTTCGAGGCGATCCATGGTTCGGCACCGCGTCGCGCGGGACAAAACCTGGCGAATCCTTCGGGGCTGTTGCTGGGTGGCGTGATGATGCTGGCGCACATTGGTCAAGCCGAAGTCGCGCAGCGTGTTCATAACGCTTGGCTGAAGACGCTTGAAGATGGCACGCATACCTACGACATCTTCAAGGAAGGCACCTCAAAGAACAAAGTTGGCACCAAGGAATTCGCGCAAGCCGTTGTGGCGAACCTCGGCAAGATGCCCGAGCAGTTGAAGAGCGTGCAGTATAAGACTCTGCCGCCGCTGCCCGAGCCGCCAATGCCGACCTACAACAAGATCGATCAAGTAGGCGTCGACATCTTTGTGAACTGGTCAAAGGGCGATGCTAACGAACTCGGCAGCCAAATCGAAAAGCTCGGCACCGACAAACTGAAGCTCGTGTTTATCTCAAACCGCGGAACCAAAGTGTATCCAGGCGGACTTGCCGATACGGTGAAGGCCGACCAGTGGCGCTGCCGCTTTGAAGGCAAGCTGGGCGAAATCGACCAGCGAGACCTTCTCGCGCTTTATACCAGCTTTGTGAACGGCGGCTTCTCGATCATCAAGTCGGAAGGCCTGTTCTTCTACGACGGCCAGCGCGGATACTCGCTCGGCCAGGGCCAGTAAGCCGGTATGTCCACTGCTCCGCCGCGAGTCGCGGTCGTGATGGGTTCAAAGTCTGACTGGGAGACGATGCGTCATGCCGACGACATGCTCACGTTTTTTGGCGTGGCGCATGAGTGTCGTGTAGTGAGTGCGCATCGGACCCCAGAGTACATGAACGCCTATGCACGCGAAGCGGAAGAGCGTGGAATTGAAGTGATTATTGCCGGGGCAGGTGGGGCGGCTCACCTGCCCGGCATGATTGCGGCTCAGACGTTGGTGCCCGTGTTGGGGGTGCCGGTTGAATCGCATGCATTGAAGGGCCTTGATTCTCTTTATTCGATCGTGCAGATGCCGGGTGGCGTGCCGGTTGGAACACTGGCGATCGGTAGAGCTGGGGCAATTAACGCAGCATTGCTCGCGGTCGCGATTCTGGCCAATCATGAGCCTGAGTTGAGATCCAAGCTGCGGGCGTTTCGAGAGGAACAGACGGCCAAGGTTCGGCGCGAAACATTGCCATGAAGCCCGTGTTGCCCGGAGCGGCTATTGGGATTTTGGGAAGTGGTCAATTGGGTCGCATGCTGGCGATATCGGCGCGGCAATTGGGTTATCGAGTGCATGTGTACTCGCCGGATGCGAATTCTCCCGCGGGGCAGATTGCAGATCGCGAAATGGTTGGCGAGTACGAGGATTTGGATCAGATTGCAACGTTCGCCAAGTCTGTCGATGCAATCACGCTGGAGTTCGAAAACATTCCCTTTGCGGCGGCATCCGCTGCTGAGAAACTGGCTCCGTTACATCCAGGGCCGGAGGTGTTACACACCACGCAGCACCGGTTGCGGGAAAAAACATTTCTTCGCAATAACGACTTCCCGGTGACGCACTTCATCGCGATCGAAGATCATCTGCCGACGGAAGCGCACTTTCCCGCGATCTTGAAGACGGCGGGTTTTGGGTACGACGGCAAGGGGCAGATCAAAGTGAATTCGATGGCCGAGCTTGAGGCGGCCTGGGACAAGCTGGCAAAACAAGCCTGCGTGCTTGAGGCGTTTGTGCCATTTGAACGAGAGTTGTCTGTGGTGGCGGCGAGAGGTCAGGATGGCGCGTTTGTTCACTATGGGGTGTTTGTGAATTCGCACGCAAACCATATCCTCGACGTGACAACAGCACCGGCATTGCTCCCGGCGAAAACGTTTCAGGAAGCGATTGCAATTACAGAGGGGATATTCGAGGCGCTTCGAGTTGTGGGCACAACTTGTGTTGAGTTCTTTTTGCGGCACGATGGATCTCTGCTTGTGAACGAGATTGCGCCGCGGCCCCATAATTCTGGTCATTTGACCATCGATGCGGCAAGGACGAGCCAGTTTGAACAACAATTGCGGGCGGTTTGCGGCTTACCCCTTGGGGACACTCATTTTCATGCACCAGCGGCGATGGCGAACCTGCTTGGGGATTTGTGGAGCGAAGGAACCCCGAATTGGAGTGCATTGTTGAAATTCCCCGAGGCGCGGCTGCACCTGTATGGCAAAGACGACCCACGGCCAGGACGCAAGATGGGCCACGTGACGGCGCTGGGCAAGTCTGGCGTACACGCCGCTGAAATTGTCAAGGCGGCTCGTCACGCTCTTTTAACTTCAGTCTGACAAGATCGGCAGTGATGCTGCTGCTAGCCTCCGCTCTCTTGACTGCATATCTGGGCGACTTCGTCCTGGAATCGGGCAAAGTACTCAAGGACCTGACAATCGGCTACCGCACTTACGGAACGCTCAATGCCGATGGGTCGAACGTGATCCTCTTTCCAACATGGTTCAACGGCAAGACGGATGGCGTCAAATCCTATGTCTTCAACAAACACCCATTGGTGGACCAGACGAAATACTTCGTGATTGCAGTTGATGCGATCGGGAACGGCGTATCGACCTCGCCTTCGAACTCGGCGACCCAAAAGGGCAAGAACTTTCCGCGCATCACAATTGCGGACATGGTTCGGAGCCAGCATTTGTTACTAACCAAGCACTTGAATGTGAATCAGTTGCACGCGGTGGTGGGAATCTCGATGGGCGGGATGCAGACGTTTGAATGGATGGGCCAATATCGAACGTTTATGAAGAAGGGAATTTCAATTGTTGGCACGCCTCATATGACTGGCGCTGATATGGCGCTTTGGATGGAGATGGCGACAAGCAAAGTGGGCGGTGGGGGAAAGAGATCAAGCGGCGGTATGTAGCAGACCATTCTGAATGGGATTCTCGGAGCCCTCGGTGCCAGAGGCGGAGGAGGAGGATCTTCCATTCCCGCGCCAGACAACGCGTTCTATCAGTTCAATGCCATGGCAACGCACAACTTGACGCGCTTGCTTGGAAACTCACTTGAGGCAACCGCGAAGGGCATTCGTGCCGAGACGATGATTTTTGTGGCGGACGCCGACAAGGCTGTGTCGAACGACATCCCACTGCGGTTTGCGCAGTTGAAGGGTTCGCGAGTCGTGAGATTGAAGAGCGCGGAAGGTCACAATGCATTCAAGCTGGAACGGGAATTGATTTCGAGCGAAGCACTGCCGTTCCTCGATGGCGTGAAGCCCAACTCAGTCTTCAAATAGCTGCCAGGGCGGGGGCGTCTGGTAGGTCTGCCCAAGCAGGGAGAGCTGGTGAGCATGGAGGAACATACGGCTCCCCGGTGTACCGTAGAGGCGGTCGCCAAGGATGGGGTGGCCGATGTGAGCGCAGTGGATGCGCAATTGATTGGTGCGCCCTGTAATGGGTTCCAGTTGAACGTGGGTCATGTTGCTGTGTCTCGATGTGACGCGCAGACGGGACTGCGCGGGCTTGCCGCTCGCTCGAACGCCCCAAGCAGGCTTGGCCTCGGGGTCGCGGCCGATGGGCGCATCGATCAGCAGCTCATCCGGCTCGACGGTACCTTCAAGAACGGCCAGGTAGAGCTTGGCGACTTGACCGCTTTCCCAGGCACGCGTGATGCTCCGGAGTTCAATCTCGGTTTTCGCCACAACCAGGACACCACTGGTTTCCTGGTCGAGGCGATGCGGGAACCAGAAGCGAGCGCCTTTGAGATGAGAAGCGAGAGCGTTGGCGAGGGTGCCGGTCTTAACGTGCATCGTGGGATGCACCAACATCCCGCCAGGCTTGGCGACGACGATTCGATGCTCATCCTCGAAAAGAATCTCGAGAGGGATTGCTTCAGGCTTACGAGATGTGGCGGCCTCAAGGTCGACTTCGATCGAGACGATTTGTCCCGGCTTTAGCTTGCGCCCCCAGTTCTCTACAAGTTCGCCATCGAGGAAACAGTGGCCCTGATAAACGCGAGCGCGGAGATACATCTGGCTCAAGCCAGAAAAACGGCGGGTGAGGAAGGTCTTCACACTGAGCCGATCTTCTTCTCGCGCGACAATCAGATCCATGAATCGAGTATCCGATGCGCGAGAGCTTTTGTTGAGTGCGAATCGAGTGATTGCGTTGACTGGGGCGGGAATGTCGGCCGAATCAGGCGTGCCGACGTTTCGGGGATTAGACGGGCTGTGGCGTAATTACAACCCGCAGGAATTGGCTACGCCGGAAGCGTTTGCGGCGAACCCAACCCTGGTGTGGGAGTGGTACGACTGGCGGCGGGGACTGATCGCGCAAGCACAACCGAACGCGGGGCATTTCGCGCTGGCCCAACTGGAAGAGAAGGGGCCTTTCGTCACAGTGGTGACCCAGAATGTGGATGGCCTGCATCAGCGCGGTGGCTCAAGCCATGTGATCGAGCTGCATGGGTCGATCTGGAAACTCCGCTGCATGGGTTGCCAGAGGCTGCATAGCGATCTGAGAGCACACCTGCGAACTTTACCGCCGCTGTGCGAAGAATGCGGGCAGATGCTGAGGCCGGGCGTGGTCTGGTTTGGGGAGAACTTGCCACCCATGGCCTGGGAGGCGAGTGTTGAGGCTGTATCGAGCACCGACGTACTGCTGGTGATTGGGACCAGCGGGCAAGTTTATCCAGCGGCGCAGTTGGTTCCGATTGCGAAAGAGGCAGGGGCGAAAGTGATTCTGGTGAATCTGGAAGAAATTGAGTTGGGTGGCGCAGCCGACATCGTAATTCAAGGCGCGAGCGGAGAAATCCTTCCAAAACTGGTTCAATAGAAGTAGAGATCTATTGATGCGAGTTGCATATTTTGACGCCTTCTCCGGCGTAAGCGGAGACATGACTGTTGGCGCCCTGATCGACGCTGGAGCGGACGCCCACAAACTAATTCACGGCCTTGAACATTTGGGCCTGGGTGCGAAGTACCGGGCCGAAAAAACGGTTCGCTATGGGATCACTGCTACGAAGTTCCATGTGATGATCGGCGATCAACCGGCCGATCACCACCACCATCATCATCACGGCCATCACCACGACCATGATCACGACCACGATCATGGGCACACGCATGAGCAAACGCACGACCACAGCCATCGGGGCTTGACACAGATTCTTGAGTTGATCGATAAGGCCAAGATTCCCGCGCCAGTGAAGGCTTCCTCAAGCCGCGTGTTTACCTTGCTGGGTGAGGCGGAGGCGGCGGTGCACGGCATCCCACTCGAACAGGTTCACTTTCATGAAGTGGGCGCGGTAGATGCGATCGCCGATATTGTCGGCGCCTGCTATGGCCTGCACCTGTTGAAAGTAGATGCTGTTTACAGCTCACCGATTAACGTGGGGTCTGGAACTGCGAAGATGGCTCACGGCGTACTGCCTGTGCCGGCACCAGCAACCGCGTTGCTACTAAAGAACAAGCCGGTGTACGTGGATGGGCCCGCATTCGAACTGACTACGCCGACCGGGGCGGCGATTGTTTCCGCGCTGGCCAAGGGCTTCGGCCCGATGCCCTCATTGAGTATTCAATCGCTGGGGTACGGAGCGGGGACCAAGGATTTTCCCTCGCGAGCGAATGTGTTGCGCATCACGATCGGAGACCAGCTTGAGTCGACCGAGGCTCAAACGGTGCTGTTGATCGAGGCGAACATTGACGATTCCACACCGCAGGTTTTGGGTTACACGATGGATCAACTGTTTCTGGCCGGAGCACTGGATGTGACTCTGACGCCAGTGTTGATGAAGAAGAACCGTTCGGGTCATGTATTGACCGTTGTGGCCAAGCCGGAAGACAAAGATGCTCTGACGAGCCTGATCCTGCGCGAGACAACTACGCTGGGTTTGCGGATCTCGAGTGCTGAGCGTTGCACGCTGCCGCGTGAATTTGTTGAAGTGAAGACAACCTATGGCCCGGTGCGCATTAAAGTAACCGGGAATGGATTCGCTCCTGAATTCGATGATTGCCAGGCTCTGGCGCGAGACAAGAAAGTGCCGCTCAAAGAAGTGCTCGCCGCCGCCAATTTCGCGTATCTCAAAACAAAAGCTTAAATGAACAAGTACTACCTCACCACGCCCATTTATTACGTCAATGCCGCGCCGCATATTGGGCATACCTACACGACGCTGGTCGCCGACACCATCAAACGCCTGAAGGCGATGCAGGGAACCGAAGCGTATCTCGTGACCGGCTCAGACGAGCATGGGCAGAAGATCGAGCGCGCTGCCACCAAGATCGGCAAGACTCCGCAGGAGTACACCGATCTGATTTCGGCCGAGTTTGAAAATACCTGGAAGCAGTTAGGACTTGGAATCGATAAATTTCAACGGACGACTTCTCCGCAACACGCCGCTGCGGTGGCGAAGCTGTTTTCTGATTGCGAGAAGAACGGCTACATCTATAAGGGGAGCTACACAGGCTATTACTCGGTGACGAGCGAAGCCTTTGTCGCAGATGCCAAAGAGGGCGATGTCGATCCCGATAGCGGACAGCCACTCGAGTTGGTGACAGAAGAGAATCTGTTCTTCAAGTTGTCGGCGTTTCAGGACAAGCTGATTGAGTTGCATGAGACGAACCCGGAGTTTTTGCAACCGGATGCGCGGCGCAATGAAGTTTTGAGCTTCCTGAAGAGCGAGAAGTTGCAAGACCTGTCGATTAGCCGGACGACGATCCAGTGGGGCATTCCGGTGCCGAATCATCCGGGGCATGTGTTCTACGTGTGGTTTGACGCGCTGATGACGTACTGGTCGGCGGTTGAGGGTAAAGATCTCTGGCCGGCGGATCTGCATTTGATGTCGAAAGAGATCGTGCGTTTTCATGCGATCTACTGGCCGTCGTTTTTGATGGCAGCGGGCTGGCCATTGCCCAAGAGGATTTATTCGCACGGATGGCTGCTGTTTGAAGACAACAAGATGTCGAAGAGCCGCGGCAATATCGTGCGGGCGACACCGATTCAACAAGTGATGGGTATCGACGCCTTGCGCTACTTCCTGCTGCGGGAAATCCCGTTCGGGTCTGACGGCAGCTTCAGCTTTGATGCTTTGGTGGCGAGATACAACTCGGACCTGGCTAACGGCCTGGGCAATTTATTGAGCCGGACGCTGTCGATGATTCTGCAGTATCGCGGCGGCAAAGTGCCGGCGCCGGTAGAGGCGGATTCAAGCGCGATTGGTGTGGCGATGGCGCATTATGAGAACTTCGAGTTTCATAAGGCGCTTGAGGCCATCTGGCGATGGATCGGTGAGCTCGATAAGTACATCGTTGAGAATGCACCGTGGAAGTTGGCGAAGGACGCTTTGCCCGAAGCTCAGGCGAGGCTCGATGCGGTGCTCTACCGTTGTTTCGAGAGCTTGCGGCTGATCACAGTGCTGGCCGCGCCGGTGATCCCGGAATCGGCGGCGCGGATTCGTGAGCAACTGAATGTTGGCGGGCCGCTGGAATGGGGTCATACGCCTGCCGGCCATGCGATTGGCGAGATCTCACCGATTTACCCGAGGCTTGATCCGAAGGTTGCTATCGAACAGATGAAGGCGCTTGAAGCCGCCGAACTGGATCGCCAGAATGCGTTGCTCGGCAAGGTGGCTGAAGAGGCGCCGGCCCCTTCGAACTTTACACCGATCGCGGAAACGATCACGATCGATGACTTTGTGAAGGTGGATTTGCGAGTGGGCCTGGTATTAAGCGCCGAACCCGTGAAGGGAGCCGATAAATTGCTTCACCTGAAGGTGAACATCGGTGAACCAACCGGGCCGAGAACAATTGTGGCTGGCATTGCCCAGGCCTATCAACCGGAGCAATTGGTGAATCGCAAGGTTGTGATCGTTGCCAACCTGGCACCACGCAAGCTGAAGGGGATCGAGAGCCAAGGAATGATTGTGGCGGCGAGCCTTGAAGGTGGATCGCCTGCGCTGGCGGCGTTTCTCGAAGAGGTGCCCATCGGAGCCCGGTTGAAGTGATCGATAGTCATTGTCATGTCGACAGCGATCAGTTCGATGCAGATCGCGAAGCCGTTATTGCTCGGGCTGTTGCAGCTGGGGTGACGACGATACTTGCGATCGGCACGGGAGAGGGGCCGCCTCATCTTGATGCTGGAATTGCGTTGGCAGAGGCACATCCATGCTTTCTGGCAACCGTTGGCGTCCATCCGCACAATGCGGAACGGGTTCAGCCTGAAACTTATTCGCAGCTAGAAGCACTTGCCGCTCATCCAAAATGTGTGGGAATTGGTGAAATTGGTCTCGACTATCACTACAACTTCTCCCCTCGTGAGGTGCAGCAGGAGGTATTCCAGCGGCAGCTTGAGTTGGCCAAGAAGTTGCGGCTGCCGATCGTACTGCATACGCGCGAGGCATGGGCAGACACAATTAAAATTCTGAAGCAGCATTGGGATTTCACGCTTGGCGGAATTGTTCACTGTTTTAGCGAAGGGCTAGAGGAAGCGAAGGAAGCCGTCGAGTTGAACTTTCATTTGGGCCTTGCGGGTGTTTTGACTTATCCCAAGGCAGACCGGCTCAGAGAGGCAGCGAGTTTTGTACCGCTGGATCGCATTCTCGTCGAGACCGATGCGCCGTACCTTGCGCCCGCACCTTTTCGAGGCAAGCGCAACGAACCCGCCCATGTCATCGAAACCGCCAAGCGGCTTGGGGCCTTGCGTGGCGTGACGCTGGAAGAAATCGATGAGCTGACGACCGCAAATTTCCGCCGGGTCTTCCCGGCTAAACTGGAGCAATTGGCATGACAAAGTCTGTGAATCAGGCTGTCTCGATGAAGCAGATCCTGGATCTGGTGCGCGACGACCTGGCGCGTGTGGAGAAAGTAATTGGACTGGAAACGATTGGGTCCGTGGCGGCGGTCAACACGATTTCACACCATATGCAATCCGCTGGGGGAAAGCGTTTAAGGCCAATCCTGTTACTGCTTTCCAGCCGGGTAGTTTCCTCAAGCACTGAAACGACTTCAGAGGCCATTGAATTGGCTGCCGTTGTGGAGTTGGTGCATACCTCGACGCTGGTGCATGACGATGTGATCGATGAAGCGAAAGTCCGCCGCGGGAGGCCCAGTGCGAATGCGCTGTGGGGCAACCAGATGAGCATCCTGGCTGGCGACTGGTTGTACATGCAGGCGTTTCAGATCGCGATGCGGCAGCGAAACTTCACGGTGCTGGATATTCTGATCGGACTGACGCAGGTGATGGTGGAAGGCGAGCTGATGCAGCTCGACCGGCTGGGCAGAATTGACCTGACCGAAGCAGATTACATGGAACTGGTGGACCGCAAAACCGCCTGCTTGTTTAATGCTTGCTGCCGATTGGGCGCGATGGCCGGTGGCGCGGACGACTCGGATTCAGCACGGCTGGGTGAGTTTGCCTGGAACCTGGGTATGGCGTTTCAATTAATCGATGACGTCCTCGATTTTACATCGAAGGAAAACATCCTGGGTAAGCCGGTTGGGAATGACCTGGCTGAAGGCAAGGTAACGCTTCCGCTTCTCTACGCACTGGCTGAAACCACCCGCGAAGAGACACGTATGATCGAAACGATTCTGAAGGATCGCAGCTATGAGCGTGTGCCCTTCTCAACCGTTCTTGAAATCATCGAGAAGTACAAAGGTGTGGAGCGCGCACAAGAAAGAGCGCAACAGTTCACAGCCCGATCGAGGGAAGTGATCGAGACTTTCCCGGATTCGCCGTATCGCAAAGCGGTCCTTACCATCGCGGATATCATTACTGAACGAGACCGTTGAGACGCTTGCTCCAGTTCGCCGCGCTGATTGCCATCCCATTGGTGGCGAGCGTAGGCGGGTTCGCGGAGAAGGCTGAGTTTTACTTCTTGCGGATGGAGTACACGGATGCGCCGTTCGTGCGTCGCCCCTGGGGCCGGGGCTGGTGGATGCAGGATATGCCTGAAGCGGAGATTCACTTTACGAAGGGGATCCAGCGGCTGACTCGCATCGATATTGGCGAGATTCGGCATACGGGGCTAACCGACGATCGAATCTATGACTACCCCTGGATCTACGCGACGCAGGTAGCCTGGTGGGATCTTTCTGAGCCTGAAGTGAAGCGGCTGCGGAGCTATCTCGAGCGTGGCGGCTTTCTGGTTGTGGATGACTTTCACGGGGATCGGGATTGGGAGTTATTTGCGGCCTCAATGCAGCAAGTTTTACCGGGTAAGCCGATTGTCGATATCGAGGATGGGGATGCTGTGATGAACGTGGTGTTCGATATCAAGGAACGCACGTTTATCCCGGGGTTGCGGCATTTGCGCCGTGGGCCGAGTGGTGCTACAACAGTGCAACCAACAGCGATTCCGCCGCGCTGGCGGGCCATGTACGACGATCAGGGTCGGATGGTTGTGGCGATTAACTTCAATATGGATATCGGGGATGCCTGGGAGCACGCCGATATGCCCGAATATCCCGAACAGATGACGAGCCTGAGTTATCGTTTTGGGATCAACTACATTCTCTATGCGTTCACGCATTGAGGCGTTCACAGGAGCCACTTGCAAAAATCGACTGAGCGCAAGTGTCAGGGAACAAGGCAGATAGCGAACAAAGTGATTGAGAAAGAGGCCAACAGGGTCTAAGATTAAGTCGCCAAACCAAACCAGCAGACGCGAGGTGACCTCAGATGCAGCATACTCCGCGAGCAGTGCTTATGCAATTCGCGCAGCTATTTCAAGCTGAGTTGTTCCCGGCCTTGGAGCAGACGACGGGTGAGTTGAGCGGCCAGGCAAAGCTGCTTGCCGAAGCGATGACGCTGACACAACTGCATCGCTTTGTGCACAAGCAATGGCGTGGTCGTCCCCAGGATGATCGGCGAGCTTTGATTGCGGCCTTTCTCGCCAAGTCCATCTACAATTTGGCGACGACCCGGCAGTTGATCAGCCGCTTGAAGGTCGACGCCCAGTTGCGCTCATTGTGTGGATGGACCAACGCGGCTGCGCTGCCGAGCGAGAGCACCTTTTCACGCAGCTTTGCTGATTTTGCCAGACGCAAGCTGCCCGAACAGATCCACGAGAGTTTGGTTCGGCTCACTCAGCAAGGCCGAATCATTGGGCACATTGCCCGAGACTCGACTGCGATTGAGGCACGGGAAACGTTTCCTGAAACCCGCCGACAGAAACAGCAACGCAAGCACGAGAAGGCCGGTAAACCTCCGGCTGAAAGGCGTTGGGGCAAACACTACGGCATTACAGCCAAACAACGCACCATGAAGTTGAGCGAGATGCTAAGGGGCCTTTCGCGTGATTGTGGCATTGGCACCAAGACCAGCAGCAAAGGTCATCAATATTACTGGAAAGGATCTAAGCTGCACCTGGACGTTGCCGACGGCCAGATCCCGATCACGGCAATGCTGACCAGCGCTCAGGTTCACGACTCCAAGGCGGCGATTCCGCTGATGACAATCACCAGCCAGCGCGTCTGCTACCTGTACGATTTGATGGACTCAGCCTATGACGCAAACGCGATCCTCGAACACTCCCGGGAACTCGGCCATGTGCCGGTGGTGGAACCCAACGGCAGGCGGGGCAGACTGAAGCCGCACAAGGGCAAACCAATTCGGCCCAAGCCGGAGTTATGTCCAGCCAAGTCGGAACGCTATCGGAACAGGACCATGGTGGAGCGGGTCAACGCGCGGCTGAAGGACGAGTTTGGTGGGCGTACAGTGCGTGTGCGGGGAGCAGCCAAGGTCATGGCGCACCTGATGTTCGGCATTATTGCGCTAACAGTAGACCAAATTCTTAAGCTGATTACGTAATACAGTAAGACAGAAAAAACACACAAAACAAGGCACCCCAAGGCAGGGCTGCGCCCAGACATGGCCAAACAAGGGCAGAAACCGCTCTTCTGTGCCACGAAACGGGCAAAAAACAGAAAACCTCTCGCCAAGCCAAGCTCAATCGAAGGCGCAGGCTGCCTACTTGCCGCAGCGGGGAAAGTCAACCGCAAATCAAAAACATTTTGCAAGTCGTTCACAGACATT
>VFZU01000047.1 GCA_016870995.1 Acidobacteriota bacterium
ACTGGGTCGAGGCAATCCGGTATCTCAATATGACGCAACTCTCAGACCACAGAAAGGAGCAGTTGAGAAAACTCGAACAAGCCGCCTGACGGCGGTGGGACTCTACATTACTGGATGCAAAGGAGGGACACATCCCCTCCTCTGCACTCCTCCCCTAAAAGCCCAGAAAGGCAGCATTGGCCAAATTCGTAATTGCAGAACTTGACATACACAACTCGCAAACTGTCATCGTTTCACCAACAACCGCAACCGTCAGTCTTGATGGAACCCAACAATTTACAAAGACCGTCACGGGGGCCACAAACACCAATGTTACTTGGGCTGTGAACGGCATCAATGGCGGTAATGCCACGGTAGGTACGATCAATACCTCGGGGCTGTACACACCGCCAGCCGCACTTCCCAACCCGGTTTCTGTAATAGTCCGGGCCACTAGCGTAGCCAATACCACCAAGTTTGCCGAGGCGACGGTGAACCTGCGGCATCCCACTCCCACCACCACCTCAGTGGAGCCAACCGACCTCAATATCGGCAATGTCATGTTGATCGTAAAGGGCACAAAATTTTATACGGGCGCGACGATCCTGCTGCAGAATAGTGCTGTTAGCACGCAGTTCATCAGCTCAACAGAACTCCGCGCCGCTGTCAGCCTGCCCAATGCCCAACAGTATTGCGTCATCGTTCAAAATCCGGCACCGGCTGCGGCCAACTCGTCGCAGAGATGTTTCACGGTTCGCGCAGCGATTCGGGTGACAACATCGCCGTCGACGGTGACCTTGCGTGGTGGAGCGTCGCGAACCTTCACGGCCTCCATTGCGAACACAAATACAACTGCCGTGAACTGGACCGTGAACGGCGTGGTTGGCGGCAATGCCACAGTTGGCACCATCACCACCGCCGGCAACTACACCGCTCCAATGAACATCGCCGCCGTCAACGGCAGCGTGAAGGTGGGGGCAACCAGCCAGAAGGACGGCAACGCCAAAGGCGAATCGACGGTGACTCTGCAGAATCCCGTACCAACGATTTCGTCCATTAACCCCAGTGTGTTGCCGCTTGGCAACGCTAACTTTACGATCGTGGGCAATGGCTTCGCCCCTGGCGCCACTGTGAACGTTGGTGGCTCACCGATGCCCGCCACAGTGAACTCGCTCACCAGCATTACAGTGACGGGCACCACCAAGCCCTCTCCTGGTGGCATCGCAGCGATCACAGTAGCCAACCCAGCGCCGGGCCCCACAACCTCCACCCCCCTGATCGCCAACATCATGCCGGCCAACCCGAAGGTGAGTTACACGGCTGCGAAGCGATTCCTTGAGCAAGCCAGCTGGGGTGCTTCGCCGACGGAGATCTTCCGCGTTATGCAGCTTGGCTTCGACGACTGGCTTACCGAACAGAAAAATCTCGCCGACTCCACCTACACAATGCCCACGCCCAATGGCGACATTCCGGTGTTTGACATGCAGTCGGAATTCTTCAAAAACGCGATGAACGCGCGCGATCAGCTGCGCCAGCGCGTTGCTTTTGCCCTACACAAGACATTCGTGGTTTCTGCCGTCGAGATCGACAAGACGGCCGGACTGGTGCCTTACCAGCGCCTGCTGCTGCGCAATGCCCTCGGCAGTTTCCGCACACTGCTTAAAGACATCACGCTCGACGTCGCCATGGGCCAATATCTCGACATGGTCGACAACGACAAACCCAACCCGGCCAAGGGGCTCTTTCCAAACGAGAACTATGCACGCGAAATCATGCAGTTGTTCACGCTTGGAACGACCTTTCTTCGTGCGGACGGTTCTCCGTTGCGCGATCCCAACGGCGTGCCCTATCCCTCTTACATGGAAGCGGACGTCCTCGACCTGTCTCACGTCTTCACTGGTTGGACCTATCCTCCAGGCAAAGGCAAGGGCAGCAACAATCACAACAATGAGAACTACGGAATGCCGATGGTGGCGGTGGAATCAAACCACGACACCACGATGAAGAAAGTTCTCGGCCGAACGATTCCGGCTGGCCTGACCACGGAACAGGATCTCGACGCGGCTTTGCAGATCATCTATGAGCATCCCAACGTCGCTCCTTTCCTTTCTCTCCGCCTGATTCAGAGCATGGTGACCTCAAACCCCTCGGCCGCCTATCTGATGCGCGTTAACGCTGCGTTCAACAACAACGGCCAGGGCCAACGGGGCGATCTGTTCGCCGTGGTGCGGGCGGTGCTGCTCGATCCGGAAGCTCGCGCCGGTGACAACCCGGCGGTACCCAACCCCTTCAATGCATTTGCCGGCCACATGCGTGAACCCGTGCTGTCATTCATGCACATTCTGAAAGGGCTTGAGGGCACCATCGTCCAGGACAATCCGATCGAATCAGATCTGGAACGCATGGGGCAGAAGGTCTTCTATCCCCCCGAGCGTCTTCAGCTACTTCTCGCCACTCACTCGCGCGCCAGGCAACCCAGGTCTCTATGGGCCTGAGTATCAGGGCTTCACTCCGGTATCGGCTCTCGAGCGGGTGAACTACATCGATTACTTGCTCAAGCTCGATGCCAACGCGGAAGCAAAACCAAATCTTGCTCCCTACATTGCGGTGGCCACCGACGTTGAGTCGCTGATCGCGATGATCGACGCTCACTTCATGAACGGCGCCATGCCTGAAGTTTTGAAGCAAGGGATCCGCGACACGCTGGCCACCTCGACCGATCCGACGCGGCGCGCCCGGTTGGCGCTCTATTTAGCACTCACGTCTGCCCACTATCAAATCCAGAACTAACCAGGAAAGAGACAAACAAAATGGACAATTTCAAACCACAAATCAGCCGACGAGCGTTGTTGCGCCGTTCGATCGCCACCACCAGCCTGGGATATCTGGGCGTGACAGACGCTCTTGCCCAAACGGGAGATTACAAGGCTCTGGTCTGCGTTTTCCTGTTCGGCGGTAACGATTCGAATAACACGATCGTACCAATGGGAGCGAAGTACAACGACTATTCAAAGGTGCGCGGCCCGGCGACAGGCCTCGCACAGAATGTACTTCTGCCCATCATGGACCGTGGAGAAGGCTACGGTCTGCACCCGCAGCTCACCCGGATCCAGGCTCTCTATAACCAGGGCAAAGCCTCGGCAGTGCTAAACGTGGGTCCGCTGATCCGGCCCATCACGAAGACCCAGTACAACCAAAGAACGGCAGTGCCGGTAAACCTGTATTCGCACTCCGATCAGCAACAGGCGTGGCAACAGGCTTCAACGAGCGGGGTACGCTCGGGCTGGGGTGGCCGCACGGCGGATGCGATGCAAGCGGCCAACACGGGCGCTTTGCTGCCGATGTCGGTTTCGGCTTCCGGCGGCGCACTGTTCACGATTGGGCAGGTCACTGGTCCGGCGATCGTCAATGGAGGGTTGGGGCTGGGTCTCAGTGGCTCGGACGGTTCGCCAACGGCGATGGCGCGGGACAATGCTTTCCAGCAGGTGATCAACTTCCAGTCGGGCCTCACGCTGGTTCAGGCTGCAAACCGCACCATCAACAATGGCATCCAGGTGGGCAAGGTGCTGAACAACGTTCTTACCGGCGATGACGGCATTGCGACCGTGTTCCCTGGGAACGGGCTGGGGAATCAGCTCAATCAGGTAGCGCGCATCATCCGTGCCCGCCAGACCCTGGGTGTCAGCCGCCAGATTTTCTTTGTGTCGACTGGTGGTTACGACAACCACGAAGGCTTACTCGCCGCTCACCAAGGGTTGCTCACCGGATTGAATGCCTCGATCTCGGCTTTCTACGACGCAACCATTGAACTCGGAGTGGAGAACAACGTTACTACGTTTACCGAATCCGATTTCAATCGCACCTTTGGCCCCAACAGCAACAATGGAACAGATCACGCGTGGGGCGGCCACCATCTTGTGATGGGCGGCGCCGTCGCCGGCGGACGCATGTATGGCACTTTTCCGAATCTCGCCATTCAGGGTCCGGACGACGTGGGCAACCGCGGCCTCTGGCTACCCAGCACCTCCGTCGAGCAATACGGCGCCACGATGGCTTCCTGGTTTGGAGTGAACTCCGCCCAACTCGATCAGGTGTTGCCGAACCTGATGAACTTCTCGGTCCGCAACCTTGGCTTCATGAAATAAACAGAATCTATTTCACGACGGCCACGCGAAGCTCGGGGCTGGCAACACCGCTTACTGTCACCCGGAGCGGATGTTCGCCGGCCCCGAGTGTTTCTGGAACCACCAGATTTGCCTGGGAGAGGCCGAGGAAACCCGGCGTTGTACCAAGGAACAGGCCTTCGGCGCGGAGACCCCCAATCGAGGCCTCCCAGGGGAGATTGCGATTGGTGCCGATGCCAGTGAGATAAACCACGAGCGGTCGTCCAACCCGCACTGGGTTCGTTGTGGAGTTCAACGCGCCATTGTCGAAGTTCTGTGCGGCAAACGCGGCTGGTGTCGCCTCCGTGATCCAGAACATCGCCTCCGGGCTGCGCACTCCGTCGCGCAACACCTCAAGGCGTGCGCTGCCGGGTTGGGCGCCGGTCGGAAGGGCAAAGTTCACCTGGTTCGGCGTGGCTGCGAAAACGGTGGCATTCAGGCGGCCATTAACGATCACCTCGGTGCGGCTACCTTCGCGCCCCAAATTTTCACCGAAAAGGCTGACGATGCTACCCAGCGCCACAGGTCTTGTGTCGAACGTTGCGCCATTCACGATGCTGCCTCGCGCGATGCAAGGAGTTTCACCGACCCCAGCGTGAGCCTGCGAGACTTCAATCCATTGGCCACCCACCCTGAGCTCAGCGGTGCGGCGCGTGGTGGAGGTGTTAGGCGAGGCTTCAATGCGGCCCTCGCGAATGCTCAGCCAAGGGGCACCGCCTTCCACACCTACTTCGCAATTGCGCGGGTTTTCAAAATCCACCAAGGCGCTTGAGGCTTCCGCACCGAAGCAATAATTGCGACGTGCCATCTGAATGGAGCAGCCCGCGTTTGCTGCGACTTCACGCCGCACCTGCGGCAGATAGGCATAGAGGCCATTGCCGGGGCACTCTGTGGTGCCGCTTGCCCGTGGGCTTAGGCCGGCATCGCGATGGCCACTGACAATGTTGAGCGAAAGACCGCTGGCGGCATGGATCGACTGCTCACTGGCATCGAGTTTCCATTTGGCGGCCTGCCAGGCGAGCAGCCTTTTGAGGCTCTCAACGGCGGCCGGTGCGGGGGGCCGTGTCGAATAGGTGCCCACCATGCAAACACCCATGGTGGCCGTGTTGACGCCCGAGAAGTGAGCTCCGATCACGCCATCTCCACCAGCGCGGCCTTCGTAGATGACACCGTTCGGATCGATCAGATAGTTGTAGCCAATATCGTTCCAACCATTGCCCTGGACATGCAGCACCCAAATGCTGCGAATCACTGCTGCCCAATCGCGCGATTCGTTGGCCCCGGCGGAGTGATGCACCACCAGATGCGTCACGTTGGCAAAGGCTGGCTGCGCCCTCGGGGCGCATTCGTTGCCACAACCCCAACCCGCACGCGTCACCACAGTCGGCTCCACTGAAGATGTATTTCGCTTTGCAGGGTAGCTCGCCGGGACATTCCCGGGTTCGATCAGCAGCACCCGCAAATCACCGGCCGCCATTACCTCAACTCGCTTGGCCTCTTCGTCAAACCAGACCAGGCTGCCTCCCTCATGGCCTGTCTCTACCGCGCGCCAATCTGTCCAGGTGAGGCCGTCGGTGGAGACGCGCACTCGCACGTGAAGGTGCGAATCGCTGATCAACCCAACTGCGCGAAATGGCTTTTGAGAAGAGATGAGGCGAACGGGTTGATCCGGATCCATTTCAAGACGATGGTCAATGAGCAGTTCTTGGGCGTGAAGAGAGAGAGCGAGAAGGACAAGAGTGAACAGAAATCTCACTCTTCGAGGATACAAAAAGGAAGGATGGCGTCCCCACGGGGATTCGAACCCCGGTTATCGCCGTGAAAGGGCGGTGTCCTAGGCCTCTAGACGATGGGGACGCAAGAAAAGTGTGGTGTGTTTCACCCACATTTCTTTACCATAGCAGAAAACTGAAGCTTAGAGGGTCTTCAGATAAGCAATGAGGTCGTCGCGCTCTTCTTTGCTGAGAAGTTCTTCGTAGGCGGGCATGCCATTGCCGCCGTTGTTGATCAGGGCGCGCACATTGGCTTCGCTAGGAGCCTTGCCGTTCTGCATCTTTTCTTTCTTGAAAAGACCCTTCAGTGCAGGGCCCATCTTCTTCTCGTCGCTGTCCGCGTTGTGGCAGACCGAGCATTGCTCAAACACTTCCTTACCCTTATCGGCCTTGCCGGCTTGCGCGGCAGCGGTCGGGGTCGAAATCAGGCTCAGCGTCAACAACGACGCGGCGCCAAACGAAAGAACGACAGTCTTCTTCATTGATTCTAATTTTACAATGGCCATATGCCCCCCGTCATCCTGGTATTCGCTAAAGCTCCGGTGCCGGGCAGGGTCAAGACGAGGCTTCAGCCAGTGTTGAGTCCGGAGGAATGTGCCGAACTGCACCGCTCGTTTGTAGGAGACGTACTCGAGGGCCTTCAAGGTTTCAATGGCGAAGTCGATCTTGAACTGCATCTCGATCAGGCTTTTGACGATTGGCGCGAATTCGATGTCCCAAGGGAATTGCAATCGGGCGGCGACCTGGGCGAGCGGATGTGGAACGCGGCGCAGAATGCCTTTTCAAAAGGCCGGACGCAGGTCATGATCCTTGGCAGTGATGCGCCCACGCTGCCGATCGAGCATTTGAAACAGTTGCTCGATTCCAGCGCCGATGTTGCGTTTGGGCCCACAGAAGATGGCGGCTACTATGCGGTGATGTTTCGACGCCTGAAACCAGCAGTGTTTGATGGCGTCGAATGGAGCACCGAATCAACGCTGGAGCAAAGCATGACCGGAGTGCGCAAGGCAGGGCTCAGCGCCGAGCTCGGGCCCGGCTGGTATGACATCGATTCACCCGCTGATCTGGTGCGGCTGGTTGTAGAAACCACGCCACCGCGGACGCGAGCCTGGCTCAAGGCCAATCACTTTTTGGTCGATCCGCCTGCCGACAGCATCTAAGCGGGCATGGCACTCAAAGAAGGATCCAAAGCTCCCGATTTCACACTCGCCACCGACAGTGGCGAGGCTTTCAAACTCTCGAGCCTCAAAGGCAAGAATGTCGTGTTGTATTTTTACCCCAAGTCCGATACGCCCGGCTGCACCACTGAGGCTTGCGAGTTTCGCGACGCATCGGCAGACTTCGTCAAGGCTGAGGCGGCGGTGGTCGGCGTCTCGCCCGATGCCGTGAAGGCGCAGGCGAAATTCCGCGCCAAGTTTGAATTGAGCTTCCCGCTGCTCGCCGACGAAGAGCACGCGGTGGCTGAAAAGTATGGCGTGTGGGCTGAGAAGAGCATGTACGGCAAGAAGTATATGGGGGTGGAACGCAGCACCTTCGTGATTGACAAAACCGGCAAAATCGCTAAGATCTTCTCCAAGGTGAAGCCCGCCGGGCATGCGGCTCAAGTGCTGGCGGCGCTCAAAGAAATTTGATGAAACTTGCCGTGATCCTCGGGTTAGCTGGGCTGCTGCTTTAAGCGCAGCCGGCACCCAAGGTCCGGATGGTTGAGGTAGAGCCCGGCGTTCAGCTTGAGGTGCTCGATTAGGGTGGCAAGGGGCGCACAGCGATTCTGTTGGGGGGATATGTTTTGGGCCATGCGTTTGAGCCTCTGGCTCGTGAGCTGGTGGCGGTTTGCCACGTGGTTTCCATCACGCGCCGGGGCTTGGGCGCCTCGAGCGCACCAGCTGGCGGGTACTCCACTTCAGAGTCTGCGCAAGATGTGTTGAAGGTGATCGATGCTTTGCAACTGCAGGCGAAGCCGATCGTGGCTGGACATTCCTTCGGCGGTATGGATCTCAATGTTTTGGGCTCAAGGCACGCAGACCGCATTGCGGGTTTCGTTTATTTGAACTCGGCGGAAGATCCGATGCTTGGCCCGAATGACTATGGTGTCAAACCGCCTGACGGTAAGGCGTTGCCCCCGGCTCCAAAACTCGAGCCCGAGGATCGCAGTAGTGTTGCCGCATACCTCGACTGGCAAGAGCGCGTGCACGGCATTCGATTTCCAGCAGACGAATTGCGGCAATTGTATGAAGTGAATTCCGATGGCAGCCTCGGTCGCTATCTGGTGAGTCAGCAAACGCGGCAGGCATTATCGAAGGGCCTCGAACGGCCTGAGTACGCCAAGATCCGAGTGCCGGTGCTGGCCTTCGTCGCCGGCGCGGCGAGTGCTCCAGAACAGATGGCCAAGTGGAAGCCGACAACAGAATCACAACGAGAAGCGCTATTGCAGAAGCTCAAGTTTGACGAAGCGATTCGCAAGCGCCACATCGCGGATTTGCAACGTGGAGTACCTACGGCAGAGGTCGTCGAATTCGCGCAAGCCAACTTCTACCTCTTCTTGTCGCACCCGGCAGCCATTGCCGCCGGCATACGAAGTTTTCTCAGCCAGCTTTAGCCGTTGGCTTTGCGAGCCGGGCGCACTTTGAGTTCGATCGAAGGGAAAGTCTCCGAGATCAACACGCTGACATCCGCGCCGCGCACAGTGACGCGGCCGCCGTTGGACAAACCTGTAATCTCGTAGTGCTTGAGCTTTTTGCCTTCCCACTCGGTTTCAACCGGTGTGAGTGCAACGGCGCTGCCGCGCGGCTTCAGCTTGCCAGCCTTGAGCCAGGCAGCGAATTCTTCGGCCGTCAGCAACAGATCTACCTTCTGTTGTTCGCTCTCATCGTCGGTGACCTCGTAGATCACCTTGTTCACTTCGCCGAGTAGCGGCTTCATCAGTGGGAAGAAGATGACGTCATAGATGTCTTCTTTGCCGGTGAAAATCATGGCGAGCCGCTCCAGGCCCGGGCCGATGCCGGTCGTGGGTGGCATGGCGTGCTCCATGGCTTCAATGAAGTCGTAATCGAGCGGATGGAATTCGCCCTCGTCACGGTCTTCGGGCTTGAAAGCCTTCTTCCAGGTTTCGAGCAACTGCACGGGGTCGTTCTGCTCGCTCCAGTTGTCGCCGCATTCCATGCCGGCGATGAAGATTTCAAAGCGTTCGACATAGCGCGGGTCGTTCTGCATCGGCTTGGCCAGCGGCGAGATTTCTATCGGGTGGCCATAGATGAACGTGGGCTGGATCAGTGACTTTTCAACCTTCTCTTCGAAGGCGCGCACCATCGCGTTGCCGACGCTCGGTTGGGCATCCTTGATGCCAAGCTCAGCCAGCTTGGCGTTGGCTTCTTCGACGCTTGTGATGGTACGAAAGTCGATGCCGGTGGCATGCAAAACAGCATCAGCCATCAGCACGCGCGGCCAGGTATTGGCGAAGTCGACTTCGTGACCCTTGACGGTGAACGTCGTGCGGCCAAACACGCTGGTAGCAATGTGACGGAAGAGATCTTCGATCAACTGCATGTTGTATTCGTAGTTCTCGTAAGCCGTCATCGTTTCGAGCATCACGAACTCAGGGTGATGGCTACGATCGATGCCTTCGTTGCGGAAGTGGCGGCCGATCACGAACACTTTGTCAAAGCCCGCTGTGACCAGCCGCTTCAGGTAAAGCTCGTGCGAGATGGCGAGGTACATGTCGGTCGACAGTGCGTTCACATGCGCAATGAAGGGCTTGGCCGTGCCGCCGCCGTATTGCGGCTGGATGATCGGGGAGTTGAATTCGAGAAAGCCGCGCAGGTGCAGAAAGTGGCGAATCTCAAACAGCATTTGCGAGATCTGCTCAAAGTGCGTGCGGTTCTCGGGGTTGATCGTGGTGTCGAGATAGCGCTTGCGCAGCAGGATCTCGCGGTCCTTAATGCCGAAGTGCTTGTCGGGGAAGGGGCGCAGGCTCTTGGTGAGAATGCGCAGGCTGTCGGCAATGATCGAGATTTCGCCGGTCTTGGTTTTGCCGATCTTGCCGGTGCATTCCACAATGTCGCCGACGTCGAGCAGGTTCACGTTCTCAAATCCGAGCGTGCCAGCGGCGGCATCGGTAGGCTGCATCTCACCGCGGCGCAAGGCGATCTGCAGGAGGCCTGTCTGATCCTGCACGTGGCCAAAGGCCATGCCGCCCATTTTGCGCCAGCTCATCAGACGTCCAGCGATGATCGCCGTCTGGCCTTCGAGCTCCTCATAGTTGCTGGCGACGGCGGCGGTCATGTGCGTGCGGTGGCTTTTGGCCGGAAATGGGTTGAGACCCAGTTCACGCAAAGACGCAATCTTCTCAAGACGCACGCCACGTATGGCGGCCAGGGGCAAATTCGACAAGACAATACCTCGACAGTCGGGGGATGAACTATCAGGATAGCGCTAGAGGTTGGCGATGAGCTTGGCGATGAGAGCGGCGCGGTCTGGAATGCGCTCGACCAGGAGGTTCTCGTTGAGCGTATGAGCGCCTTCGCCGACGCAGCCGAGGCCGTCGAGAGTGGGGATGCCAAGGGCTGCCGTGAAGTTGCCGTCGCTGCCGCCGCCTGTTGAGGATTCCTCGAGCGGGACCTCCATTTCCCAGGCCAGTGCCTTGGCCTTCTCAAAGAGTTGACCGATTGCCTTGGTGCGCTCCATGGGCGGTCGATTGAGACCGCCCTCCACTGTGACCCGGCAGCGTTTGTCAAATGGTTTCAACTTACGGAACTTGCGGTCGAGCGCAGTGAAATCCTTCAGCCGATTGATGCGGATGTCTACCGCGACTTCGGCTTCAGACGCCACCACATTGGTGCGCGTGCCGCCGCGGATCACACCGGGGTTTACGGTGATGCCGCGCTTGAGATCGGTGAACCCGGCAATCACTTCGATTTGCCGCGCGAGTTCCACGATGGCGCTGGCTCCGGCCGTGAAATCGACCCCGGCGTGGCTGGCGATGCCTTCGACGCGGATCGTGTAATCGCCAGTGCCTTTGCGTGCAGTCTTCAATTTACCGGTGAGGCCAGTGCCGGGTTCGACGACCAGGGCGTAATCAGACTGCTTGGCGAGCTTTTCGGTGAGGGGCCGCGAAGAGTCAGAACCGATTTCTTCATCGCTCACGATTTCGAGCAGCAGCTTCTTGTTCACCGGGATGTTCAGCGCCTTGAGTGCGCGGGCAGCAAAGATGAAAAGGGCGATACCCCCTTTGATGTCGAGCGCCCCCGGGCCGCGTACGCGACCATTGGCCACTGCGAAAGGAAACTTGGCGAGCGTCCCGGTGGGATGCACCGTATCGCAGTGCGCCACACCCAGAATCTGGCCGCGTTTGCGGCCACCAGGCAAGTCAAACTCGAGAATCAGATGTGGGCCGAAGCCCTTTGCCGCAATTCGCTTCACTTTGGCGATATCGCGCGTCTCGGCTTCGATCAGATCGGCGAAGCGTGCGATGGCGGCTTCGTCGCGGCTGGGCGTCTCGAGTTCCACCATTTTTTTCAGCAACACGAGCAAGTCAGATTGTTTTGCCTGCATCCAGGCGAGTATTGGATCCACTGCCCGGTATAATAGCTGGTTTACATGCCTGAGCTAAACGTTGTCGAAATTCAGGATATTCTCCCGCATCGATATCCGCTGTTGTTGGTGGACCGCATCCTCGAACTCGAAGAGCTGCGCGTTGTGGGAATCAAGAATGTCACCGCTACTGAGCCCCACTTCCAAGGGCACTTTCCCGAATTCCCGGTGATGCCGGGCGTGCTGATTGTGGAGTGCATGGCACAGACCGCTGGTGTGCTGGTGCTGAGCCAAATCCCGGATCGCAAGAACAAGGTGGTTTTGCTCACCACGATCGAAAACGCGAAGTTTCGCAAGCCTGTGATCCCAGGCGATCAGTTGCGTGTCGAGATGACAGTGATCTCCAAGCGCGCCTCGGTGGCCAAAATGAAGGGCGAGGCGCGTGTCAACGGCGACCTCGTAGCCGAATGCACCGTGATGTGCGTGCTGCGCGACAAAGGCGCGCTGTAGGCAGGCGGCGATGCCGGTTCATGCCACGGCGATCGTAGATCCGGCGGCTGTCATCCACCCTACAGCCGATATTGGCCCGTACTGCGTGATTGGCCCGGATGTCGAGATCGGCGAGCGCACTCGGCTGATGGCGCATGTGTTCGTTGAAGGCACAACGAGGATTGGCGCCGATAATCTTTTCTTCCCTTACGCCACCGTGGGTGTGGCTTCGCAGGACTTGAAGTATCGCGGCGAACAGGCGTTTACCTACATCGGGGATCGCAATCGCATTCGCGAGTTCGTTTCGATTCATCGCGGCACCGAAGGCGGTGGCCTTGAAACTCGCATCGGCAGCGACAATTCTCTGTTGGCTTATTGCCATGTCGCGCACGACGTTCATCTCGGTGATCATTGCGTGCTTTCAAACGGAGTTACTTTCGCGGGGCATGTCACGGTGGGTGATTGGGCCGTGATCAGTGCTCATTCGGCTGTGCATCAGTTCTGCCGCATTGGGCGGCATTCGATGATTGGCGGCTTCAGCGTGGTGGTGCAGGACGTGCTGCCGTATTCGCTCACGACGGGCTCAGGCCGTGACATCAAGTTGTTCGACGTGAACAAAGTCGGCCTCGAACGGCGAGGTTTTTCAGCAGAACAGATTCAGGCTCTTCACAAGTGCTTCCGATTGCTGCGCGACAAGAAGTTGAATACGACGAAAGCGGTGGAGGCGATTCGGGCCGAGGTGCCTGAGCTTGCCGAGCGCGATGAACTGCTTGAGTTCATCGCCTCTTCCCAACGCGGGTTTGTGAAGTAATGGCCTCGCGCTACGCCATCATCTGCGGCAATGGGCGCTTTCCGATTCTCGCCCTTGAGGCAGCTCGAAAGCAGGGTGATGAGGTTGTGGCGTTTGGCATCAAAGAGGAGGCGGATGCCTCGATTGAAACTCTCGCTTCCCGTACGCACTGGATCTCGCTCGGTGCTTTGAGCAAGCTGATCGACACACTGCACAAAGAAGGCATTTCGCAGGTGATGATGGCGGGCCAGGTAAAGCACGCGAGTATCTTTTCGGCGATCACGCCCGACTGGCGGCTCCTTAAGCTTCTGGGCAAGCTTGCTACCAAGAACACAGATTCGTTGATTGGCGTTGTGGTGGAAGAGCTGCGTAGCGAAGGCATTGAACTAGTCGAATCCACGCGCCTGCTCACCAGTCTGCTCGCCACTGCCGGGCCGATGACCCGCCGCAAGCCATCTCGCGACGAAGAAGCCAATATCGCTTACGGCCGCGAAATTGCAAACCTGATCGCAGCTCAGGATATTGGCCAAAGCGTTGCCATTGCCGATCAGGCTTGCGTTGCGGTTGAGGCCATGGAGGGCACCGATGCGATGCTGCGCCGCGCAGCCGGCATTGTGAATGGCAAAGAGCTGACGCTCGTCAAGGTTTCGCGCCGGCGCAAGCATCTGCTCTTCGATGTACCCGTGACGGGGCCGACAACGATCGAAGTGATGCGTGAATGCAAAGCCAAATCACTTGCCGTCGATGCCGGGCGAACCCTGTTGCTTGATAAGGATGCGTTGCTTGCCCAAGCTGACGCTGCGGGCATCACGGTGGTTGGCTTTGCCCCGGCCGAGGGCTAGGTCTTTTTCACGCGCCTCAGGGTGAAAAGATCAGGAGAACTGGACGCGTTCTCAAGCCGCTTCCAGTCGTCCTCCACATGCAGAAATTTGCCCGAGATGTGATTCGACAACTCTGAGGATAAGAAGCAGGCGAGGTCGATCTGTTTGTCCGGCTTGATGCCGCCCGTGCGCTGAATATTTTCTGCGTTTTCGATTTCTTTCCAGCCTGCTAATTCCCCTGCGGTCAGGATCTCGTCTGTCATCGAAGTGTAAGCGCCTCCAGGGGACATGGTGTTTACCTGGATGTTGTGGTCGCGCAGTTCCTCGGCGAGCGACTCGCTGAAACGCACCACGGCAGCTTTTGAACTTGCGTACGCAGTGAAATTGGGACGAGGCGTGGCCGCGCCGCCTCCAGAGAGGATGACGATCTTGCCCCGGCGGTTTTCAATCATCTTGGGCACCACCGCGCGGCAGCAATTCACCACACCCAAGAGATTGGTTTGAATCGTATCGGCCCATGCGTTCATGGATGTCTTTTGAAAGGGTCCGATTGGGCCCTGAAGCGCCGCGGCGCAGATGAGAACGTTCACCGAGCCATGACGGTGACGCATGAGATCGAGCACCCCGCAGAGCCTTTCGTAGTCTCGAACGTCGGCCGCGAGCTTATGGCTCACTCCGCCCGCATGCTTGATTTCAAGGTCTGTCAGGTCCAGCTCTGTGCCCGTGCGTGCCACCAGGCCAACCCGCGCCCCGCGCGCTGCGAAGCCAATCGCCAGCCGCTTGCCGATCCCCCGGCCTGCGCCGGTGATCACCACATTAAGTCCATCCACTGAATAGGGATTTGTTGCCATCGTTGCACCCAAACCGGTTTCCATTCGGAGTGTACCTTAGGTTTGGCTTGCCCGCTTGTTATACTCAATGTGGAAAAATAGCGCGCGCCCACCTGCGGCGCCATCTTGTTTAAGGAGACTGATGAGTAAGGAAGATTCAATCGAAGTAACCGGCGTGGTGATCGAAAAACTGCCGGATGGTAAATTTAGCGTTCAATTAGACCAGGAACGCATGGTGCTCGCGCACCTGGCAGGCAAGCTTCGACAGAATCGCATCCGTGTCCTCGCCGGCGACCGTGTCACGCTGGAACTGTCCCCCTACGACCTCACCAAAGGCCGTATCACTTACCGCCACAAGTAAGTTCACAAGCATTTTCAAAAATCTTTGATCGGTGTCTGCTGCCTGCAAGCAATTGATTCTATTTGCTTTGTGTGTTCCTGACGAGTTCCGTTCGAACGTGCACTGACCCAATCGTAGAGGGCCCTGCTCTGAAGATGTCTTCGAGAGGAGACTTCATGGCTACCTTTGGATCAGGGAATTATAACCGTAGAAATACAAATGATCGCGGGCTCGGAGCCGAGTTTGAACGGTTGCTGGTTGGGCAACCGGGTGTGGCAAAACAGATATTGCCTTTTGTAGAGATGTTCGAGGCAGGTCTTTCGCCTGAAGGCCGTCCTTCTGGTGTCTTTCTCCTGCTAGGGCCAACCGGTACCGGTAAGACGCGATCCGTGGAAGCACTGGCCGAAACGCTGCATGGCAGCACACGGCACGTACTTCGCGTGGATTGTGGCGAGTATCAGATGGATCATGAAGTAGCCAAGCTGGTGGGTGCGCCGCCCGGCTACCTGGGGCATCGAGAGACATAACCATTGCTGTCTCAGGCCCGAATCAACTCCGTAGCCAGCGAAAGAAGTTCTCTTTCGATTCTGCTGTTCGACGAGATTGAGAAGGCTGCGCCATCGATGATGCGTATGTTGCTTGGAATTCTCGATCGCGGCATTCTGCGGCTCGGGGATAACAACCTCGTCAACCCGGAGCGCACCATGATCTTCATGACCAGCAATTTGGGTGCGGAGAAAATGCAGAAGGAACTCGCGCCCACGATGGGTTTTAGCGCTGTTGCCCCAAAAGAAGCAAAAAGCACGGGAGGCAAGCGACTCGAATCGATCGGCCTTGCTGCCGCCAAACGTAAATTCTCACCAGAGTTTATGAACCGAATCGACGCGACAATCGCCTACCAGCCGCTCGATGACAAAGCACTCAACGCAATCCTCGATCTACAAATTGAGAACATCCAGCATCATGTCGACATCCGGCTTGGCGCTCGCGCTTTTGAGCTTGAGGTGACGCCCAAGCTGCGGCGTTTTCTGATCGACAAGGGCACCAGCATTGAATATGGCGCTCGTGAGTTGAAGCGAACCATCCAGCGTTTTATTCTTCAACCACTGGCTGGGGTGATTAATAGCGGACAGATTCCGCCAGGTTCACTCGTAGATATGGATCTGAAAGCGGGAGAGAAAATTCTGATTCGCATTCACAGCGATGACGAAGAAGACGTCTAGGGCTTGCCGGGAATAAAGTCAACGGTCTCGCTGATCGTTGCCCTCTGGTTGGTCAAAATTTCCAGCCGGAAGGACACCCGGTTATCGGCGCTCATATAAATGACGCTGCCGTTTTGCAATTGACGCGTATCGAGATTCACAATCTTCGAGAAGTCGCCGTCCAGGATGCGTAGAGAACCACTCGCTGCATTCTGGATCGCGGCGGCTGCGCGGTCCCAACGCACCACAACCTTGCCCGCTTCTACCTTGGCCGTCAGGCCGAGAGAAATACTTCCGGTCGAAACTCGCTGTACATCGCCGCGGTTCATCATCAAGGCCGATTGAAAGCCCACTACAATCCCCATCACCAGAAATACGAACGACAGCGGAATCCAAACCCACCTGCTCTTGAACTGCGCAGGCGGTTCAGCTGTCTTTGCCCTTTGCTTTTCAACTCTAGGTGCCTTGGCACCAGTCTCGCCACCCCGGCTCTTGATCCACTCCCGCAAATCCGGACCTTGCCCCTCGTCGGCCACCGCCGGCATGGGCGTCAGTTCCTGCGAAAAACCCCGCACTGGAGTGCTTGCTCCACCGCCCAAATCCCGCCGCTTGAAAGGAAATTCCTGGTAGGAAGATTCGCGCCGGAACCCACCATTTTCTTGAAAGAAGAAGGCACCCGTGCTGGTTCGCGTCGCATATGGCCTCACCAACAGAATGATCTGGTTCGCGTCCCCGCAGTAACGCTCGAACATCTCAAGGTCTTCATCTGCCAGAGAGAGTGCTTCCCGAGTGTGGCTGCGGTAAAACCCAACCAGTTTCGGACCCCCATCGCCGGATTGCTTGGCCTTCTCTACCGCCTCGGCAAATCGCGCTTCGTCCTTTTCTGTCAGCAGATAGGACGGACCTCGCAGGTAGTTGCAAACCACGGGGACGAAGTCTTCAATCGTTACGGTTTGCTTGCCGTCTTTCGAATCAATCGAACCCAACAGAAGCCCACCGACTTCTGCACCCCGTTTCGGCACCGCACCAAAGCCCCGCATCACATCCATGGCAAGCCGATCCACGACATTAAAGTCGAGGTGGATCGATACCGGTTTGCCTGCTACTTCCCATACGTAATGGGAAGGCGCCTGAACGAGATTTTCCATCGATTGAGCTTAAGTATCCATGCTAAGCGGGGAAGACATATTACTCAAGTGATCATGACAGATCTTTCGCGAAATTCGTCTCCGCAAAACAAGAAGCCTCATTCGTTATTATCGTCTGGTGGCTGGAGTTCTTTATATCGTTGCGACCCCGATCGGGAACCTCGAAGATCTTTCAATTCGCGCCCAGCGCATCTTGCAGACCGTTGCGGTAGTCGCTTGCGAAGATACACGGCAGAGTTCAAAGCTGATGGCGGCGGCCAACGCTCACCGTCCTCTGGTCAGTCTTCACGAACATAACGAAGCGCAGCGTTGTCACGAACTCGTCTCCCGTCTTGCCGCTGGAGACGACGTCGCCCTGATTTCCGATGCCGGAACCCCATTGGTCTCCGATCCCGGCTACCGACTTGTTGAAGCGGCCATCGAAGCCAATATCAGGGTCAGCCCCATCCCCGGCGCCAGTGCAGTTCTGAGTGCGCTTTCGATTGCGGGCCTGCCGACAGACCAATTCGCTTTCATCGGATTTCTGCCTCATAAGCAGGTTGCCCGTCGTAAGCTGCTTGAGGCCTGGGCTTCAGCGGACGCAACTCTGGTTTGTTTTGAATCTCCCCATCGCATCCTGGAGGCTCTTGAAGATCTCCAAGCGCTCTGGCCCCAACGCCGCATGGCTGCCTGTCGGGAACTGACCAAGCTTCACGAAGAGGTGCTGCGCGGTAAGCCCGGGGAAATCCTTGACAGTCTGAAACAACGTCCCGCGATCAAGGGCGAGTTTACCCTCGTGATCGACCGGGCAGGTCGAGCTGAAGCCTCAAGCCCTGATCAATTGAAGGAAATCGTACTCGGATTGATCGCCAGCGGAGTGTCCCGCATGGATGCCATAAAGCAGGCAGCAAAAGAAGTAGGCCTCACGAAACGTGAGGCCTATGAGCATTTGGAGAAAGAAAAATCTTAGAGATAGCCTTCGTTATCCGACCCGTTCGTCTTGCCGTTCGCCTTGCCGTTGGCCTTGGAGTGTTGGTGATCGGCGTGGTGATCGGTGTGGCTATGTTCGACAGAGTCGGTGGTTCGATTGGACTCTGACCATAGGCAGCGCGATTTCCGAAGCGCATCCTGAACTTCATTCTGGTGGGCTGCCTCGTGGTTGAGAAAGTCCAGGCCATCCACAAGCCATTGAGCGAGTTTCACCTGCAGTAGGCGGTAATAAACGTGCCGCCCGTCACGCCTTTCGGTGACAACACGATGGGATCGCAGCACAGACAAGTGTTGCGAAACCCGCGAATGACTGATTTCGAGAACATTCTGCAGGCTGTTCACGTCCATCTCGCCATTGCGAAGCTCTTGCACGATCCGAACCCGGTGCGGATGAGCCAATACCCCGAGAAACTCGGCCATCTCTTTAGTCAAAAATGCGCGCCACGGCATGGTAAACGTTTACTTCCTTACAATTAGTATATCTAACCGGTGGACAAATTCTACCCTTAGCATGTTAAAATATTTGCATGTATAGTTTAGCAAACCTTTTAACTTGTCCGAATTTAATGCTGCTAAAAAAATAGATCCCCTACAACGGTGTCACATCAAAAAGATCGCATCGTGATGCGCCTACTGTCGATAATTTAACCTTTCTCTTTCCTCAAATCAACAAAAACCTTATGGCTCAAACAGATGCCCATCCCACTCCCATCCGGCGGCTTCTTGGCTGGATGTTCGCTGAAAAGACCGACATTTGGGTTGTCGTCATCTACTCGATCGCGATCGGACTGCTTTCCCTCGTTGTCCCCATTGCAACGCAGTCCCTTGTAAACACAATCGCATTCGGTACTTTGCTGCAGCCGCTGGTGGTGCTGGCGCTACTCGTGCTGCTGGGCCTAACTTTCGCGGCCATGTTGAAGGTCTTGCGCAGCCACGTGGTTGAAGTAATGCAGCGTCGGCTTTTCGTGCGTGTTTCAAAAGACTCGATCGAGAGGCTGCTTCGAGTCAAGATCCAGGCTTATGACGATGACCATGGGCCCGAATTGGTCAACCGGTTTTTTGAAGTAGTGACTCTCCAGAAAGGCGGAGCTAGTCTCCTCGTCGAAGGCCTCGAAGTCCTGATGACGACACTGATCGGCATGATTTTGTTGGCCGCCTATCACCCGGTTCTCCTGATCTTCTCCGTGGTGCTGGCATTCAGCATTTTTGTTGTCCTTTTCCCCCTTGGCTTCGGAGCCGTGAGGACAGCCATCCAGGAAAGCAAAGCGAAATACTCTCTGGCCGCCTGGCTGCAGGAACTTGCCCGCCACCCCGCCACATTCAAATCCAAGCCCGGCGCCACCTTCGCACTGGATCGCAGCGACGATATGGTTACCGATTATCTGAACTATCGCCGCTATCACTGGAGAGTTCTGCTGCGGCAAATCATCGGTTCGCATGCAATGCAAGCGATTGGCACCGCTGGTGTGCTTGGAGCGGGCGGCTATCTTGTCATGGAGCGCCAATTAACGTTGGGCCAACTGGTTGCGGCGGAACTCGTTGTGGCCGCCTCTCTCAACAGCTTTTCCAAATTCGGCAAACAGCTTGAAACTTTTTACGACCTTCTCGCCGCTGTCGACAAGCTTGGCTACCTGACTGATCTACCCACTGAGCCCAGCGGAAACGAATCCATCACGGGCACCCACGGCGCCAGCATCGAGTTGCGCAAGATCGGATTCGCCCACCATGGCAGGCATTCACTGTTACAAGATCTCGATCTGATGATTCCGGCCGGAAGCCGTTTCGGCATTACGGGCACCTCTGGATCAGGCAAAAGCTCGCTGGCGGATCTCATTTATGGCTTCCGCGAGCCCAGCACGGGCACGATCTTGTTCGATGGCTCTGACTACCGCAGCCTGAAGCTTTACGATCTTCGCGGCAACATTGCCCTGGTGCGCGGCATCGAGATTTTCCACGGCACCATCGAGGAAAACATTCGGCTCGGTGTCAAAGATCTTAGCTCAGCCGACCTGCGGGAAATCCTGGTCACCGTCAACCTGCTTGACACTGTGGAGAGCTTCCCCGATGGCCTGCAAACAATGTTGACCACTGGTGGACAACCGCTGACTCCGAGTCAGTCTTACCAATTGATGCTGGCTCGCGCCATGGCGCTCAAACCTCGAATATTGATCCTCGATGAGATTTTGGACCGCATGGAAGATGGCCCGGCTCAAGACGCTCTCATGGAGCGTCTCATCGCACCGGAAAATCCCTGGACCCTGATTGTGATTAGCCGGTCTCAAACCGTACTGCGTCATTGTCTGCAGCACATCGAACTGGAAAACGGCCAGTTCCGCGCAGGAAGGAGCTAGTGATGAACAAACCAGAAATTGATTTTCAATTGCCCGCAATGGAAAAAGTCGGAAGCGCCGGCGGGCCCCGGCTGCTTGCCTGGAGCATCGCCTCTGTGTTTATCATCGGCATCCCCACACTGATCTTCGCTCCATGGGTGCAAAACGTCGCCGGTACGGGCAAGGTTGTTGGTACAACACCGTTTGAACGGCAGCAGACGATCGATACCCCTGTCGAAGGCCGCGTAGTGAAGTGGTACGTCATCGAAGGCTCACGAATCGCCGTCGGCGACCTGATTGCCGAAATCGCTGATAACGACCCGTTAATCCTCGAGCGCCTCAAGGAGGAACGCAACCTCATTTCGATGCGCGTCGATCAGGCCAAGAGCCGTGTGACGGCTCAAGAGGTGGCTCTGCATCAAATCGAGCTTTCTCGCCGCAACGCTCTTGACAGCGCCCGCAGCCGCATCAAGGTGGCTGAAGACAATATCAAGGTGGCGCAAAACTCGTTGCTGTCGGCAGAAGCCATCCTTACCGCAAACAAGTTGAATCTGGATCGCGTTAAGGCGGGTCTTGCGAGCGGCCTGTTCTCGCAGCGTCAATATGAACAACAGGTTCAGGCCAATGCGAGTTCTGAGGCGGATGTCGACCGCGCGAAAGCCAGTCTGCAGGCCGCAATAAACGAGAAGCTAGCTCGCGACGCGGATCTCCAGAAAATCGAAACCGACTTTCAGAATTCTATCGCTACCGCCACAGCAACTCTTGCCACCGGTAAGGCGGAAGTCGCCAACATCTCAGCAGAAATGCAGCGCATCGAAGTTCGCGTCGCCCGCCAAGCCACCCAGACTGTCCGCGCTCCTCGCAATGGCACGATTCTTCGGCTTCTTGCTCAGCCCGGCGGGGAACAGCTCAAGGCCGGCGACGTGATCGCCCAATTCGTGCCCGATACCGCTAATCTTGTCGTCGAACTCTACATGAACGGTAATGACATCCCGCTAATTCACGCAGGAGATCCGGTTCGTCTGCAGTTTGAAGGTTGGCCGGCGGTGCAATTCACTGGCTGGCCCTCGGTCGCCATTGGTACCTTTGGTGGTCGCGTCATGCTTGTCGACGCCACCGACAATGGCGAGGGTAAGTTTCGTATTCTGGTCGAGCCGGATCCCAAGGATGAATCCTGGCCCTCCAATCGTTATCTTCGTCAGGGCGTGCGCACCAATGGCTGGGTCCTTCTGAAGCAAGTGAAACTCGGGTTCGAGCTCTGGCGGCAGTTCAATGGCTTCCCACCCACCGCCGACCCGAAGCTGGATAAAGCTGACAAGGGAGGCGACAAGAAAAAATGAGGCAGCTTTGCGCCACACTGCTCGCCTCGGTGCTGATGCTTGAGGCACAGCAACAGTTTCGCCTGCCACAGCCCAAGCCGCTGTCGAACCGCCTTGCCACCAGCAAGGCTCTGATCGAGCCCAAGATGTTGACGCTCGAAGCCCTGCTGGCCAGCGTCAATCAGAACTTCCCGCCTTTGCGCGCAGCGCTGCTCGAAAAGCCCCTGGCTGAAGCCGACCTTCTCAACCAGCAAGGCCGCTTTGATCTTAGGTTGCGCTCCCGCTTCGACACACAGAACTTCGGCTTTTATCAAAACGAGCGATTTGAAATCGCCCTTGAACAGCCAACGCAGGTATGGGGTGCCACACTCTATAGCGGCTACAGCGTCAGCGCCGGCAGATATCCGGACTACGACGGCAAGGGTGTCACCAATGAGTTTGGCCAATATCAAGCCGGAATAAGGATACCTCTTGCGAGGGACCGTGCGATCGACAACCGCCGTGCCGATCTTGGTAAGGCCCGAATTGGGTTGCGCCTGGCCGATCTCTCCATCGATCAACAACGCCTTACGATTCTGCAAACCGCAACTCGCCGCTATTGGGATTGGGTCGCCGCAGGACGCCGTCTGCTAATCGCTAACACACTGCTCGAAGTGGCCATTGGACGCGACGCAATTCTCACCGAGTCGGTTCGCATCGGAGCATTGCCGCAATTCGAACAGCTGGATAATCAACGCATTGTGCTGCAGCGCCAAAACAATGTTGTGGAGGCGCGACGTAGTCTGGAAAACTCTTCGATCGAGCTGAGCCTGTTTCTCCGCGACGGAAACGGACAGCCCGTCATTCCGGAAGCCGAACAGTTGATCCCCGGCTTTCCTGATCCGGCAGAGATCTCTGAAGCAACGATGCTCGACGATATGAACGCCGCAATGAGCCGCCGCCCCGATGTACTGCGATTTCTCTTTCAGCGCGATCAGATCGGGATCGACAAGAAGCTAGCCCAAAACCAGCGCTTGCCGAACGTGGACTTCTTCGCCGAATACTATCGCGAAGCGGGTGATGGGTTGATCAAACGTGGCCCCAACGACCTTCACGTAGGTTTGATCTTCGACCTGCCGCTGCAACGCCGCCAGGCCACAAGCCAGTTGCAAAACGCCGAGGCCCGCCTGGGACAGGTGGAACAACTCGAGAAGTTTCAGCGCGATCAGGTAACGGCTGATGTGCGTGACGCCGCCTCCGCGGTGAAAGCAGCCTTTGAGCGCTCAAACGTCGTCTCGCAAGAGCTCAGTGTCACCCGTCAGGTAGAAGACGCAGAACGCCTGCGCTTTGAACTCGGCGACAGTACCCTATTCGTTTTGAATCAGCGCGAACAGGCCACAGCCGAAGCGGCAATTCGCGAAGCCAACGCCCTGGCAGATTACTTCCGCGCCTACGCCGCCTACGAGCTCGCCATCGCCAAGGCGCTTGTGCCCGGCGCCAAGCCCGCCTTTACTTCACCGGCGAATACGCAGCAGCCTTAAACAAAGAGATCGTAAGCATCCGTGGTGTAAATCCGTGGCTTTCGATCGACTCCTGTTTCACGCGGAGCCATTCCGGATCGCCTTGAAACTTTGTCCAGGCGGCTTCGCGCGCTGCCAGGCTTTCGAACGGCGTCAAATAAGTAAGATTGGGCATTTGAGGCCCGGCAATCGTGGTGGCGTAAAGCAACGGTCGAATTCCGCATCGTTGAAAGATTGGGATCTCAGGCCCAGCAAATCGCTCGTGAACTCCATTGAGCTGCCATTCACTGGGTGCTTGGTATACACGAATCTCGAAGATCCTCGGCTGTTCAGAAATCTCGGTAATTGGCGCACTGTACCCGGTCGCCGCGAGCAAGCTTAAGGAGTGAGACAGATACGGGTTGCCTGCCCGGTCCCATACGTGGTTGGCCTCAAGCAAAGCGGCATCCTGCTTCAGCTGCAATGAGGCGTTACGCCAGGCTGCTACATCGTCGAATTCTTGCAGAAACAGTGCCTGCGGCTGATGGGCCGCCACGATCGCATCCAGAACGATCTGCGCACCGCCTGATAGCCGAGAAAATGCAGGCAACAGCGCTGATTTCAGGTAGGTGTGTAGGCGTCCCAACTGCTCGCCGTTGTCGAGCAAAAACTGGTGCAGGGCGAACACAGGCCCCGACTCATAACGGGCATCTACTCCAATCAAGGTCGTTGATCCTCCAAGGATTTCGAGAAACTGGCGGCGTGGGATTTCTTCAAACATTTGCGCCGTAGGCGGGCTACTAGTTAGAGTACCTTTGATGTCTCTTCGTTTGTATCTTGTCGCCGTTGTGGCTCTGCTGCTTCAGGCGGGCGACTTCCGCACGCCTGCCGGCACAGAAACGGCAGCCCGCCGCCCGGGAGCTTTAACCATTTTGCCCGGCGGCCGCTTTGTCACTCCCCATGGCCAAACCCATATCACCGGGCCTGGCCCATTTGGTGTTGCCGTCAATGCCAAAGCTGATTTGATCGTTTCCGCCGATGGCGGCCCCAATGGCTTCTCGCTCACGGTCGTGAAGCGCGACGGCCAGTTCTGGCGCACCAAAACGATTCGTGGCAAGCGCGCACGAACGAGTGAGGACGAAGACGACGAGAACGAAGATTCCTTCAACAGCGTGTTTCAGGGGATGGCCTTCGACGGCGATACAACGATGTTCGTATCAGAGGGAAATTCAGGCGTTGTTCGGCATATCGACACCGACAACGGAAAGACGCAATATAAGCTTGAGCTCAACCAGGGTACTTTTCGCGACAGCTACAGCGGGGATCTGGTTTACGATGCGCGGCGCAAACTACTCTACGTCGTCGACCAGGCCAACTTCCGCGTCGCCATCTTCGATGTTGCCAAACGCCGGCTGATCCAGAGCGTAAAGGTTGGCAGGCTGCCCTTCGCCATGGCTCTCTCTCCAGACCAGCGCCGCCTCTTTGTCACCAACCTTGGCATGTTCGAGTATCAGGCGCTTCCTGGCGCTGACCGCAAGCGGCCAATTGAAACGGGCCTCCCGTTTCCAGCCTTCGGATTTCCATCGAAAGAATCCAGCGAAGGCGTCGAGCGTGAAACCGGCAGCGGCCCCGTGAAGGTGGCCCCGCTGGGAGACCCGAATCGCGAAGAATCGAACTCACTGGCGGTGGTAGACGTCGCTACTCCCGGCGAGGCCAAGTTGATCAAGTTCATCCGCACCGGCTTGCCCTTCGGAGGCCAGAGCCTTGGCGGTAGTTCTCCAAGCGGCGTGGTTTCGACCCAAGACCGGATCTTCGTCGCCAACGGCCACAACGATTCGATCACGGTGATCGACGCGCAACGTCTCGAAAATCTCGACGATATCGCCATCCGGATCGCCAACCTCGAGAGCCTTCGTGGAGTTTTGCCGATTGGTCTCGCCTGGCATGAAGCATCGAAGCGCCTGCTCGTTGCCGAAGCCGGCATCAACGCCATCGGGGTGATTGATCCTCAGGCCCGCCGCGTCATCGGGCACATCCCCAGCGCGTGGTTTCCAACCGATCTCGCCATTCAAGGCAACAAAGTTTACGCCGTTGCCGCCAAGGGCTTCGGCACTGGGCCCAACGCCACAAGTACTGTGGCCCATGAGCGAAGCTTTCAGGCCGATTTGCGTCACGGAGCAATTCAGATTTTCGACCTTCCTTCAGAAAGCGAACTTGCTGCTCTCACGCAGACCGTTCTCAAGAACAACGGCTTTGTTGAAACCGCCGATGCTCCTGCACCCCTTCCGGCGATCAAGCATGTTGTCGTCATCGTCAAAGAAAATCGCACCTTTGATGAAGTATTCGGCGACCTTGAAAAAGCCGGCAACGGCGAGATTCGCGGCGCATGGCTGCTGGCCCGCTACGGGCGTTATGCCATTGTGCAAACCGAGCGAAATGCACTAAAGCCACGCGTCAGCCAAAAGGGCCAGGTGATTAGCCCCAATCACATCGCTCTCGCTCAGCGCTACTCGATCAGCGACAACTTTTACGCCGACAGCGAAGTCAGCGTCGACGGCCACCACTGGATTGTCGGCAGCTATCCCAATGCCTTCACCGAGTCCACGCTCATGGCCAGCTACGGCGGACAAAAGGATTTCCGTCTGCCCACGACAGCCCCTGGCCGCTTGCTTTTTCCTGGCAGCAATTCCAGCGTCCATCCCGAAGAGCAGCTCGAAGCCGGTGCCTTGTGGCACCATCTGGAGCGCAACAAGATCTCATTCCGCAACTACGGCGAAGGCTTTGAGCTGGCCGGGGCTGACGAAGGGATTGGCCTTAAACCAACCGGTGCTCGCTATCTCACCAATGTCCCCATGCCCGAGCCGCTCTTCAGCAACACCGCTCGCGACTACCCAAACTACAACACCAACATCCCTGATCAGTTCCGCGCCGACCAGTTCATCAAAGACGTGCGCGCGCGCTATGTCGATGGCAGCGAAACCTTGCCGCGCTTTATCTACATACACCTTCCGAACGATCATGGCGCCAAGCCGCGGCGTGAAGACGGCTATCCCGTTCCGGCCAGCTTCATGGCCGACAACGATTACGCGCTGGGCCGCATCGTGGATTTTCTCTCGCACACGAAATACTGGCAGGATATGGCGATCCTTGTCACCGAAGATGACGCCCAGGGCGGCGTCGATCACATCGATTCGCATCGAACTGTCTTCATGGCTATCGGCCCCTATGCCAAGCAGAACTACGTCTCGCGCGTGAATTCCAGTTTTCCAGGTTTGCTAAAGACTGCCTTCCGGCTGCTGCGAATCCCTTCGCTGAATCTCTATGATCATGCCGCGCATGATCTCTCTGACTGCTTTGCCCTGAGCCCCGACAACACACCTTACGAAGTAAAGCCGGCCAACCCGGAAATCTTCGATCCCTCACGAGCCCGCGAGCCGCGCGACCCAATCCCCGGCCCGCGCATGGACGATCCGTTTTACCTCCGACGCGAACACGAAAAACCGAAACCATGAAGACCCTAATCCATCTGGCCTTTGCCGCCACGCTTGCGTTTGCGCAAGCTCCCAAGCCCCTGCCTCCGCCAGGTGTTGCAATCCCAGCAGAAACGCGGGCTGCCGTGGAGGCGAAACTCAAGGAGCTCAACCAAAACATTGAGCCCATTGCAAAACATCCTCTGCTGCCGGATGTCCTGATCTTCCGAGAAGCCGTACGTTACGCGCTCACCTACAACGAATTCTTCAAGGCTGATGAAGGCGCCAAGGCGTTGCGCCTGCTCGATGAAGGGTTGCTGCGCGCACGCCAACTCGCCAATGGCCAATCCCCCTGGACGACGGCCACTGGCCTCATCGTGCGCGGGTTCGTTTCAAAGCTCGATGGCAGCGTGCAGCCCTACGGCTTGGTGATCCCAGCTGGCTGGCGACCTACCGATGCGCAGCCCTGGCGGCTCGATGTCTGGCTGGCTGGTCGCAGCGAAGTTCGCAGCGAACTCAATTTCTTGAGCGAACGCATGGCGCGAGCCGGCGAGTTCGCTCCGCCTGATGCCATCATGCTTCATCCCTATGGCCGGTACTGTAACGCCACCAAGTTTGCCGGCGAAGTGGATGTGATGGAAGCGCTCGCTGCCGCCAGGCAAAACTACCGCACCGACCGGGATCGCACTTTCGTGCGTGGCTTCTCCATGGGTGGCGGATCCACCTGGCATCTGGCCGCTCACTATGCAGACATCTGGGCTGGTGCCGCGCCGGGCGCAGGGTTCGCCGAGACCAAGGAATACCAAAGCCTCGAGAAGAAAGGCGACATCCGGCCGTGGTACGAGCAGAAGCTCTGGCGCTGGTATGACGCCACCGAATACGCTGCTAACTTCCACAACCTGCCGTTGGTGGCTTACTCCGGCGAGAAAGACCGTCAAATCCAGGCAGCCCAGATCATGGATCGTTACCTGAACAAAGAAGGCATGACACTCGCTCACGTCATCGGGCCCAACACCGAACACAAGTATCATCCTGATTCGAAGCCCGACATCGAGGGCCGCCTCGCCGCCATCGCCAAAACAGGGCGCGACGCATTTCCGAGCAGCATCCGCTTCACCACCTACACCTTGCGCTACAACCGCATGCGCTGGATTGTCGTAGATGCTCTGGATCAACATTGGGAAAAGGCTCGCGTCAACGCTCAGATTCTCGATAATGGCGACATCCAGGTAGAGACCGCAAACGTTACTGCGTTCACGATCGACTTCAACGCCGGCGGTTGGAAGCACTCGCCAGATCGCGCACCCGCCATTCGAATCGACGGCCAGCGCGCGGGCAATCTGCAGCCGATGACCGACCGCAGCCTGCGTGGTGGATTTGTAAAGAAAGGCAGCAGCTGGCAGTTGGCCAATCTCGACGAAGGCTTGCGCAAGCGTCATGGCCTGCAGGGGCCCATCGACGATGCCTTCTTCTCGAGCTTTGTGATGGTGACGCCTTCCGGCAATGGTCTCAGCGAAGCTACCGCCGGCTGGGTGAAGGCCGAGAGCTCGAGGGCCATCAGCACCTGGCGATCGCTGTTTCGTGGCGACGCACGAGTCAAGAAGGACGCTGAAATCACCGCGGACGATATCGCCAATTCGAATCTGATTCTTTGGGGAGATCCGGCCAGCAATGCCGTGATCGCTAAGGTTCTGCCCAAGCTGCCACTCGAGTGGAATGCCAACAAGCTCGCCATCGGTAGCCAATCCTGCGATGCCAAAGCCTGCATGCCGGTGATGATTTATCCGAACCCACTGAACCCGAAGCGCTACATCGTACTGAACAGTGCGCACACGATGCGTGAGGATTCCAACGTCACGAATTCTCAGCAGACACCCCGCCTGCCCGATGCCGCGCTTGTCGGTCTTGAAGAACCCCCCGGCCCCGTCCGTCCCGGTAAGATCCTATGGGCGGATTTCTTCAACGAAACCTGGGCGCTGAAGCAGTAGCCCGGCCACCTTGGCAGCCGCATCGCGAAACGGTCGCGCTTGCGCATAGGCCTTCGCCGCGGCACCCATGCCTTGACGCCGCGCGGGGTCATTCAACAACTGCTCAATCGCCGCTCTCAATTGAGATGTCGAGCTAACGAGAGTTCCAAACTCCGGCTGGAGAATCGCCTCCGCCCCTTCGTGATTCCACGCGACCGCAGGCAAGCCGTGCGAGAGCGCTTCCATCAAAGTGAGCCCATAGCTCTCAGAAACAGAAGGAAACGCATAGATGTCGGCGCTTGCGAAGGCGTCCAGCTTTGCTTGCCCGCTCAGATGCCCGGGGAACTCGATATCCATCCCTTGGCTCAGTTTCCGCAAGCGGCGCAGGTACGCATCGCCTCCCATAAACGCGGCTTCGCCGGCGATGCGGATCTTCACGTCCAGCCCGCGCGCTGCCTCAAGCAACCTGTGCTGACCCTTCTCGGGCGAGATGCGGCTTAGTGTCAAGACCACGGGCTTCGGCGAGGGCTGTCTTGAGCCCACACCCGCCGCTTCCGGGGTTCCCCAGGGAACAACGTGAATCTTCGCTGGGTTGGTTTCCGGGTAGCACTTGAGAATGCGCTGCTTCATCGCATCGGTCATGACGATGTGTCCCGTGGAGCAACGCACGCAGCGATGTTGGTTCGTAAACACAAGCCGCAAGGGGCCAGGCAACCAGGGCTCAAAGGGTGCCATCGCGCGCGCAGCCCTCTCCGGGCTCACCCATTCGCCCAGGTACATCTTCATCACAAACGCCAGCACGTCAACGTGCCAGATGGTGAAAACACGATAGCCGTGCCGCTCCAGCAACTCGAAGTCGGGCCCCTCGCCAATGTCATTGGCAAGCACGATGGTCTGGGCCGGATCTTCGGCCAGAATGCGGTTGGTGGCGAACTTTCTGAAGCGATGGCAGAACTTTGTGTACTCGCCTTGCGTGTACTTTACGATCTCGCTTGCGGTCTCTTGCGGCCGCACGATCTCGAGTTCAAAGGGCAGACTTCGTCGCCATTGCTGTTCGAGCATTCGAGCAATCGCACCGCCGCCGCCGATCGGGACAATGGCTTCGGCTCCGGCATGCGCCGCTGTGTAGAGAACCTTCAATGGGTCTACTCCGGCCAGGTGACGTAGAGAAGTGTGGTCGCTTTGGCAGGCTCGATAGTGACGTTGCGCAATAGCCGCCAGCCTTCGCCCTTTTCGTAAGGCTCGCCTGCGATTTTGCCCTTGCCCTCGAGGATCATCAACACCCTGCGAGGGCCGCTGAGCGCCATCGCCGCGTCGATACGCATCTTCTCTGAGCGGAAGTACTCACACTCGACAACGCCTTGCCGCTGCCCCTGGTAAGGGCCCGTGCGGCTCACTTCCATGCCACGCTCCAGATGCAACTCGCGTGGACGGCCATAATCGTACAAGCGGTAGGTCACATCCGAGTTTTGCTGGATTTCGCAAATGGCGAGGCCCGCACCAATGGCATGTACTTCCCCCGCCGGGACAAGGTAATTCTCGCCTGCCCGCACCTTGCGCCACTCCATCATCTGCTCGATGGAGCCAGTCCGCGCACCTTCGGCAACCTCAGCCGTGGTGTAAAACTTACGAAAACCAAGGCCAATCTCGCTACCTTCGTCGGCCCTCAGGATGTGCCACATCTCGGTCTTGCCGAGCGAAGCCTCATGGCGGCTGCCGTAATCATCATCGGGATGAACCTGGATCGAGAGGCGCTCAGAGGTAAACAGAAACTTAAACAGCAGCGGGAGGCGTTCTTCATCTTCAAACCAGACCTCACCGATCTTCACATCGGCGGGGCCAAAAATGGGTGAAAGATTGCTCGTTCCCCAGACCTTCTCGTGCCTCGTTGTTCTCAGCTTCCGAGCGCCGGGTCCAATCATCATCCAAGCTTCCTGACGAACTCCTCAATCCGGTCGAGGCCCTTCTTCAGGTCCTCCATCGAGGCGGCGTAAGAAATTCTGACGTGCTCGTTGGTTCCAAAAGCCTCGCCGGGAACCACAGTCACCAGGGCGTCGGCTAGCAAGCGCGAAGCAAACTCCATCGGAGTGTTGATGCCGCCCTTGCCCAGCACGCCGCTGATATTCGGGTAAGCGTAAAAGGCACCCTGCGGGGTTTGTGCCGATACTCCCGGGATGGCCCGCAGCCGCTCCAGCGTGTAGTCACGCCGCTTGCGAAACTCGGTCAGCATCGTTGTGATTGAATCCTGAGGTCCTGCCACGGCCTCAACAGCCGCCTTTTGCGCAATCGAATTCGGATTCGATGTCGAGTGCGTCAACAGCTTGCCGCAAGCGTCGATCACAAACTTAGGCCCGAGCAAGAACCCGATGCGCCAGCCGGTCATCGCATAGGTCTTCGAGAGCGAACCCATCACGATCACGATGTCCTTGCCGCCAGGCAATGAAGCCATACTGAAGGGCTCACTGTCGTAGAGAAAACGGCAATAGCATTCATCAGCCAGAATCCAGATGCCGCGTTCCTGGGCGAGCGCATAGATCTTCTTCAGTTCGCTCGTGGGGATCACGCCGCCGCTTGGGTTCGACGGAGAGTTTACGATGATCGCCTTGGTGCGCGGAGTAATGCTGGCTGCGATTGCGTCGGCAGAAACAGCAAAGCCGCTTTCTTCGGTCGATTCTACAAACACTGCCTTGCCGCCTGCATAGTTCACAATGTCGGCGAAGCTCACCCAATAGGGAACCGGAATGATCACCTCATCACCATCATTAATCAGCGCTTGCACCACAGCAAAAATGCCGTACTTGCCGCCCACCGTTACAGCGCATTCTGCCGGAGAGTAATCAGTGCCATAGTCCGTCTTGTGACGCGCCACAATGGCCGCCTTCAGGTCAGCCGTGCCACCAGCGGGTGTGTACTTTGTGAAATTCTTGTTGATGGCGTCGATCGCCGCCTGCTTCACATTGGCCGGGGTGGGAAAGTCGGGCTCGCCGACGCTGAAGTCGACCACGTCATGGCCTTCGCGGCGCAGGCGGTCGGCATCAGCGGCTACCTTCATGGTGGCGCTTACGCTGATGCGAGAGATTCTTTCGGCTAGTGTGGTTGGCGGTGCAACAGGCATTGGGTTGGGTGCTTAACTCCTTTGAAATCGAGCCCGCAAATGGGACTCCACGCTCGGCGGCACAAGTCCGCCAATATCCCCGCCGAGGCGGGCAACTTCTTTGATGATCCGCGAGCTCACAAACGAATACTGCTCGCTGGCCATCAGGAACACGGTTTCGAGATTCGGTTTGAGGCGCCGATTCATCAGCGCCATTTGCAATTCAAACTCGTAGTCTGAGATCGCGCGGATGCCGCGCACGATGATCTGTGCCGATTCCCGCTCCGCGAATTCAACGAGTAAACCATCGAAGCTCGTCACTTCGATGTTCGAGTAGTTTTTGACGGCTTCGCGCGTCATCTCTACGCGTTCTTCAATCGGGAACAACGGATTCTTGTTTGAGTTCAACAGAACGCCTACCACCAGGCGATCCGCAAGGCGCGACGCCCTGCCAATCACATCGAGGTGACCATTCGTGACTGGGTCAAAGGACCCTGGATAAATTGCCGTGAGCACGCGTGTGAGTAAGCACCCATTGTAGCCAACTGGCTCGCGGCACTTCGTCTCCCGCTAAAAGCTCAAGCGCAGCGAGAACTGCAACTCACTCGGGGCCTGCGCACTGGTTTGGTTCGAAATGATGCCGCTCGCCGAGCCCGGAAGATTCGTACCCGGGTTGTTGAAGACGTTGAAGAAGTCCGCATTAAATCGAAGCTGCCAGCGCTCTGTGATCGCAATCTTCTTAAAGAGCGAAGCGTTCATATTAAAGAGCCACGGGCCGGGAACAATCTGATTCCGCCAGGGGTGAAGGTTGTTGTTCAAGCCGACTCGCTGCAAGGAACCATTGTTCAACCGCACGAAGACATCGTTCGATTCATAGAGAGCCGCATTCGGATCATTGGCAACTCCAGTCGCCGGGGTGGGCCAAACAGGAAGGTGGGCAGGTGTGTAGTTGGCGGGCACACCCATAACGCCATTCGGAAGGCCGTTGGCACCTACGCTGTTGATGCGATTGGCCGGAATGTAGCCGTTGTAATAGAGATAGCCAGGAATGCACTGGCCGCTTCGGCAATCCTCAATTGGATACTTCTTGCCGTAGAACTCCAGGTTTCTCAGCGCACCAAAGTTGGACGTGGGTAAAGCCCACCAACGGCTGTTGGTGGTGCCACTTCCCGCGATTTGCCAACCGCCAATCAGGCTATCCATCAGGCGTCCAGATTTACTTAAGAACGCCTTTTTCTTGCCGAACGGCAAATCGTAAAGGAAATTCCAGCGGACCCGATGCTGAGGAATGTCCTGGTCGCGCCGGTAATTAAGAAAGCGATTCCTCTCGTCGTAGTCGAGCGGGACCGCACCCGGCATGTATACCTCCGGATTAAACACTGCGTTCGATGAGCTGTCTCCAGTGGCGATGTTGCCAGTGCCCATGGCATGGCTCAGTACATAAAACGCCTGGAACGCAATGCCTTTTGAGAAGCGGCGTTGAATCTCGGCCTGCAAGCTGTGGAAGTTGAGATATCCAGTCCTGCGGTAAACCTCGATCTGGCCGAACACCCGGTTATCGAAAGGACGCCGTGCGACGTTGGCAAAGGTGCCGGTGGGCAAGGGCTGCCCGGTTGAGGCAAACCAGATGTAGTTGTTCGCCTGGTCGTTCAGGCGTTGCCATTGGTCGATGTTCCGATTCGCGTTGCCCACATAGGCGAGGCGAGCCACGGTGCTTTTGGCAACTTCGGTTTCAAGCGTAAAGTTCCATTCGTTTACGAATGTTGTTGGCTGGTTCGGATCGAACGAAGCTGCCCCAGGGCTCCCGGGAACCAGTGGTTGGATCGCACCCGGTACCAGCACATTCTGTGAATTTACGCCCGCGATCACCTGGGGTACGCTGCGCAGTCCCAGATTGGCCAGGCCATCGGGATTCTGGGCGGCATTGTTTATATTTCGATTCGTTGCCGCCTGCATTGGAGGGTTGGCGCGCATGCGGGAATTAAACGTTCTCAGCGGCGGGGGGAAGCAATAGGTTCCAAAGCCACCACGCGCAACCCACTGCCGACCAAACTGATTGCGCTTGTAGGCGAACCCGGCGCGCGGGCTGAAGTCGAACCAATTGGAATTGATGAGCCGGCTGGGTAGCCCGGCATCGCTGGTGGACCCAAAGCGCACGCCTATCCGCTGGAACTCACTCAAGATGGCTTGATTCGTGTAGCCGAGCTCAACCATTCTGCTCACAGGGATCGGAGAAACAATGGACTTGCTTTTCGGATCAAAACCCATCAACACGTTGTTCGCCTCGCGGACGGGAGAAAAATACTCGTAGCGCAGCCCAAGGTTGACGGTCAGGTTCGGACTCACCTTCCAGTTGTCCTGCAGATACGCGGAATTCTCAGCCCCGCGAATGTAATACCAGCCGCGGTTGAACGTTGCCGTGTAAGTCTGCGCAACACCCAGAAACAGGTTTGCGGAATCGTGTCCCGTTCGAGGCACCGCGTTGACTGCATTCCCAACGGATGCCGTGTCATAGAGGGCGGTTGCCAGACTCGAGAAATTGATCTGCCCCTGGTTTTGCTCCTGGTCGGGTAGAACATTGAGGTTCTCGTTGCGAATGCGCCAGCCAAATTCGAGCTGGTGCTTACCGGCGATTTTCGAGTAGTTCTGTTCGACGGTGATCAGCCGCGTGACATCCTTGCGTGGGCGTGGCCCCTGGTAGATCATGTCGAAGCCCGTGCCGACAAAATCAGGCAGCCCGTTGGCGCGAAATGGGTTCGGCAGCTTCAGTTGCGTGGCCCAATCCGTATCGAGACCGGGTGCCTGCGTATTGTAGTTGTCGTCATTATTCAAGCCGGTCACAATCGTTTCCATGAACAGCGACGGAGACCAGATGCGCGTCCAGGAAAACACTCCATTTTGGCTGTAGATCGGCAAGAGTTCATAGTTGGCGAGATTCCCTGTCGGGATCGGCGCATTGTTGTTGAAAGACCGGCGTTGCACCAGGGTTCGATTGCTCTTGGTATACCGCCCGAAGATTTGATCCTTGGTAGAAACCTGGTGGTCGACCCGAATCGTGAGCGTGTCATGATCCTGCTTATTGGGGCTAGGGCCAAACCATTTGGAAGTCAACAATGGGTTCCGTTCTGGCAGTGTCGGCAGCGGAGTCATGCCGTAGAGGAATGATGCGATCGGGCTGCGGCGATCGAGTGGGATCCGGTTGCCGGCGAATGGCTGCCGCACATATCCCAGAGCCGCTCCGGTTGACTGCGGATCATAGAGCACAAGCTGCCGGTTGATTCCGTCAATGAGCCCGGAAAAGTCACCGTTGCGCATCGCCTCGGTAGGAACTGTCGACCCAAAATTGGTGGCGGCTCGAAGGCGAAATTCTTCATAGGCCGCGAAGAAGAAGGTCCGGTTGCGGCCGTTGTAAAGCTTCGGCAGGATCACCGGGCCACCGAGCGAGACGCCATACTCATTGCGGATCAGCTGAGGCGGTTTCGAAAAGAAATCCTGCCGCCGCCTTGCGACTCCAATGCCGTTGTTGCGCAGCGTGTGAAACAAAGAACCATGCCATTCGTTGCTGCCGCTTCTCGTAGAAACGATGGTTGAGCTCGGCCGGTTGTACTTCGCTGAAGACACACTGGTCTCCACGCGAAATTCATTGATGGTATCGAGCCCTGGCGGGCGCGCTGGCTGGCCGCCGACATTGCGCTGGTTGAGGGTGGCTCCGTCTTGCACGAATTCCATGGAGGTCGCGCGCATACCGTTTACGCGGTCTCCTTCGACACCCGGCGTTGTCTGCGCAATCAGGTTGGTAAAGAGGCGTCCATTCAGCGGCAGTTGATCGATGCGCTCGCGCTCCACCACATTGGCGATGGTGGCCTGCGTTGTGGTGAGCAGTGGTGTGATCTCCGCGGAGACGCTCACCTCGGTCGCTGTGCCCGAGATCGCCATCGTCACGTCTACAACTGCGGTCTGCCCAGTCTGTAGAAAGACACTGCCCTTCCAGGCCTGCATGCCCGGCGAATCGACTGTGACGCGATACGTGCCTGGCACGATCGAAAGGAAAATGTAAGTGCCAGACGCCGTGCTCTCCGTCTGAAACATCCGGTTGGTGGTGGTTTGCTCGATGCTGACCTTGGCCCCTGGAATAATCGCCGAGGAGGCGTCGCGAACGGTACCTTGAATAGTCCCGCTGCCTGTCTGTGCCATGAGAGTGGAAACAAGACAGAAGACTAGTAAGAAAACCCTGATATGCATTGCTACAAGCAGCCTATCGGATCTGCTTGTCCAGTTTGCAGCTAGAGGTTCAGGCTCTTGAGCATCTTGGCCCATGGCTCGCGGTAAGGCCGTTCGAGCATGGCATTGGCCTCGCGATCCCCCACGATTTCCTCTTTGACGGCATCCCACTTGAGTGCGCGTCCCAGCCTTAATGACAGGTTGGCAAGATGGCAGGCCACTGCCGTTTGATGCCCGTCTTCCACATCGGCCACTGTACGCTGGCGCGATTTGATGCAATCAAGGAAGTTGCGCACGTGGAGGTCGAACTGCTCTGGGCTTGAGCCCTTCTCGGTGCGGTTCTCGACGTACTTCTCGAGCTTCACTGCAACGCGCTGCGCACCTCCTGTCGGATGACCCTGGAAGGTGGGAATCGAATTCTCCGGCGGTCGCTTCACATCACCCTTGATGGTGAAGTTGCCGCGATCAATTTTGAGGCTCCCTTTGGTGCCATAGAACTCAAGCCCCGAGCCTGCCCCAGAACCTTGCCCGCCTTCGCGGTGGCTCCAGATCGACGTCATACCGGGATAGGTGAACGCAGCATCCTGCGTGTCCGGCGTCTCGCCGTCATCCTCCAGCACGAAGCGGCCACCATTGCTATAAACCGCCTGGGGTCCTTTGTGCCCCAAGTACCACTGCAGGATGTCGATTTGATGCGCACCCAGATTGGTCATCTGTCCGCCGGAGTAATCCCAGAACCAACGGAAGTGATAAAGAGCCCGGTGTGGGCTGTAAGGCCGTTTTGGCGCTGGCCCGAGCCACATGTCATAGTCGAGCTCGGTTGGTACCTGATCTGCCGTCGGCCGGCCAAAGCCCGGCATCACATTGCGAAACGAAGCCATTCTGACGCTGTGTACTTTGCCAATCGTTCCATCGGCGATCAATTGCTTGGCTTGCTGATAGTGTTTGCCGCTGCGCTGCTGGGTGCCCACCTGCACCACACGCTTGTACTTGCGCGCCGCATTGATCATCCAGCGGCCCTCGCGGACGAAGAGCGTCATCGGCTTTTCGACGTACACATCTTTTCCGGCAGCGCAGGCCATGATCGTCATCATGGCGTGCCAGTGGTCTGGCGTTGAAACCACTACCGCCTGGATGTCCTTGTCGTCGAGCAGCTTTCGAAAATCCTTGTAGCCCTTCGCCTTGCCGCCACAAGCGCGGATGCCTTCTTCCATGCGCGGCTGATAGATGTCGCTCATGGCCGCAAGGTCTACATCGCGCTGGTTCTTGAAGTCGTAAACGTGCTGAGCGCCAATCAGGCCATAGCCCACAAAGCCAACCTGCAGGCGATCGTTGGCACCAAGAATGCGCGAATAGGCAGCGGCCGAAAGGCTAGTGGCGAAGGTTCTTCGAGTCAGGGACATCGCGGAAATCGTATCAGGTTTCATGGGGTCGCGATACGATGACGTTTTATGTCTGATTCATCCAATCTGCTATCGCTGCTCGATTCGGGCGACCGCTCGCTGCTGGAGGTCGTCTCCAAAGCCAAGGGCCCTGAGGGCTCACTGCCGATCACTCCCGAAATGCTGATCGAAAGGCCCTCGGGCGACCTGTTTGGCTGGACGCTCAACGTTGGCATGGGGCTGGACCCGCGCCTCCTGGGCGGTAAAGAGATGCTGCTGCTCTCGACCCACGGCGGCATTCGAGCGAACGACGGTAAACCGATCGCGCTCGGCTATCACACCGGCCACTGGGAAGTGAATCTACTGATGACTGCCGCCGCCGAGGAGTTCGCCCGGCATCGCGCCATCCCCTTCGCAGGTTTTGTCACAGACCCCTGCGATGGCCGCACCCAAGGCACAACGGGCATGTTCGACAGCCTGCCTTATCGCAACGATTCCTCGCAGGTCTTCCGCCGTCTGATTCGTAGCCTGCCCACGCGCCAGGGTGTGCTGGGCGTTGCCACTTGCGACAAGGGGCTTCCTTCAATGATGATGGCCCTCGCCAGCACTCATACTTTGCCCACCGTGCTTGTACCGGGTGGCGTCACGCTGGCCACCGAGGATGGCGAAGACACTGGCAAAGTGCAAACCATCGGTGCCCGCTATGCTCACGGTGACATCACGCTCGAACATGCTGCCGACATGGGTTGCCGCGCCTGTGCCTCGCCCGGCGGTGGCTGCCAATTTCTCGGTACCGCTGCGACTTCGCAAGTGATTGGTGAAGCCTTGGGCATGTCGCTCCCTCACTCGGCCTTAGCCCCGTCTGGAGCGCCCATCTGGCTTGATATGGCTCGCCGATCGGCCCGCGCGCTTTTACACCAATCCAAAGAAGGCCTCACCACCAGAGACATCCTTACACCCGCCGCGCTCGATAACGCCATGGCTGTCTTTGCGGCCTTCGGCGGCTCCACCAATGTGATCATGCACTTGGCCGCGGTTGCCTTCCACGCCGGTCTTAAGCGCCCCACCCCTGCTGACTGGACCAGCATCCATCGCCAGATCCCGCGCCTCGTGGACGCTCTGCCCAACGGTCCGCGCAACCACCCTACAGTTCAGGTCTTTCTCGCTGGCGGTGTGCCTGAAGTGATGCTGTATCTCAAGGCCGCAGGCGTGCTCAATCTGAAAGCGCTCACGGTGAGCGGCCAAACGCTCGGGGATTGTCTCGATTGGTGGGAACAATCTGAGCGGCGGCATCATCTGCGCAAGCTGCTGCGCGAGCGCGACGGCGTCGACCCGGCGGATGTTCTCATGACTCCCGATTCCGCCCGCAGCCGCGGTCTTACAGCGACTGTGTGCTTCCCGCACGGCAACCTCGCCCCCGGCGGCGCGGTCATCAAGAGCACCTCGATCAACCCCAGCGTCGTCGATGCCGACAACGTCTATCGCAAGCGTGGCCGTGCCCGTGTCTTCCATTCTGAACGGGACGCGATCCGCGCTATCAAGTCTCGCGGTGAAGACCGCATCCAGGCTGGCGACATCCTGGTTCTCAACTGTCGCGGCCCTCTCGGCAGCGGTATGGAAGAAACCTATCAGCTCACCAGCGCTCTCAAGTTTCTCGAATTTGGCAAGCACGTAGCTGTGATCACCGATGCCCGCTTCAGCGGAGTTTCAACAGGTGCCTGTATCGGGCACGTGACGCCGGAAGCCCTTTCAGGCGGTCCGATCGGCAAAGTCATCGACGGCGATTGGATCGAGATCATCATCAACCGCAACGACCTGACGGGCGAGGTGAACCTGATCACTGAAGACGGCGGCATCGAAGGTGGCAACGCTCTTCTGGCAAGCCGTCCAGAACCTGCCGATCTTGCTGCCGATCCGCAACTCCCCGCCGACAGCCGCCTCTGGGCTGCACTGCAGGACGTCAGCGGTGGCACCTGGGCCGGAGCTGTCTATGACGTGGACAAGATTCTCGAAGTACTTGCCGCCGGCAAGAAAGCGCTTGGTCTCTAGACCAAAGGGTCTGGCTGGCAATCGACTCTCTAAGGATTGTCTTGGGTTTCACTTCAACCGCAACGGCTGGTCGAGCGAGTTGATCTGGTCGGTTTTGATGCGCCGCCCCAACCCAAAGCCCGCAGCTGCCTAGACAACAGGCTTGACGGTGACGCGCTTATACATTTCCTTGGTCTGCTCGAGGTTGGCAAAGCTGATCCCGGGGAGCATCGCCGAGGCCGTGCCTGCGGCCACGCCCCAGCGCAGAGCGTCATAGAAAGCCTTACCCTTCGACATTGCCCAGGTAAACGCTGCCGCCATTGCATCGCCCGCACCAATCGGGCACACTGCATCCACTCTCGGAGGCACGGCTTCAAAGACACGATTTGCTGTGCATCCCACAGCGCCGCGAGACCCAAGCGACAACACCACCGTCTCAGCTCCCATATCGCGGATTCGCTGCGCGGCCTCGACAAAATGACTGCGTGTCAACAATGCCCGGCCCAGCAGCCGCTCTGCCTCGGGCTGATTCGGTGTCACCACCGTTGGTCCTGCCTCGATGCTCAACGTCAGCGGATCGCTGTCGGTATCAAGCAAGGTCGACACTCCATGCTGCTTGGCCGCTGCGATCAAATTCGAGTAAAACTGATCTGGAATCCCCGGCGGCACACTGCCACACAGCATCAGCCACTTGGCCTTGGGCAGCCGCTTTACGATCGCCTGTTCCACCGCCGCTACTTCCGCTGGCTCTAACCGCGGCCCGCGCTCGTTCAGCTTTACGCTCAAGCCATGCTTGTCGGTAATCGAGAGATTGCGCCGGATGGCATTTTTCATCGGCACGAACTCGCTTTGAAACCCGTAGCTTCGCAACAGTTGATCAAACTGAGGCCCGCTTTCGCCCCCGGAGAACGCCACAGCCAGCGTCTTGCCGCCAAACGAATGGATCACGCGCGACGCGTTGATGCCACGCCCACCCGCACTCTCGAAGCTGTCGAGAATGTATGCGCGGTCTTCGAACACCAGTTGGTCCGCTGAGATGTTCTGGTCCACTGCCGGGTTGAGCGTTACCGTGATGATCAAGCTTCGATTGTACTTGCTACCCTGATGACTTGTCTCGCGATTCGCATTCGTCCGCCGCATGGTGGAGTCTCGCCGCAGTTTGTTTCTTCTGGGGCACCACTTATCTCGGCATCCGTGTCGCTCTTGAAGGCTTGCCGCCACTGATCCTGGTAGCCAGCCGCTTTCTGCTGTCTGGCGCGTTGATCCTCGCATTTGCATTCTGGCGCGGCTGGCCGATGCCGAAGGGCCCGGCTCTCTGGTGGCCGGTGCTCACCGGGTTGATCACCCTTGGCTGTGGCAACTATTGCCTCTCCCTTGCCGAAACTTATATCCCCAGTGGACTCGCGGCCCTCTTCATTACCATCGGCCCATTCTGGATGGTCGGCACGGAAATGGCTGTGCCCGGCGGTGACCGCATCAACCCCCGCGCCTTCCTCGGAATGCTTGTCGGCCTCGCCGGTGCCGCCTGGCTGGTTGGCCCGGATGCGCTCTCGGCCGGTTTCGACGGCAATACCGTCAAAGGCTTCCTGATTCTTCAGCTCAGTTGCTTCACCTGGTCGCTTGGCTCGATTCTCCAAAAGCGCAGACCCGAGCGAACCAACCCAATCCTCGTTGGTGCCATCCAGCAATTCGCCGTAGGGGTAGTCGTAGGGCTCCTCTGCCTGATTCAAGGAGAATGGCAGGTCACGCTGAGCCCGCGAGTGCTCGGCGCAGTCGTCTACCTGGCACTCTTCGGTTCGATCCTCGCCTACAGTGCATACCTCTACGCACTCCAGAATCTCCCCCTCGCAATCGTCTCAATTTACACATACGTCAACCCGATCGTTGCCGTCACCCTCGGCTGGCTGTTTTACCGCGAAGCATTCGGTTTACGCGAGCTAGGGGCGATGCTGGTGATCTTCTTAGGGGTTTGGCTGGTGAAAAAACTAAGCGTTTCCTCTTAACAATCCTAAGGTAAAATTCTTTTGTTTTCAGGCACTTAGAAGACCTAAGAATGTTCGATAATTCAAATTGTCAACGGATAAAACGCGCCCTTGAAAACCCATTCCGGAAAGATGGTTTCACTTCGGAACGAAAATTCCCGATATGAAACATATCTCCCGCTTTGGTTCCTTTTTTGGGGCTGTGGAAAAAGTTGTGTATGTCAAGTTCTGCAATTACGAATTTGGCCAATGCTGCCTTTCTGGGCTTTTAGGGGAGGAGTGCAGAGGAGGGGATGTGCCCCTCCTTTGCATCCAGTAATGTAGAGTCCCACCGCCGTCAGGCGGCTTGTTCGAGTTTTCTCAACTGCTCCTTTCTGTGGTCTGAGAGTTGCGTCATATTGAGATACCGGATTGCCTCGACCCAGT
>VFZU01000048.1 GCA_016870995.1 Acidobacteriota bacterium
CGGCGGTGGGACTCTACATTACTGGATGCAAAGGAGGGGCACATCCCCTCCTCTGCACTCCTCCCCTAAAAGCCCAGAAAGGCAGCATTGGCCAAATTCGTAATTGCAGAACTTGACATACACAACTTCAACTTCTTGAAGGCATTACACACGTTCAATCTCTATTCTTTACTGGTGCTTCGCCACAAACCTGCTTTGAAGCCTTCCTCTCGCTCATGCTAGAAGTAACCCAGAGTGAATACGGCTTCGTGGGCGAGATGCACCAAGATGGGGACGGCAATCCTTTTCTTCGAACTTTCGCTATTTCAAACATCGCGTGGAACGACGAAACCAGGGCCCTGTTCGAGAAATACAAGGCCAGTGGCCTTGAATTCCGTAATTTGAACACCTTGTTCGGAGCCGCAATCAAGACGCAGTCCACCGTGATTGCAAACGACGCCTCACGGCATCCTGAAGCGAACAGAACGCCGCCTGGACATCCGCCGCTGAACCATTTCCTGGGTCTGCCAATTAAGTTATGCAACGAAATGGTGGGCCTGCTTGGAATGGCGAATCGCCCGGGCGGATACACCGGCGAAATCGCACGCTAGCTTGAGCCGTTTGCGGCTATCAGCGCCGGAATCATTGTTGGTTATCGCAAGCTCAAGGCACGTGAACGGATTGAGCGGGAACGTGACTCGTACCTGAACCACTCCTCTGCTGTGCACGTCGTTTGCGACCCTGAGAGCAATTTCCGCTACGCAAACCCAACTTTGGCCAATCTTCTCGGCCGTTCCGTTAGCGAGCTGTCTCAAACTCCCTTCACAGAGTATCTCCATCCAGAAGATCTGGATCGCACCAATCTCGCCTTCGCGGATATCCTCAAGGGCAAAGGCGTTCACGGCTTTGAGAATCGCCACCTGAGCGCGGATGGCACCTACCCTTGGCTGGAATGGTCGGCTCCCGCCGCAGATCAAGAAACTGGCATGGTTTACGCCACAGCCATGGACACAACCGAACGCCGTCGCCTTCATTCCGAGCTTCAGCTTCTCGCGTTGATGGCCAAGCGTACGAATAATTCCATCATTCTCGCCGACGCTCGGGGCTGCATCGAGTGGGTGAACGAGGGCTTCACGCGTGTCACTGGATTCACAATCGAAGAGGTCAAGGGCCGCAAACCGGGTTCATTTCTGCAAGGTCCTGAGACAGATCCCGCCACCGTTCAGTATATGGGTGATTGCCTGAGAAGAGGGATTGGATTTAAGGTCGAGATTGTTAACTATCACCGCGACGGCAGCAGATACTGGCTTGAAATTGAAGTACAACCGGTTCATGATGACGCGCGACACCTTACGCATTTCATGGCGATCAAACTCGACATCACAGCTCGAAAACAAAACGAGCTTCGCCTGAGGGATAGGGAAAGACTACTGCAGGACGCCACCTCGATGGCCCGGGTCGGTGCCTGGGAACTCGATCTGAAAGCGGGCGCACCGATTTGGAGCGACAAGGTCTGCCGGATCCATCAGACACCCATTCGATACAAGCCAACCCGAGAAGAAGCGATCCAGTTTCATCCCCCTGGTGCCAGAGAAACGATTTCCAGTCTGGTGGAGCGCTCCATTGAAACCGGCCAGCCCTGGGACATTGAACTCCCGCTGGTCACTGCAAAAGACAATGAGATTTGGGTGCGTTCCTTCGGTCGCTCGGAGTTCAAGGATGGCATGTGCCATCGACTCGTCGGGAGCTTTCAGGAAATCACAGAACGCCGCAGGCCGGAGGAACTCATCCGTCGTAGCGAATCCCGGAATCGAGCCCTATTGGCGGCGCTTCCGGATTCCCTGATACAGATCGACGAAGAAGGATATCTCATCGACTATCACCAGGCTGAAAATCAGAAACTTCCTTTCGACTTCACGGCAGCCAAGGGTGAGCCGCTTCGCAAATACTTACCTGCGGATCTTTGGGCAAGACTCCTGGACGCCATCGAGTCCATGGAGTCGGAGGGCAAGGTTCAAGTCGTGGACTTCGACCACGAATCCCGTTGGTTCGAAGCTCGTGTTTCTCGTACCCAGATTGGAGACTACCTGATCCTTTTCCGAGACATCTCGGATCGCCGCAATTCCGAACAGGCAATCCAGCGCTATGTCGACACGCTTGAAGCTGCCCGCATTGAACTGGAATTCGCCAAACAACGAGCAGAAGAAGCATCGCAGGCCAAGAGCCAGTTCCTGGCCGTCATGAGCCACGAAATCCGCACTCCGATGAACGCCATTATTGGGATGTCCCGCTTCCGGCTTGACACCCACAGGACCGAGGATCAACGAGAGATGAGCGAAACCGTGATGCGCTCGGGAGAAGCACTCCTCGAAATCATCAACGATATTCTCGACTTCTCTAAGATCGAAGCCGGCAAAGTGGATCTGGAGTACATTGAATTCGATCTCGAACGCACCTTTGAGGACGTTGTCGAATTAATGCAAGCCAAGGCCGTCGAGCGGGGCGTCCGGCTGTTGTATTGGTTTGATCCTGCGACGACTCGAACAGTCCAGGGAGATCCTGGCCGCCTGCGCCAGATGGCGCTCAACTTCGTCAGCAATGCCATAAAGTTCACAGCTGAAGGCTTCGTATTACTCCGCGTCTTAGCCGTTACCTCAAACCGCATTCGGGTCGAAGTAGAGGATACCGGACACGGTATTTCCGCAGATAAAATCGACAGTCTCTTCGAGCGATTCACACAGGCCGATTCCTCCACAACGCGAAAATTCGGTTGAACGGGTCTCGGCCTGGCCATTGTTTGCAAACTGGCCGAACTCATGGGCGGCGATTGCGGTGTCGAAAGCAGCTTGGGTAAAGGCAGCACGTTCTGGTTTGAAGTTCGCCTCAACTTCAACGCGACGCCAATCCCAGCCCCGCCTGAAGTCCCGCACCTAGTATTTGAAGGCGAGGGAGCAGCGCTGCTCGCCTTCAACCAAATCCACCAGGAGTTCGCTCGAAGCTATCCTCCCAATTCAACGAAGTCGGTCACGATCCAGGCGGCTCAGATCACGAACCCGCTCACTCGCCGACACATCACCGAGAACATCCTTGGCTGGAGCGACAACAGTCGAAGAGCAGGCACCGCGCAGCACGCCATCGGCCCACCACGATTCGAAGGCACACGCATTCTTCTAGTCGAAGACAATCTCGTCAACCAAAAGGTCGGAACGAGACTGCTCGAGAAACTCGGATGCCGCGTCGATCTCGCCGCAAATGGCTTTGAGGCAGTTCAGATGGTCGGCCAACTTCCCTACGATCTTGTCCTCATGGATTGCCAAATGCCAGAAATGGACGGCTTCCAGGCGTCACGGCAGATTCGCAGCCTGGGAGGAGTCTTCCGGCGTCTCTCGATCATTGCTCTCACTGCCGCCGCCACCAATGAAGACCGCGACAAATGTCTGGTGGCTGGCATGAACGACTATCTGAGCAAGCCTGTGGGCGTCGAAGCCCTCTGCGCGGCTCTGGAGCGCTGGCTTCCTGCAACTCACCCGCTCACGCAGTCCTGATCCTGTGAAACCATAATGGAGTGCCCATTGCTCTCTTACTGCTTACCTTAACCATTCAAGCCCAGGACTTCTCCGCCCGCTGGGAGATGATTCGCCAACAAGCCACTCCGGCTCAGCTTTACTCATTCCTCCAGGCAATGCCCAAAGGTGGTGATCTGCACCACCATGCCAGTCTGAGCTTTTATGCCACCGATGTCCTGGCTGCTGTTCCCAGGCTCGCTACTCTTGGCTACCGCTACCACACGCGGACAAGCGTCCACCAATGCCCGGACAATGAGAACGGGCCATTCCTGCTTTATCAGAATCTCCACCAGGCACAGCATGCCAAGTTGTCAGACTGTCGTAAGCTGGATTTTACGCCCATCGATCAGCTAACGCAAGCTCAGCGCGAAGCCTGGCTCTCGGCACACATTCTTGACGAAGCTGGCGAGAACCGCAATGAATTCTTTGAAGAGATCGTCCTGCGCCTCACGCCACTCTCTCGCAATCCGCACCTGTTTGCAGAACTCTTCGCTCTCAACCTGAAGCGGTTCTCCGCGGAAGGAGTTCGCTATATCGAAGCCCAATGGAACCCATTTCTGGCTGAAAAGCCAGACGGTACCCAGTACACGCCCAACGAAACGATCGCGATCGTACAAACCCGCCTGAATCAGCCAGACGTCACAGCCCTTCCGATCCACTACAAGTTTCAACTCACCGTGATCCGCTTTCGGGCTGACATCGATCAGCAAATTCTTAACCTTTACGAATTCGCCACCAAGCATCGAGATCTCTTTGTCGGTATCAACGCAGCCGGCCGCGAAGACAACGACAAAGGGCATGCTCTCCGCATGCTGACTGCGTTTCGCGAGGCGCGACGCCGATTCGGCCCTCTCCCGATGAGCATTCACGCGGGAGAAAAAGACTCTCCCGGACCCGAAGTCCGCAACACTCTGCTTCTTGGGGCCAACCGCATCGGCCATGGCGTTAACTTGATCGACGACCCTGAAACCATGTTGCTACTTCGCAACGGAAAGAACCTTGTCGAGATCAATCTTGTCTCGAATCGAGTTCTTGATTACACTCCCGACCTTTCAAAACATCCTTTCCCGGAATACCTCCGCTTCGGGATACCGGTTTGCCTCAACACTGACGACCGCGGCAGCTGGGATTCCAATATGACAGACGATTACATGCACGCCGTCCAATTGTTCCGGCTGAATTGGGACGAGCTGAAGCAGCTTGCTCGAAACAGCATTCAATACTCCTTTGCGCCCGTCGAGCTCAAGCAGCAATTATCGAATTCCTACGAGCAGGCGATTGAACAATTCGAAGGGAAGATGAATCAGGAAAGCTGGGCCTCAGAACTCAACCCTGCAAAAGATATCAGTGGCTACGCGCGTCGCACTTTCTTCCACTAAATGACGGAGCTCAAGCTACCCCAGCGCTGGCCTCAAACCGCTGCCTGGTTGCGCATCACCGATGCTGGAGATCTTGAGCTCGAACTGTATGACTGTAGTGGCGAGAGCTTGGGAGGGGATGTCGCCTGGATCTGGAGCGTCTCGGCTGCGCATTTCCCCGCCCTGCTCAGACACCGTCCGCCATCCATCGATTTCCTCGAAACGCTCGCCGAGGCCAAACCAGATATCCGGGCACTGCGTGACTGGATCCGCTCCCTGGGCATTCCTGTAGAAGAGTGCTTTGAAAGTCAGGCCTGATCGACATCAGGCAAACTTCTGCTCAAGCCCCACTTGCCACGCCCCCCGCCCCTTCGATATCTTCAAACACGCCTATGCAAAATCGCGGAAAGTTCCGCATCGGCGTGTCTCACGACTTCGCGCAAGATGCAAAGGGCCACTACGAAGGGCCCCTCCAACAGATCCTCGGCAATCAACCATACCTTGAAGTGGAACTGATGCCCCCAACGTCAAACGACACGCCCACTCCAGAGCAACTCGATCAATACGACGGCATCCTTGCCCTCGCGACTCGGCTCACTGCAGACAACTTACGCGATGTCCGGCGGCTTTCGATTGTGGCTCGCTGGGGGGTGGGCTATGATCGCATTGATACAACAGCGCTCTCCCACAGCAATATCGTGCTGACGATCACGCCGAATGCCGTGCGCCGACCGGTAGCCGAAGCGGCGATCGGCCTAATCTTCGCAACGTCGCTCAACCTGGTTCAACAGCACAAGATCGTTGAATCCTCTCGCTGGAGGGAAGCCTTGCCAGGTCTCGGCAGAAACATCGCAGGGCGCACGCTAGGATCGATCGGCCTCGGAAACATTGCCTCGGAAATGTTTCGACTTGCTTCCTCTCTCGGCTTTGGCCGCTTTATCGCCCACGATCCATACGCTTCTGACGAGCATGCACAAGAGCTCAACGTGGAGCTGGTGTCACTCGAAGATCTCGCCCGCCAATCCGACTTTCTCTGTGTGCATTGTTCTTTAAGCCAGGCCACCAAAGGTATCGTCAATCGGGAGATCTTGCGTCTGATGAAGCCCACGGCGATTCTGATCAATACCGCTCGCGGCCCGATCATCAATGAATCTGATCTGGTTGAAGCTTTAAATGAGGGTTGGATCCACGGCGCGGGCCTCGATGTTTTTGAGGTGGAACCATTACCGTCCTCAGCTCCCATTCGAAACTGTCCTAACGTCATCCTCGCCCCTCATGGCCTGGCCTGGACGGAAGAACTGGCACGCGACAACACTCTCGAAGCCTGTGGAAATTTGCTGGCTTTCTCGCGAGGGCAAACGCCAACCGGAATCGTCAACAAACAAGTTGTAGATCAACCGATCTTCAAACGAAATCTGCAGAGGTGGTCTCAATCTTCATGAAACCGAATCGTCTTCAGCAAGTGCTCGCCTCCGGAAAGCGACCCGTCGGACATATGATCTGGGAGTTCGCTTCTCGCGGAATTGCCCGAATTCTTGAATCCGCCGATGTCGACTTCGCCGTATATGACATGGAGCACTCTGGCTATGACGTCGCGACAATTTCCGATCTCCTCGCCTGGACACACGGAACCACTTTTGCCCCGTTCGTGCGCGTACCTGAGGGAAAGTATCACTTCATCGCCCGCATTCTGGACGCTGGAGCACTGGGCATCATGGTCGGCAATGTCAAAACAGCCGAGCAGGCTGCCTATATCGTCGACTCCGCGAAATATCCTCCCATGGGCCACCGTGGCCTCGGCCTCAGCCACGCTCACAATAACTACATTGCGCCCACCCCTACCGAGTACCTCGAATACGCTAACCGCAACACTACCGTCATTTGCCAGATCGAATCCCCGGAGGGGCTGGCCAACGCCGAAGCGATTGCCGCAACTCCAGGCGTCGACATCCTGTGGATCGGGCATTTTGATCTCACCGCCAACATGGGGATCGTCGGTCAATTTGATCATCCCGACTTCCATGCTGCACTCAAAACCGTCGTCGAGGCGGCCCGCAAGCATGGCAAGTATTCCGCAATCCAACCTGGCTCGCCTCAACAGCTTGAGCAATGGAAATCGGTTGGCTTCGACATTCTTTCATTCGGTGCAGATTCCGCCTTGTACCGTGCCGCACTGGCCGAGGCAATCGCCCGCACCCGAGATTAAGAAATTGTTGCTGAAACAGTGATACATTGTCATCACTCATCGCAAGGAGGTGGTTGTGCGTACTCATTGCACGCTTTTCTTGACTGTCGCGTTACTCTCAGCGACATCGCTTCAGGCTGACCTGCGAAAGGCTCGTGATCTAGAGCTTGCCGGTTCCATCCGCGCCGCGGAACAGGAATACAAAGCAGATGGCGGCATCGCTTATGCGGAGTTCCTTGAACGGCGACACCATCCGGGTGCAGCAGCCGCTTACGAAAAGCTGGCTGCTAGCAGCGATGCCAACCTGAAACGCCAATCTCTTCGCAGGCTCATTGTGCTTGCCTTACTCGAAGGAAACAAGCAGGCAGCCGAAGGCCACCTTTCGAAGTACCTTGCTGCGGGAGGCACCAATCTCTCCTTTAGCGCGACAACCCGACCCGCGGCCAGCTCCGGGCTTATAGAGATCCCTGGCCCCATTCGAAGCTTCTCGCGCATGGCAGCGCTTTCTCCCGATCTCACGCCAGATGAGCTTCTGGGGGCACTGGCTCGCAACGTCGTCACCAACGGCTACCAGGCTGCTGGCAACAACGAAGGTCTCGACCAAACGGAATACCTGAAACTGGTTTATCGCTATCTTTCGCAAGCCAAAGAGCTCGAAAAGCTGGCCACGACAAACCAGACGATCACGATCGAACAATGCGATTCAACCCAGACCGGCGAACTGCTTAAGGTTCTGGGATACCGAATGCGTGGCGCTTGCGGAGGAGACTTGGTGCTTGAAACCGTAAACGCCTCACGCGCATTTCTCACGATCGATTCCGGCTTCCCTCTCTCTGATCTTGAAACAGCGCTCAAGACCGGCAAGCCGTTTGCCTATGACTACAAGCCGACGAAAGTTCCGGTTCTTTACGGGCCAACTTACTGGAACGAGACCAAGGAAAAGGACAAACCGGAACAGCTCTTTATCGAGTTCTTCATGTCCGATCCGCAACTGTGTCGCCTTTACCTGGGCCTTTCGAAGCTTGATGCGTCCACCGCAGAAGATCTTAAGAAAGCCATGCCGGTTCAACGCCTTCGCGCCTTCTCGCATGTTCTGGACTTCTTCGGCGGCATGCTCCAGATACGCAATGGCAAAGTGGCGGTACCTGGCGATCCCCGTTCGGCTGCCGTCTGGACCGACCTGCTTGCAGCCAACCCGGATAACGGCCCGGCGTTCCTCGAAAAGTTGATTTCGAAGGACGATGGCTGGCTTGCGGCTTACTTCGAATCTTTGTCACGCATCTCGGGCCCCACGCTCGACTACCTCAGTGAACCCAATCGCCTGCGCCGTTTCTACCTCGCCCTGCGCGGCAAGATCACCTCGCCAGGTCCAGCCCGGCCCGTTTTCCGCGCATCGACGGATCTGATGTTGCTCACCTCCAGGCTGCGGATGGAACCGAACGGGAAACCGCACATTCCCGGCGGCGTGGAGAACTGGAGGAACCTCTTCATCAACCATCCTCACGGCAAGTACGACGGCAAGCTCACCAAGTCGGCCCAAGGTTGGAAGGATCCTGACGATCTTCTTGAGGCTCTATTCGCTCTGTCCCGCAAGGCTGTCGACAACGAACCCCTAAAAATGTTCTTGAGTTTGAGCGATCTCAATCGTGGCCGCAAAGAGCCGCTCTCTTCCGCGACGGTAGATCGCATGATCAAGGACTGGAAGTTGCTCGGCGCGCAGTATGCCGCCTTGGCAGAAATGCCTGAGCTGAGCGAGAAATCGATTCTGCAATTCCTCACCGCAGCCACCACATTGAATGGCATCGGTGACATCCAATTCAGAGCCGATGCAGTGGGTTGTTTCCAGGCGCTCGAGGCTATCACTCAGATCCTCAACCGCAACCGCCTTTTGACAGTGCCGCTGGATGCTGCCTTTGAGCCCATACTCACCCAGATCCCTTTGGCAAAGAACCCGAGAGACCTGTTTGACGCAGTACGAGCTTCGATCCGCAACCTTCTTAAGTCCGCTGGCGCCGACGAAAAGGCCGATCCGCAGATTGCCATGCTGGGCCTTCTCTCGGGTGCCGCGAAAGGCGTTGAGGACGATACGCACCGCGTGCTGATCGCCGAAATGCAAAAGGTGTTCGACGCGCAGCGCCTCGTTTCACTGAAAACCATCTTCGACATCGACGACAATCTCGAAGCCCCCTCGAACGGCGGCAAGACCAACGTTGCGCTGGTGAATCGCCTCAGCGGTCGCATCACGGATCAGCAACCTCCAAGAAGCTCCCTCAGCGGCGCTGAGCGCAATGCGATGGCTTTCGGCTACTGGGTCGACAAGCACATCGAGAACGAACGCAAGACCAACTTTCGCGCCATTGTCGACAAGGCCGGCACCGACCCGGTGAAGCTTAAGGAAGCCCGCGGCCAGCTCACCAGCTTTTTGCGTGACACGATCGTCGGCATGGCTTATATCCACTATGCTCCGCCGGGGGCTCAGATTCTGTTCACAAATCCCCACTTCGTTCGCAGCCATGATTTCCTCGGCGTTCAGGGCAGCAATCAGACGTGGCGCACAACCGAAGTCTTCGGCACCGGCTGGCCCTCTTCAGCAGGAGGTCGCCTGGTGGGTTCGCTCGTGAGCTTGCCCTATGCTCTGGCCGAAGCCGAACAGAACTTTCTGATTCCCACCCGTGAGCAAGCCCTCATCTGGGGCGACCTTGTGCCGCAGATGATTGTCTCTGCCAAGGTACCGCGCTATTGGCGAGTCACCCCTGCTCAGCTGCACTTCACCAGCCTGCATTACCGGGCCGGCGAATCGATTCTGGCTGAGGCAGCTCTGGACGCATCTCTGCGAACCAAGGCAATCGCAGCCCTCATGCGTTACGCACCTCCCGCTCGGAGCGAAGCTGTTAACGCGTATCTCGAAGCCGGAAAGGTTACCGATGCCCTCGATCTGGTCACCCCGTCAGAGGCGTTCAACATGGCTGCATACATGATCCAGGCCAACGAAGCCAACACGGGCTCACCGCTCGTCGCTGAAATCCAACGCTTACGCCAGGCACTCCCTCAAGAACTGAGTGCCGCAGCCATCTCCCAAGCCTTCGGCACGCCAAAGCCGACACTCGCAAATTCCTATCAACCGCAATTGCTCAGCCTGCGCACCTTCCCGACCTTGATGGGCTACTCAAGCCGTATCCTCGCGGAAAGCTGGGAGTCCTCAAACATCTACTTTGCTGCGCTCGCCGACGAACTCGGCATGAAGCCAGCAGAGCTCAACGTGCAAATCCCACAGTGGACCAAACTTGCCGTAGAAAAGATTTTCGCAACCCACCTTGAAGACTGGCCTGCACTTCTCCGCAGCCTCCGCCTCGTTGGTCAGGAAATGCGACAATCATCCAAACAGACCCAGCAAGGGAGCTACTAATCATCCATGCGTAAGTTCGCCGCACTTCTTCTCCTCGCCGCTGCCGTTCTCGGCCTCACTCTCTATGCCCAGGATGCGGTTTTCAAAGTTAAGGTCGACATGGTCGTCCTCAGCTTCACCGTCACCGATTCCAAGGGTAAGTACGTGAACGGTCTCAAGTACACCGATTTCCGGGTGCTTGAGGATGGCATCGTGCAAAAGCTCGCAACATTCGCTGAAGGAAACCGGCCGCCCGTTCAGATTCTCGATGATGGCTCCACCAAGCCGCTCGCCATCGCGGACAACGCAGCCAAAGAAGGCGAACTCAAAGGGTCCTCCGACGCGTTCGTCGGCACCAATGTGTTCGTGCTGTTCGACACGTCGAACTACATGTACCGCAGCTTTGTGTATGCCTCGGACGCAATCGCCGATTTCGTGCGCGGCCTCGACAAGGCCGATTCTGTTGCCGTTTACACGTTCTCGCGCAATCTCACCCGTGCCGCAGATCTGACCCGTGATCGCAACTTTGCCATCGCCGGCCTGCGTAAGGCAGTCGCGGGCGACGACTCTGCTCTCTACAACGGCCTCCTACTCACTCTCCGCGATGCCGCCAAGGTTCCGGGTCGTAAGGTCGTCATCGTCTTCTCAAACGGTCCCGACAACGGATCCATGGTCGCCCCCGATGACGTCAGATCTGTTGCCGAAGACGAAGGCATCCCGATCTACGTGATCTCGACAGCCGAAGTGAACAAAGATCCGATTTCTTCGGGTGTCTTCCGCCGCATCGCTGGTCGCACCGGCGGCAAGGCTTACTTCGCCAAGACCTGGCAAAAGCAGGTTGAGGCCTTTGAGTCGATTCGCGAAGATCTGGGTAACAGCTACACGATCACTTATTATCCCCAGACGAACCCGAACGATGGCTTCCGCAAGATTGCCGTCGAGATCAAGTCTGACGCCGCCAAAAAACTCCGCGTCCGTGCACGTCCTGGCTACCGGCCTCGTACCAGCTAAGCCTGAATGCGAAACATCCTCACAATCCTCATGGCAGCCAGCTTCTCACTGGCTGCCAAAGATTTTTCAAGAGCCATTCTGAAGGCTCCCGCGGGCAGTATTGCCGCCAGCGTGCTGAAAGAAGAACTGCAACGTCGCACCGGTGCAAAGCTCAATACAGACCAAAGCCACACAATTACGCTGGCCACCGATGCCTCCCTGCCAAAGGAAGGCTATGCTCTGGAGGCGACGGCAAACAACATCCGCATCTTGGCCCGGTCGGAACGCGGTTTGCTCTACGGCGTTGGTGCACTTCTGACGTATGGAACCTGGACACCGAACCAGTTTGAAGTCACCCCCACCAAACAGAGCTCCGCCCCAGCTTATCCGTTAAGGGGCCACCAACTCGGCTATCGCTCGACAGCCAACAGCTGGGACGCCTGGACGGTTGAACAATACGATCAATACATTCGTGAGCTCGTCTTGCAAGGCGTTAATGCCATCGAAAACATCCCGTTCATGGATGCGCGGCCGAGTCCCCACTTCAAGGTCGAACGCAGCCGCATGAACCGCGAGATCAGCCGCATCTGCCAGAAGTACAACATTGAGTATTGGGTGTGGCTGCCTGCCGAATTCGACCTGAATGACAATTCGAAACGAGCCCCGTTCCTACAGCAGTTTGAAGCAATGGTAGCCGATATGCCAGTGCTCGACGGTGTGTTTGTTCCCGGTGGCGACCCTGGCCACAATCCACCCGAACTCGTCATGCCGCTGCTTGAGGATTTATCCAGGAGAACCAGCGCGAAGATCTGGCTTTCACTCCAGGGATTTAACCGCTCGAAAGAAGATTTCGTTTACGCCTGGATCAGCGACAAGCAACCCAAATGGCTCGGAGGGCTGGTTGCCGGCCCCTCAAGCCCTCCGCTAGCCCGAACGAGAGAACGGCTCCCTCGCAACTATCCGATTCGACTATACCCGGATATTACTCACAACAAGATCTGCCAGTTTCAAGTTCCTCACTGGGATCAAGCCTACGCTTTGACTCTCGGCCGGGAAGCGATCAACCCCCGTCCCTTTGAAATGGCAGCGATCCACAATCGCTATGCCGATTCGAGCATTGGTTTCATTACATATAGCGATGGCGTTCACGACGACCTGAACAAAGCAGTTTTCAATGCGATGGGATGGAACCCCAATCGCGACCCGCGCTCTATTGCAATCGACTATACGAAGTTTCACTTCTCATCGATTCAAGCCGAAGAGATCGCTGACGCCATTCTCGCGCTAGAGCGCAACTGGAATGGAGATTTGGTGGCCAACGGCAGCGTCGAGGCAACCTTACGCACCTGGAACCAACTCAGCCTGAAACTCCCCCAGTTGAATACGAACTGGCGCTGGCAGATGAATCAGCTCCGCGCAACGTATGACGCCTTCGTGCGGCGGCGGCTCATCCATGAACGTAAACTTGAGCAGCGAGCCAATGCGATCCTGTTGCGTGAGGACCTCACTCCCTCCGAGGCCATTGCCGAAGCGACGAAGGTTCTCAAGCAGTGGCCTTTGAAAGATGGCCTCAGAGAAGCTGTCGTGGCTCTTTGTGAGGCACTCTTCCAATCGATTGGCCTGCAAACCAGCGTAGAGAAGTATCAAGCCAGTGGGGCCGAGCGCGGTGCCATCCTTGACTTCATCGACGCCCCTATCAACAACCGCTTCTGGCTCGAAGATGAGTTCAGCAAGAACCCCAGCAAGGGCCGACTTCGAGAAATCGCAACTTGGGAAAACCCTGGCCCGGGCAGCTTTTACGATGACATCGGCCATGAGTTCAAATCACCACATACGGAGATGGATGAGCGGGACGAACCGCTTTTCTGGTGGCTCGATCAGGGCCGCAGCCGACTGAGACTTTCGGAGCAAACCACCATGTGGCCAGCTCGATTGCGCTATGAAGGGCTCGACCCAAAAGGAACCTATACCGTGCGCACAGGCGGTCAAGGCCGCCATCTGTTGAGCATCGATGGCAAACCGGTTGCTGGGGATCGCAAGTTTTCAGTGCCGGCGGAAGCCCTCGCCGATGGGCAGCTTGTACTCACCTTTGAGGTGCCTAAAGACGAGGATCACCTCAACTGGCGGGCAAGGTCGCGTTTGGCCGAGGTGTGGCTGCTTAAGAAGCCCTAGCGAAGCTCAGCCTTTCGTCGATACATCGCCAGGTCTGCTTGTTGCACAAGTTGATCCGCACTTAACCCCTGGTTCCAAACACCCATACCAATCGCTGCCTTGACTTCGACCTTGATCGAAGCAACGCCAGGTTACACTTTGATCGGGTAGGTTCCCCAGACCCATTGCTCGATCCGCTGCACCATGAGCTCACCTTGAGACCTCATCCCATTGAGCAAAACCAAAAACTCATCTCCACTCCATCTACCCACCAGATCCGATTGATGGCAGACCTGACTGAGTTCTGAAGCAAACTGCCTGAGGATCTGATAACCGGCCAGATGACCGTGCGTATCATTGATCGCCTTAAAGCCATTCAGATCGATCAACAGCAAGCAAAAGGGTTGGCCGCGTCGAATCCGCAAAGCAAGGTCCCCTTCAAGGCGACGACGATTGGCAAGGCCAGTCAGCGGATCCAGCATTGCCGCTTGTTCTGTATGTGCCAGACGGCTGCGGTAATTCGACAATTCGACTTCGAGCGCTCGCTTGGTTTGCTCTGTTTCTCTTGTCATTTGTTCCACTGTTTTCGACATCTCCTCAACACTGGCCATCAGGCTGGCACGCAATCGGGTGACGTCTTCCAGTTCGGCGATGTCTTTGAGCCGCTCGGTTAAGCCCTTCAGATTCCGATTATGCTTTTGATCCCTTTCTCCTACCGATTCCGCCGTTTTGGCCGCGAGCACCATCAGATCTTTCATCTCCGCTGCCTTTTGACGCAAGTAGTCCTGCGTACGGTCATGCCAGGCGTGAAGGTGCCTCTCAGCATTCTCCTGAGCCCAAAGGACGTCTGCAGGCATCGATTGCAAGGTAATCGATTGCTCAAGCAGTCTGAGATTCGCTGCAAGATCTCCGGCACTCTGAGGACACAAACCAGAATTGCAATTTGCCGTTGCCGCAAGCAACCGTTGATAGGAATCGACCAGCGCTCCCAGCAACTGCTCATCTTGGGAGTCCAAAACGGTTTTTGGGGCAACCACGGGTAGAGTTATCGTCATCCCTGCATCAACCTTGAAACGATTTGAAGGCACTTTGTCCTATTTGGGTACGGAATAGAACCGGGCAACGCTTGCATTCAGGTGAAATGCTGATAGTCTAATCCCAGACCATGCTTAGCGAAGCCCTCCTGATTGCGATTGCAATTGCCGCAGAAGCGGCTGGTTCCGGTCAGCAAAGGCCTGCTTGCAATGCGGTGACGCGAGGCTTAATGTGGCCGGTAGAGGCGAATGGAAACGGCAAAGTCGCTATTGCGCTATCCAAGCAGGGAGCATTGCAAATCTGTACCAAGGGTCCATGGCGATACCAGTGGACTTCCCCCGTAGTGCACATCAAGCAGTTGCAGCAATCTTTAAAGCATCGTTCCGAGGACTAATGCGATCCTAAAGACAGGATGTGGCGCTGGATTCTGCCGATTTTCTGGGCTGGTTTGGCTTGGGGGCAATTACTTATGCCACCCGACAGCGCGCAAGCTCGTGAGTTGGCCCGCTTCTTCGATTCCGCTGAAGGTGCCAAAGACAAACCTGAAATGCGCCTTTCCTGCCGGGTCGTCCCCTTCCCTGCCCGGCTCTCCTTTGGCTTTCAGCATTGGACGGGATACGACATCGCCATGCCCGTCAAGCAGTTCGAGACGCAGGGACGACAACGTCCGATGGTGATGGCAATCCGTGTCATCCCTCAAATGGTCGGCGCGAAGGCAAGCTACTTCTACTCCAAAGCAGCGTTTCCGCGCAAAGTGCCTGAGAAATTCTGGTCAATGAGGAATGTGGAGATGAACCTTGGTGGGGGATGGGTAGTTGGAGAAGGCAAGTTCAACGTTTCCCTTTGGGTGATGGATTCAAGTGGACGAGGATGCCGCAAAGACTGGAAGGTCGAAGCAAAAGCAACGGGAGTTCCCTTGCGAACAGGCCCAGGAGAAGTCGCCGAGAGCGGCATGGAAGGCTGGAAGGGTCTTTCTGGCGGTAGCGGCAAGGTCAGCTTGCTGCTCCACGCAGCCCCGATGATGAGACGCCGCGTCATGACCAAGCTTTCCTCATGGGATCGGGCGGTGTTGATGCAATCCTTGCGAAGTCTGCTCGACACCGGTGGTTTTGCTTCGGCCAACGTAAAGGTCTTCGATTTCGATGGGCGACGTGTGATCTTCGAAGCGGAGAATTTCGGCTCTGCGGATTACGAGAGGTTGTCGGATGCGTTGCTTGGCTTAAATCTGGGTACGGTTTCCTATGAAACGCTGAAGGGTCCAGACGAAGAGCAGTTTCTCGGCAGGCTCATCCGTCAGGAAGTAGATCGTAAGCAGCCGAGCGATGCCGTGGTGTTCCTGGGGCCATCCTGGCGTTGGGGACAAAAGATTTCGCCGCTACTTCGCGAACTCCGCAGTCAGCTACCAGTGGCCTATTACGTGTCCTTGACACCATGGTTTTCGATTGAGGCAGATCTGATCGAAAAGTTCATCAAGGCAGGGCCGAAGGGTAAAGTGCTATCGGTGTATCAGCCAACGGATCTCGCCAAAGCGATTCGAGAAATCAGGGATCGGCGCAACTAGCCTGAGCACTGGTATTTTGGTTAGGCAGCCAATGGATCTGAGCCAACAAGAGAAAGACCTCATCCGGCAGAGTTACGCCAAAGTTGCAGCGATCAAGGATCAGGCGGGTCAGTTGTTCTACCAGCGCCTCTTCGAGCTTGAGCCCAGCCTGCGTGAGATGTTCCATCGTGCACCGATCGAAACCCAGGCGATGAAGCTGATGCAGGTGATTGAATGGGTTGTCGAACGGCTGGATGACGTCAAGAGCCTCCGTGACGAACTCGACAAACTCGGCAAGATCCATGCCGACTACGGCGTCAAGGTAGATCACTATCCGATCGTCGGTTCAGCACTGGTGTGGACGCTCAAGAAGGGGCTGGGTTCTGACTTTTCTCCAGAAGCGGAAGAAGCCTGGATCGAACTTTATACTTATCTTTCTGGCCAGATGGAGCGTTAGTGTGATGGAATAATGTCCTACACATGAACAGTACTTGGGAACAGACCTATGAGATGGGCGGCCTGGGGTTGTGGGGCAGCGCTCTAATTGCGGCGATTCCGATTTTCGTGCTTCTGGTGATGTTGGGTGCTTTACGCAAGCCAGCCTGGATGGCGGCTCTTGCCGGCCTGACCTCAGCAATCGGCGTCGCACTACTTGGATACGGAATGCCAGGCAGCATGGCGCTGGGCAGTGTTACCTATGGCATGAGCTTTGCTCTGTTTCCCATTACGTGGATCATTATCTGGGCGATCGTACTTTACCGGTTGACTCTAGTAACGGGCAAGTTTGAAGTCATCAAGAATTCAATCGCTTCTCTCACCAACGAACGGCCGCTGCAGGCGTTGCTCATCGCCTTCGCCTTTGGAGCGTTCATCGAGGGTGCCGCAGGCTTCGGCACGCCAGTCGCCGTGGCAGCCGCGATGCTGGTCGGCGTAGGGTTTGGATCGTTTGAAGCTTCGGCGATCTGTCTGTTAGCCAATACCGCCCCGGTAGCGTTCGGCTCAATCGGGATTCCGGTGGTGACACTGGCCGGTATCACCGGTTTGCCGCTAGCCGACTTAAGCGGACAGGTGGGCAGGATTTGCGCACCGGTATCGCTGATTGTGCCGGCTTACCTAATTGCAGCCACCGAAGGCTTCGCCGTCATGCGACGCGTGCTCTTCCCTTCCCTTTTGTGCGGCGGCGCCTTTGCTGGCGTTCAGTTCGCGGTGTCCAATTTTCTCGGCGCACAACTTGTTGACATCTTGAGTTCCTTAAGCGCAATCGCTGCTTTGTTGATTTATCTGATTGCTAAGAAGAGTTCGTCTTTGAATCTGCCTTTGGGCGAAGTCCTGCATGCCTGGAGCCCATATCTGCTTCTGGTCGGCTGTGTGCTGGTCTGGGGCTATGAACCGATTGCCAAGATGCTTGGCGCCAGTGCGGTCAAGATTGAATGGCCGGGCCTGCACAATCTGGCGCAACGGATGCCGCCCGTCATGACGAAGGCAACACCCTATGCTGCTATTTTCAACTTCAACTTCCTGGCCGCATCGGGCACAAGCTGCATGGTGGCAGCTTTCTTAAGCGCAATCGTTCTGGGAGTGAAGCCGAAGCAATTTTTGACCGTAGTGGGCGAGAGCCTGTTGCAATTGCGAATGCCGACGTTGACGGTTTGCAGTGTGCTCGGGATGGCCTTCCTGATGAACTACTCTGGTGCCACAGGAACCTTGGGCATGGCCTTTGCCGGTACCGGGATCTTGTTCCCGTACTTCAGCTCGATGCTGGGATGGTTGGGCGTTTTCCTCACCGGAAGCGACACGAGTGCCAACGCGCTCTTCGGGAACCTGCAGGTGGTGACCGCAGGCAAACTGGGTCTCGATCCAGTGCTGATGGCGGCATCAAATTCATCGGGCGGTGTCATGGGCAAGATGATCTCCTTGCAGACGATCGCCGTTGCTGCAGCAGCAACAAAGATGTCGACAGAAGGTCAGGCGAAGCTATTCCGCTTCACTTTTGGACACAGCGTCCTGCTCGCCAGCGTGATTGGTATCATTACCTTCATCTATTCGAAACTCTAAGCTACATCGACGGCAATGGATGGCGGCACTTGCCGGTGCTGGCCTGAGCGGCTGCGCGTCCAGGGCTGGCAGCGTCGCTGTACCAAACGGAGTCATTCCCCGAATCGATCCGATCCACGCGCGTATGGATCGGATGTTTCGAATCACAGTTTGCTCAAGGCCCTTTCGGGCAGCGGGGCCTCGTCTCGATGTTGAAAAAGTAGGCGAGAAGACCGTTGTTCACAACTATGGCCATGGCGGCAGTGGATGGTCTTTGTCTTGGGGCTCGAGTGCGATCGCCGTCGAGAAGGCCATGGGTAGTGGCGAAAAGGAACTGGCAGTCATCGGCTGCGGTGCGCTTGGTTTGACGAGTGCGATTCTGGCTCAGCGTGCAGGTGCGAAGGTAACGATTTATGCCAAGGAGAGGCCGCCGGCAGTGCGGTCCTCTCGTGCTACAGGTTCCTGGACGCCGGACTCACGCGTGGCCCTCAAAAGCAAAACCGATGTGGGCTTCCCCGCACTCTGGGAGAAGATGGCGAGGACCTCCTTTCACGCCTATGAGAACTATCTGGGACTAGCGGGTAATCCCATTGAATGGGTCGACCGCTACCGCCTGGCCGACATGACGAGCGCCCCCGAATCAGAACGTAACGATGGCCTTGATTTCGGCCACTACATGGACAGAATTGCGGATATCACTCCACGCAGCGAGGAGTTGCCGCCAGGTCGTCATGGCTTCGGAAATCGAATGGCTTACAAGGCACCGAGTCTGACATTCAACGTTGCTTCGTATTCGCATCAGTTGCTGACAGACTTCTTTGTAGAGGGCGGCAAGCTTGAGACCAAAGAGTTTCATCAACCGCAAGAGCTTACATCCCTGCCACAGAAGACGATCATCCATGCTACGGGCTACGGGGCGAAGACACTGTTCGATGACAAAAGTATCGTGCCCGTGCGGGGGCAAATTGCCTGGCTAATTCCTCAACCAGAAGTACGTTATGCCGTTTACCACAAGGGCGTGGTCGCTCTCTCAAGGCGCGACGGCATCGTGGTGCAATCCCTTGGTGGAGGAGAAATGCAGGGCTACAATGACCCGAGCGAAGAGCCCAACCAGGCCGAAGCTTCCGCTGCGATCGATACTATTGCCCGGCTGTTTGGCAGCTAACGTCAAAGCCCAGTGCCCAACGAGGCTGAAAGCCCTTCAAAGCGCCCTTATCCCCAGGAACGAAGTATGCCTGCTTGGCTGAGTCGGCCTTCAGGTGTTGATCCAGAAAAGCCGTAATGAAGTGCAGATTGATGGCGATGATTCGATCTTTACGCCAAACCGGTTCCTCGAAAGACTGTATGCCAGCGAAGTCGAGCGTAACACCAGAAGGTGCAGGGTTGCCCCCGGTATTGTGACGGGCATTCTGATAGGTAAGCAGGCAGCGGTTTGAGGATGTGGACCAATCGTAGAGCTTCTTAACGCCTTGTTCATAACCAGATACGTCATCCTGCGTACCAACGATAAAAAGTGAAGGGAGCTTCAGGCCCTTTGCGCTTTCTTTCGTCCAGGCTTCGACGGGCGGTTGAGCGCCCCACGGAGCGATTGCCACGATCGCCTTGAGATTCTCAGGCACCGGCAGGTTGGGCAGAGGAAGTTGCTTCAGCATGGCAGAGACCGGACTGTAGGCACCACCACCGCTCGCTACCGCGCCATAGCCTCCCATCGAATAGCCGATGATCGCTCCACGTTCAGGGTCAACCACCGAAGCGAGAAAGAGGTTCTTGTCGGTAGAGAGCGTCTTGAGTGTGAAGAGCTGGTCTGGCACACGATTGACGAGCGTCGATTGAAACCCGCGCACTTCACCGTGAACCGAATCGGTATGGTCGATCGCCGCGACAATGTAACCCTTCGAAGCAATATTCTCAGTAACCCAGGTCATGAACGTTCGCGAGCCGGGATAGCCGTGGCTCACGATAACGACGGGAAACTTCGATCCACTCTTGATCGCCGCATCACGCAAGGCTCGGCCCGGAAATTCGAATCGGTTCGGCACCTCGGGACGTGGCGCCCGGCCCACCATCGGATTGTTGTACACCGTGTGGCTGCGCTCCCCCGCTTTCAGTTCGGCCGGATACCAGACTTCGAGCTTAAGGGTTCGATCCGCTAAAGGCGAATTCGGCTTGAGCACGTCAGGCTGCTGGGGATTCGTAATCTCGAGAGTGCGGACTCCAACTTCGAAAGATCCCGGCTTGGCAAGTTCGGGAGCATCCAGATTGGGCACGCTGTAGTATTGCGTTTGAGCGAGTAACAGGATTGGCAGGAGCATGGGTTGTCAGGGTATCAGTATTGGAGTTTCAAATAAATTTTGACGGAAGATGGGACGGACGAGGCCATTGACATCAGGCACCTCACGGCGGCCACTCGCCAGGAAGTCGCTCGCCTGCGTCAGCGTAGCAAGAGCAATGAGCAGCGAAGATGGATCGAGTTGGGCGAAGGCTGCCATGTAGGCGTGCGGATTTTCAGGTAAATTCGGAACTGCGCGTCGGGCGAGGTCGTGACGATAAACGCTCACGAGTTCGTATTCAAAGGCAGAGCGAATCAATTGGCCGTTCGCATTGTTCGGAATGCTCTGGTCGCCAGTGGCGTATTGAAACAAGACGCGCTTGATGGGATTGCCAAAGAGGGTGGCCTGTTTGAGAAATGGCGCGAACGACGCCGGTGCTGCGGGGGCTTCAATGATTGCGATGCGGTCGAGCATTTCAAGGTAAGCAGCCTGATTGGGAGTGATATTCCGTGATGGTGCGAATCGGGCCAGCAATGGGTCTCCGACGCCGGCCAGTTGGGGATAGAACGCGGCTAGATATTGATCCAGGAGCCCTTTGATCAGGGTGCTGGAGCGGGAGATTTCGGTGGTGCTACCGCCACCAACATTCAGGACGGCAGAATCGACAGATGGCTCGATCGCGGTAAGGATCGTGCCATACATGGCCCCAAGGGATTGACCAAGGTATTGAACCGAATTGGAATCGAGATCTGGAACAGGGTCGCCATCCAGATCGATGTTGTTCTGAATCTCGCGGACGAGCTTCTGGTAGTCCAAGGCGGTTTCGCGAAGGCAGGTATTGATGAAATCGGGGTTGCCCGGAGCAATGAGGATGCAGCCCTCAGCCGGCTCAATTCGACCATCGTTGTTGATATCGCGACCACGGCCCTGTGTCGGCAGGTCAACTCGGCCACCATCAGTGCGCTCAAATCGCAGAACTGAGTTTGGACCGTAGCCATGACCCACGGCGTCAATGGCCATAACTACCGAGTTGCCGATAAACGCAGAGGCGAACAAAGTCGGCCCCGAGAAACGACTGTCGAAGAGTCCGTGACCAATCAGTTTCACGGGCCAGCCACCTGCTGGCTTTGGAGAGTTCGGCAGCCAGGCATGGACGGCAACACGATCACCGCGGGAGGATTCGAAGTCGAGAGCGACAAGGCGGCGTAAGCCGAGTTGCGCGAGGAAACCAGGCTCAGCAGGAAAAGCGCTAGAAGTGAGCGGGGACGCGGTCGAGGCGGCAGTCTGATTGAGTGCCGTGATCGAGCGCACTTCAGAGATATCAATTGTGCTGGCAACGGTTCTGCGCAAAGTCCCGGCGGGCCCGAGGCGGCGCGAGAGGATCGCGCGGGTTACGTTGCGTGTGTGAAAACGCGAAATAGGTTCGTTGTTATAGAGGATCGTGTAATCGCGGTCGTGATCGAGAGCCTCATCAGGCTTGGCATAGAGCGTATTGGAAGAAGGCTCCCAGGCAACCAGGTTGATTGGCATCAGGTAACCGGAGGGATAGGTTGTGAAGCCATCGGTTTGACGGGTGGCACCCCACCGCACCTGGATCCGAGAACTAAGCAAGTTCGGATCTGCTGGAGCATCGAAACGGATGCGGATCCACGGTTCAAGCGCAAAGCCATCAGCCTCGCGAAGCGCAGGACACTCCGGGCATTCCGCGCTGACTGAGGGGCGGTCCCCAGAGGGCGAAACAACAAGAACGCTTTGGCCTGAAGCAGTCCAGCAAGCGAGCAGCAAAATGAAAACGTACGCCATATCCAATAATGAAGCGAAATAGAGACAGTTGTCTCAGCAAGCAGCGAAGAAGATCTTGTGTTGAACAAAACCAACGTCACAAGACAGAGATGCGAAACCAGGAGCAGACGATGAACTTTTGTCGAATCGCGTCGCATGTTGACTTCGAGATTTGAGACATCCCCGTCGTCAAGAGCCAGAAGTCAACCAAACGGAATTCGAATCGGAGACCTTTTCGCATGTCGATTAAAAGCCGTGAAAGACACGCTCCTGCCCGCTACACTCGCCCACAAAGAAGAAGCCGGCCAAGCTGGCCCCGTCACGGGCACACGGCTTGGCAGGTTGCACTACACTTTTTGACGCTCGCTGTTGCTAGCGAATATCCATGATGTCTTTCTCTTTCGCCTTGGCAGCTTCATCGAGCTTCTTGATGAACGAGTCGGTCATCTTCTGAATCTCTTCGAGCGTGCGCTTTTCATCGTCCTCGCTGATCGCCTTATCCTTGAGCAGTTTCTTGGCTTGGTCGTTGGCGTCGCGGCGGACGTTGCGAAGAGCTACACGGTGGTCTTCTGCCATGCCATGCAGCTTCTTGGCAAGCTCCTTGCGGCGCTCTTCGTTCAGCGGTGGAATGGGGATCCGGATCAACTTGCCGTCGTTGGCGGGGTTCAGGCCAAGTTCCGCCGTGCGGATTGCTTTTTCGATAGCGTTGATCACACTTGCGTCCCAGGGAGCAATCGTAATCAGGCCCGCTTCCGGGACGCTGATGTTACCCACCTGATTCACAGGCGTCGGCGTTCCGTAGTAGTCGACACGGACGTTGTCGAGCATGCTCGCGTTGGCGCGACCAGTGCGCACGGTGGTCATCGAGTGCGCGAGATCGGCAAGAACCTTTTCCATGCGGGTTTTGGCATGGGCTTCAATCTGCTTGGTGGTTGTGAATGTTTCGCTCATTTTGGTTCGTGAATCAAAGTGCCAATTGGCTCACCGAGAGCCATTCGCATTATATTGCCCCGGACGTTCGAGTTGAAAACAGAAATCGGGAGGTGATTGTCGCGGCACATGGCAACAGCGGATGCATCGAGGATCCGCAAGCCCTTGGCCAGAACTTCAGTGTAAGAGATCGTCGAGTAGCGCACGGCGTCGGTGTGCTTCATCGGGTCCTTGTCATAGACGCCATCCACCTTCGTGGCTTTGGCGAGCACCTGAGCATGAATCTCGAGAGCACGAAGGGCAGCACCGGAATCGGTAGAGAAGAACGGGTTGGAGGTGCCGGCGGCGAACAGAACGATGCGGCCTTTTTCGAGGTGGCGCATGGCCCGACGGCGGATGTAGGGTTCGGCGACGGCTTGCATTTGTAGGGCCGTCATGAGGCGGGTGGGAGAGCCTGCTCGCTCAAGAGCGTCCTGGAGGGCCAAGCCGTTGATGACTGTGGCGAGCATGCCCATGTGGTCGGCACTGACACGGTCCATAGACTTGGCGGCGGCGTTAATACCCCTGAAGATATTACCGCCACCGACCACGAGACCAATCTCAATGCCTGCTTTGTGAACTTCCGAAATCTCTTCGGCAAATGCGTTCACGCGATCATTGTCAATACCAAAGCCTAGCGGGCCCGCCATGACTTCACCCGAAAGCTTCAAGACGATGCGCCGGTAGCTTGGCATATGAGTTACTCCGCTGCCGGTTCTTCGCCAGACTGGGTTTCCCCAACCTTGAAGCGGACAAACTGAGCAACGTCGATCGTACCGCCCGTTTCCTTGCCTTTTTGCTTGATCAGCTCGGTAACCGTTAGCGAATTGTCCTTGATGAAAGGCTGCTCGATCAGGCAGACTTCTTCGTAGAACTTCGTCAGCCGACCTTCGACGATCTTGTCGAGGATTTTTTCAGGCTTGCCTTCATTGCGTGCGCGATCGCGGGCAATTTCGGCTTCTTTGGCAAGGTGCGCTGGATCCACCTGTTCGCGGCGGATGTACTTCGGATCGGCGGCGGCGACCTGCATTGCGAGGTCCTTACCGAGATTCGTCAGTTCATCGTTTGCAGCGGCAGTGCTGGTCAACGCGACAGCGACGGCGAGCTGGCTGCCGGGGTGGATGTAGCTCGAAATCGTGCCGCCACTTACGGCGAGACGGCCGAAGCGCTGCAGGACGATGTTCTCGCCAACTTTGGCGATCTTGGCCTTGATGAAGTCGCCGACGGTGGTCGAGGCGTCTTTCGAAAAGGCTTCTGCCAAAACCGCTTCGACAGTTTCAACCTTGGAAGCAGAAACGTGGCTGGCGAGGTCAGCAGCGAGAGACTGGAAGTCATCGGTGCGGGCGACGAAGTCGGATTCGCAGTTGATTTCGACGACGACGGCAGCGTTTGCGCCAGCGGCGATATCGACCACGATCAGACCTTGCTTTGCGGAACGGCTAGCCTTCTTGGCGGCGGAAGCCGCACCGCGCTTGCGCAGCACGACTTCAGCGTCGTCGAGATTGCCGTTGGCTTCCACCAGCGCGTTGCGGCATTCCATCATGCCGACACCAGTGCGCTCACGGAGAATTTTGACGAGTTGAGCAGTTACTTCGGCCATATAGTTACACTTATCCCTTTCGTGTTTCAGTTACAATGCTGTTAGCCGTTTTGACTTACTCTGCCTTGGCGGCGGGAGATTCGGCGGCTGCTTCTTCGCTATCGGGACCCTTCTTGGGAAGCGACATCGAAGGCAGGTCGAGATCGTTGATCAGCGTTTCGCTCATTAGCTCTTCGGAGTACTTCGGATCGACGTACTGAGCGTAGTTGCTCATGTCGATAGAAGTGGTGGATTCTTCGTCAGAAACCAGATCCTGGGAAACAGTCTGGAAGTCGTGCTCGGTGGCGAGGGCGCGGCCTTCGATCACAGCATCAGCGATCTTCGAGGTGAAGAGCTTGATGGCGCGAAGAGCGTCGTCATTGCCAGGGATCACGTAATCCACTTCGTCGGGGTCGCAATTGGTATCGACCACGCCCACCACTGAGATACCAAGGCGCTTGGCTTCTTTGACGGCGATCGATTCCTTAGAGGAGTCGACAACAAAGATCAGGTCCGGCAAACCGGGCATGTCCTTGATACCGGCGAGGTTCTGCGACAAGTGCTTGCGCTCGCGCTCAAGACGGGAGATTTCCTTCTTTGAGCGGCTGCCCCACGTACCTTCCGTCGACATCGTTTCGAGCTCGCGCAGGCGCTTGATCGAACCCTTGACGGTGGTGAAGTTAGTCAGCAAGCCACCAAGCCAGCGGTTATTGATGTAGTACATCCCGCAGCGAGTGGCTTCTTCGGCAATGGCTTCCTGCGCCTGGCGCTTGGTGCCGACAAACATCACGTTCTTGCCCTGGGCAGCCATTTCGCCCACAAACCGCATGGCATCCTTAAACAGCTTCAAAGTCTTCTGAAGGTCAATGATGTAAATTCCGTTGCGTTCGCCAAAGATGTACTCTTTCATCTTTGGATTCCAGCGCTTAGTCTGGTGCCCGAAGTGAACGCCGGCTTCGAGCAGTTCTTTCATGGAAATCGAAGGCATGACAAGTCCTTTGCTCTATTTTTCTAATAGCAATGATGCAATTTGTGATTAACGCTTGGAGAACTGGAAGCGCTTGCGGGCACCCTTTTGACCATACTTCTTGCGCTCGTGCGCACGAGGGTCTCGGGTGAGCATGCCCAGTTCCTTGAGCTTTGGACGGAGTTCGATGTTGAACTCCAACAATGCGCGCGCCACACCTAGCCGGCAGGCCTCAGCTTGACCCGTAAAGCCACCGCCGTCGGCAAGGATGAGTGCATCAAACTTGTCGGCCGTCTCGGTGGCGAGCAAGGGTTGCCGCACCGTGGCACGGGCGGTTTCCGTATGGAAGTATTGCTCGAGGGCGCGGTGGTTGACGGTAATGTCGCCCTTACCAGGACGCAAGAAAACGCGAGCCGTGGAGGTCTTGCGGCGTCCGGTTCCAATAAATTGAGTTAAAGCAGCCACTGAATACCTTTCTTATGTCCTAGGATGCAGCGCTCGTCGGCTCAGGCTTCTGGGCTTGATGCGGATGACGATCCGTTGCATAAACTTTCAGTTTTTTGCCCATGTGCTTGCCGAGCGTGCTCTTGGGCAACATGCCTTTGACAGCGAGCTCGATCATGCGGGCGGGTTTGGTGTCTTGCATCCGCTTTGCGCCGGTAGACTTCAAACCACCTGGATAACCAGTGTGATAGTAGTAAACCTTCTGCTCGGTTTTGTTACCGGTCAGGCGTACTTTGGTTGCATTGATGACGATCACGTGATCGCCTTGATCCAGATAAGGCGTATAGGTCGGTTTGTGTTTGCCCATCAGGATGCGAGCGGCCTTGGTGGCCAGGCGGCCAAGCGTGGCGCCTTCCGCATCAATGATGTGCCAATTGCGACTGACGTCTTTTCCGGAGGGTACGTAAGTTTTCATACGTTTCGGGTCTCCCTCATAAAAAAAGTCAACTTCGCTATTTTAGCGTGAAAGCCGCAATCTGTCAAAGCAGGGTCAGACGCCGGGTAGGATAGGCTCAAGGCAGGAGGCTTTCATGGCTTGCGACGCTGATCTATTGAAACGGGTCCCACTTTTTTCTCTGCTCGATGACGTGGAGCGGGAGGTTTTGAGCTCGCATGTCGAGGTTCGTCAATATCATCCGCACCAGCACATCTATCGGTCCGGCGACCATGGCGGTTCTGGTTACGTGGTGATTGAAGGGGACGTAAAAGTGAGTCTCGTCGATGAAGATCAGCAGGAATTGGTCATCCATCGACCTGAACCGGGAGGTTTCTTCGGTTTTGCTTCGCTCCTCGATGGCCAACCGCACCAGACCAGCGCCACAGCCCTTTCACATGCAAAGTGCCTCGAGATCAATAGTGACGACCTTTGAAATCTGCTTCTGAACAAGCCGGCCGCCGGGATGGACATGCTATCCGCAATCGGCAGACAATTGCACTCGACACAGCGTTTGGTTCAGATGCGTTCCTTACGAAACGTCAATGAAGTGATCGAAGAACGGGCGACGTTTGGAGACCGGCTGGCAGATGCAGTAGCTCGGTTCGGAGGATCCTGGAGATTCATCATCGCCTTTGGAATGGTCCTGGCGGTTTACACAGCGATTCAGGTCAGCCTGAAAGGACACGCCTGGGACCCATATCCCTTCATCCTGCTCAACCTGATTCTCTCCATGCTGGCGGCAATCCAGGCACCCGTGATCATGATGAGCCAAAACCGGCAGGACGCCAAAGACCGCACTCGGGGCGAACTCGACTACGACGTAAACCGCCGGGCAGAAATGGAAATTCGAGCCCTGAGTCAGAAGGTGAACGAACTAGCCGACCGACTCGATGACTTGCGCGATGATTTGCGAGCCAAAAGTTGAGGCTGGATCAAAACACGAATCGAAGCTGAGCCTGCAAGGTCCGCGGATTTTGATATCCCGTGGCCACGCCCACACCAGCGTTCTTCGGCTGTGAGCGCGACGGAATCAAGGCCCCATTCGCATCAAAGGGCAGATTGTTGACCGTCTGATTCAGCGGACTCACCAGCGCCATCGTGGTATTGCGGCCCGTAATGCGCGCTTCGTTCGGGGCATTGAAGATATCAAGCCGGAACTGCAACCGCCGCGATTCGCCTACCCGCACTTCGCGAGCAATCGAAAAATCAAGCGCCTGGAAGAAGCATCCGCGCAGGTAATCAGAACCCGACTCCAATCCAACGCTCCCCACCGACGGGCCGGTAAAGGAGGCCACATTGAACTGCTGATGGATGTTGGCGCTGCAACCGGAACCGGGGTCTCCCAAAATCCGAACGCGCCCGCCGTAGTTCGGCGAACCGGTGACGTTCTGATTGCCACCGCCGCCCTGGTAAGAATAGCCCAGCGTGTATGCGCCACCCGTGGTGGCCGTCCAAACACCCGAGAACCGCCAGTCGTTTGTAATCAACTTCAGCAATTGAGCCGCGGCGGAGCTGTTCCGCTTCGTGCCTGGAATCTCCCAAACGAAATTGCCCTTGAAGTAATGCCGGTTCGGAACGAAGTCGCCAAGAAGGCGATCCTGATCCTTCTGATCGGGCCGCTCGAAAAACGACCCGTCGGGATTGTGCTGCAGACGCGCGGGAGTGCTGCCCTTTTGCGAAAGAAGAATGGTGTCGTTCAAACCAAACGAGAGGCCTCGTGTAAAGCGTCGCGTGAGCGACAGTTCCAAAGTGTGCGCCGTCAGCCAGCCACGCGGGATGGCCTGGCTGATGCCGCTAAAGCCACGATAGGCGCGCATCTGATCTGTAGGCAGCACAGCGCCGCCCGGCAGAGGATTGGTTTGCGTCGGATCCTGATTGCCAGGCAAAAACGCTGCGCCGAAATCGACAGCGTTGATATCCACATTCTCCACCAGGTTGTAAGCACGCTCGCCCGTGTAAGCCATGTCGAGCACAGTGGAGCCGGGCAGCATGAACTGCACGCCGGTGTTCCACTGCCAGGTGGCGGGGAGTCCGCTCTTGTATTGATAGACAGAAAGCGAGGGCGGGGCTTCTGTGGTCAAGCCGCCGCTCAGCGACTGCAAGCCTGCATAGCGCAGCGTGAGGTTGCGGATCGTCGGCGGATTCTGAATTTGGCCGAAGATCGAGTTTCCGGCGGGCCGGTCATAGAACAGACCACCGCCGCCGCGCAGCACAACCTTCTGCTTGCCGGTCACGTCCCAAGCCATGCCGAAGCGCGGCGCAGGCCGCAGCAAGGGCCACTCATACGTGGTCTTCGCGATCCCTTTGCCGGAGAGGAAAAGTCCGTTGGTCGCATTGCCGGTGCCTGGCACAAGAGTTCCGATCGCAACAACACTGTTCGGCCCAAGCAGTTGGCCATTGCGTGGATCGCGGGCGCGACGGTTGGTGCCAGAGCATGGCGCGGCGCCGACGCAGCCGGGCAGATAAAGCAGCGGAGCCTCGCCAGCCTTCCATTGGTCCGGCAGGAAATTCGACGCCTGGCCAAACTTGTCGTATTGCGGCTGTTGACGCACGAAGCGGACACCGAAGTCCACCGTCAATCGGTTGGAGAGCTTCCAGTTGTCCTGAACAAAGAACTCGGTGTTGTCGTAGACGAGACTGCCTTCAACGTAGCGCGAGAACTGATTTTAGGAAGCGAAGTTGCCGAGCACCGCATTGGCGAAACCGAAGCCGGAATCAAGCGGGTTGTTCGCATCGTTACCGAAGTTGATGTTGCCGGCCCAGCCTTGCCGCTGCTGCGCCTTAAAGCTATGCGTGTTGTAGAAGCCTGTCTTCAGCGTGTGACGTCCCGTGATCTTGGTCAGATTGATCGAGACATCCTGCGTGCGGTTGATGTTGAGATAGCCCGGGAATGGGAAGTTCGGCGGGGCATTCCCAATGCGGCCGCCCCAGCCAAAGACCGGCACCATCTTGATGCGAGTGCCATCCCAAATCGGTGGCTTCAAAGATTGCAGAGCCTGGTAGGCGTAATACTCGGGGTTGATCACGCCGGCATCAGGAAACAGCGAGGGCAGCGCAGACAGCCCGGCCTTGTCGAGATTGGCCTTCTCACTGGTCGGCAATCCACTCCCGCAGAATGTGGGGCCCGTGCCACCTTGTGCCAGCACACAACCGGCGAGTTCGTTTTGCGAACGGCCGTAGGTGCCTTCCATAAACGTTGTGGGATTGATGCTGTAGTTGATCGTGGTGGCCACCAGTGTGATGAATGGATGGTATTGCGTCGAATCGTTGAAGCCTGGCAGGTTGCCGAGGATCGTTGGATTCTGTTGCCTCCAGCCGCTCATCTTGAATGAACCGCGCAACTTGCTGAACGGTTGGTAGTCAATGCGTAGGACAGGTTGTTGCGACATCAGCGGCTGATTTGGCGTCGTTCCTTCGTAGTTGCAAGGTACGCCCGGAACAGAAACGTTGGGCATTGGGAATAGATTCAGAATCTGCTGGCCTGTGGAATAAAGCCGGCTCTGCGGAATCTTGCCGAGAATGCCTCCATCCTGAAAGCAACCTGCCTGACTGGCCGCCGAGCAGGCACCGGGCAACAGCGGATCTTTGATGTAAGGGAATAGAACGCCGTTGTTGTCCGTGGATCGTGAGAAATCGCCCGCGCGCTCGAGCGCTGTGGGAAAGCGATAGCGGACGATGGAACCACCGGTGGTGCGAGGCGAGTACTCGTGAGCGTAGAAGAAGAACAGCTTGTTCTCGCGACCAGGCCGGCCGATGGGACCTCCAACGGAATAGCCAAGATCTTTGTCGTCGAAGTTGGCTTTGGGGTCGCCATTCAGTTTGGCCGTCTGACTGATGGCGTTCCATTTGGAACGGCGCATCACCATGTAAGCCGAGCCGTGAATTTGGTTCGTGCCGCTCTTGGTCACAGCGCTGATCTGCAGCCCGCTCGATCGACCGTATTCGGCCTGATAGTTCGAGACAAGCATCTTCACTTCAGCGATCGACTCCACGTTCATCTGCAGCAGGATGCCGTTGTTACCGGTGTCCATTGTGGAAACGCCGTCCATCATGATGTTGTTGTTGCTGCCGCCGGTGGAGGCGCGATCACCAATGCGGCTGGTGCCGGTGACGCCGGGCGAGAGTGATGCGAGTGCTGTGAAGCTCCGGTTGGCAATGGGCAGGTTCTGCACGGCCGCGGGCGTGATCGAGAAGGAGCGTTCGGCGCTCTGCGTCTGAAGCTGAGCGCTCTCGGCGCTAATCGTGATGCTCTCGGCAACTGCACCGACTTCGAGAGTCAGGATGCCGAGGCTGCTCTGGTCGCCCGCGCTCACTGCGATTCCCGGGCGCTTGAGGCTCTTGAATCCTTTGAGGCTGACCTCCAGCGTGTAGGTGCCCGGCGGAATATTGGGGATAACGACGTCACCATTGGTTGACGAGTTAACCTCGGGCAGCCGCAGCCCACGACCTTCGTTGAGAAGCGTGGCAGTGGCCCCTGAGATTGCAGCCGATTGGCTATCGCGAACACTGAAAGACAACGTGCCTGTAGTGAGCTGTCCAAATGCAGTGAATGCTCCGCAGACAGCGAGAATGGGCATCAGCAGTGCCCCAGGACGCTTGTTGTGGTTCATGGATATCCCTTTGTTTCGTTTCAGAAACAATATCATTGTTTCTTCGTAAGAAGGGCACCAACCACGTCAAAGCTCGATCGTTACACCAGGGTTCGGTGCCAGCACCTTTACGTGTGGCAAATCTGAGATCAATTCTGCCAGGGCCTCAGGTGTTCCAGTCAAGGGCGGAAACGTTCCGTAGTGCATCGGGATGATCGTTTGGGATCGCAGCATTCGGCAGGCCAACGCCGCTTGCTTTGGCCCCATGGTGTAGAAATCGCCGATGGGTAGGATCGAGACTTGCGGTTGATAAAGATCCGCAATCAGGCGCATGTCTCCAAAGACGTCCGTGTCACCTGCGAAGTAGATCGCACGTCCATCGGGTAGGGTGATCACGATTCCGCAGGCGTCGCCCAGTGGAACGAACTTTCCGTCCTCGACAGTAGTGGAGGAGTGCGAAGCGAAGACAAGAGTGATGGTCAAAGGACCGAGTTGATAGCTTCCACCCTTGTTCATCCCGACACCATTGGTTGCACCCTTGCTCCCAAGCCATGCGATGAGGTCATCGATGCCGACAACAGGACAGCCGAAGCGCGCCGACAGCGAGAGAACACTTCCGATGTGATCGGAGTGGCCATGTGAGAGCAGGATGCCATCGAGCCGAGTGAGCTCGTAGTTGGCCGGAGCCTTGGGGTTTTCCAGCCAGGGGTCGATCAGGTAAACCTCTCCCGTAGAGAGCTTCAATTCAAAGGTGCTGTGGCCGAGCCAGGTGAGATGAACCATTCAGTCATTTTCGCTTATCGTGACGGGGGGTTTGGCTCGCATCGGAACTTCTCCAAACAGGCCACGGATCAGCGCCGCTTCGCTGGTGACGGTTGAGGAATAAGTGGCGATCTGCGCGTTGGCTTTACCAAAGCTGCGCAGCATGTAAGGGCTGCCGAGAGCGCAAAGCACGAAGGGCCTGCCGATGCTTGAGACCTCACTGAGGAAGCTGGCATAGGCCGGCGGGATGGATACGAATGCACCGATGACGATGGTGGAACAGTCGTTGAGCTTGGAGGCGGTCGCGCTGAGATCAGCAGGCTTCAACGTCGGGTCGAGCCAATAGGTCCGCATGTTTGGCGCTCGAGTCAGAGCTTCTTCGATCATGCGCTTGCCAGAATTGGACTGTCGATTTTCGGCCAGCGTCACAAGACACGCAGAGGAAGGATCTTTGAGAGGAAAGACGTTCGCATCCGCCTTGATGGTCGAGAGTGCCTGTTCGGCGATCGATTGAGCCAGTTGCGTGTACTCGGGTGAGTCGATCTGCTCGCTGAGATTTTCGAGATTGACCAAGCGGCTTTGAAACAAACCAAGGCGGTGCTTGGCGAGTAGCAGCTTGATGACACTACGCTCGAGGCGGTCTCGCTTGAGGCGTCCAGTTTGAATAGCGGCGGCCATCGCTTGGATGGCGGCATCCGCATTGGCAGGAACAAGCAGCACATCGGCACCAGCTTCGATCGCACGCACCGCAGCCTCGCCCGAAGGAAACTGCCCCTTGAGCCCCTGCATGTCCATCGCGTCGGTAACGATGAGGCCGTCAAAACCAAGATCCTTGCGCAGTAGCCCCGTAAGAACTTTATTCGACAGCGTCGCCGGAATGTCGCGATCTTCGATGGCCGGCACAGCCAGGTGTCCGGTCATGACGCCGTCCACCCCAGAAGCAATCGCAGCACGAAAGGGGGCAAGCTCAACGTCATTGAGGCGTGCCTTGTCGGCGCTCACTCGCGCCAGCCCCAGATGCGTGTCCACGGCGGTGTCGCCATGGCCAGGAAAGTGCTTCACCGTAACAAGAATGCCGTTGCGCCGAACCGAATGTGCTCCTTCGATGAAAGCCTTGACGTGTGCGGTAACCAGGTCAGCGCGCTCGCCAAAACTGCGTGTGTTGATGACCGGGTTGTCCGGGTTGTTGTTCACGTCGGCAACAGGCGCAAAAACCCAGTGCACACCCAACGCACGCGATTCCATCGCAGTCGCAGCACCCGTCTTGCGCGTCGCCTCAAGATCGTTTGCGGCGCCATAAGCCATCGCATGGGGAAATCGCGTGGTGTTGAGCACGCGCATCGAAGAGCCGCGTTCAAAGTCCCCACCAACGATCAGTGGAACGCGTGCCAGCTTCTGCATCCGGTTGAGGAACGTCGCCAGTGCAAAGGGCTCGGCCTGCCGCACCACTCCACCTTGCATGCGATTGAGGAGAATCAGACCACCGACTCCGGTGCGACCCACCAGACGTGCGTAGTCCTGAAATTCGCGGCGCGCGCTCGACGGGTTGTCGCCGTAAATGGGGATGACCACAAGTTGAGCGGCGAGCTGCCGTGTGGTCATGGCAAGAACCGCGCGGCGTATTTCCGGAGGAGTGTTGCGTGGAAATGAAATTGCCGCCAGAGGCGGCAATCCAAAAAGTAAAACCAGAACTAAATTTTGCAGCGCAGCCACAGTCAGACTATACCGTGCGCCTACCCTGCTTTGGGTTTGGCTTTGACGGACTTCGAAACCGTCTGCGAGCTGGCCTGCTTACGGGCCGGCTTCCGAGTCAACAATCGCCTCACAGTGCTCAGCAGCACTTGCACTTCATTGGCGCTTTTCTGCACGACGGCATCGGCGCCCGTCTTATCTTCGCTAATCCCCGCATTATCTGCGAACCCAGACAACAAGACGATCGGTGAGGGGAAATGGTTTTCCCGCAACCGGCGGATCAATTCGATGCCATCCATCTTGGGCATCTTCCAATCCGTGATTACGAGATCAAAGGAATTCGAATCGACAGCGGTCAAAGCATCGACCCCGTTAGGGGCCGTGATCACTGTGTGTCCCAACTCTTCGAGCACAACCCGGCGGGCCGCGAGGCCCATCTTGTTGTCATCCACCAAAAGAATAATTGCGGAAAATGACGCGGTGGAGGATTTGGCAATTCTCATGAGAATCCTTTGCAAGGTAGCAGACTCTAAAATAGCCCGTCAACACTTCGCTATTTGCTTCATTCGAAGCAGTTTTTTCCGCTTGACATCCGAGCGGTCGATTATTCGACTTCGCGCGGAGCCGTGTAGCCAACTTTAGCTACGATCTGATACTTGATGGGCTTGTTCTTCTCATCGAGAATGCGCAATGGTTCGTTGGTGGCCGGGTTGATCAGTTCCACTTTCAGCTTGCGGAATTTGCCGTCCTTCGCTTGGTTCGTTGGAGCATACGTGATCGAATACTGATTGCGCAACGACTGATGAATCGCCCCATAGATTCCAGGAAATTCGCCAAAGAAGCGAGGGAAGAAACTCATGCCGCCAGACTCCTTGGCGAAGGTGCGCATCTGGTTGTCGGCTTGCAGGAAGTCCAGACGCTGGATCGCACCCATGCCCCCTCGTGCATCCACGATTTCGCGGAGCGCCTGCATGATGCCGATTGCGTAGATCGGCACACCCGCGGTTTGCAATCGCTTGCGTGCTTGATCAAAGGTCTGCTTTGAAAACGTGTCGACCCCAGAGGCGATCACTACGATCGCTTTGCGTCCTTCGATCTCGCTCATGCGTTCGGCGGTATCGGTCAGGGCATCGTAAAGGTTGGATTCACTAAAGGCGGCGATACGCAATCGCTGCATCGCTTCATAAGCTTTGCGCTTGTCTGCAGAAAAATCGCTCAGGATTTCAGGCCGCAGATCGTAGGCAACAACGGCAACATAATCTTCAGGTTTCAACGTCTGTAGAAAGCCATAGGACGCCTGCAGCGTCTCATACCAACTGCTGGTCCAATACTGCTGGTAGAGGTTTGAGAACTCAATCACCATGCAAACCGTCATCGGTGCTTCACCCATCGCAAAGCCACCAATCTTCTGCGGAACATTTTCCTCGAGGACTCGGAAGTTGCCAGCCGGGATATTCGGGATGAATCGTCCTTTGTTGTCCAGAACGGCCACATCGACGCTGACGCTCGTTGTATCCGAACGGAACGTAGGTACGCCTTCCGGAAGCTCCTGCCCCTTCTTGTTGAGCTTGGACGGAATCTTCTCGAGCTCTGGCTCGGGAGGCGCGTCTGGTGAAGTTTTCTTGCGAGGACGCGCTACGGTTTCCCCACTTTCCTTCTTGGGACCGCTTTGCGCCTGGGCGGGTTCGATCCAGCAAAGAGTTCCAATCGCAAGACTACCGGCGATCAACGCTGCGGCAATGGGTTTGGAAAGAAAGGCCTTGAACTTCATGGGTGTCACTTTATCCTAGTTGACGTACGGACCGTCTTTGCGGTTCTGCTTTGACATGTAAACTTGAAACTTTTTGCGAGCGCGGCGGAGCTTGTAGTCAGCCCAGGCTTGTTCCAGCTGCCGCTTCAGCGAAGGCCGCGAAGGCCCGCGACGATTCATTGCAGCTTTGCCCTGCGCCGTCCTCAGCAACAGGAAGGCCACCAACATTCCACCTAGATGGGCGATATGGCTGACGCCGCTGTTCACCTTGAGTGAACTCAGAAATGTGATCGCGCCGATGATCATCACCAAGTACTTGGCTTTGATCGGAAATAGAAAACTGTAAAGAACCGTGGCATCCGGGAACAACATGCCGAACGCGAGTAAAAGTCCGAAAATGGCCCCGCTGGCTCCGATGGTAGCGATGGCTTCAGTGTTGGTCAGATAACCTGCCACAATCACGCACAGTCCAGCACCAACGCCGCAGATGAAATAAAAGCGAAGGAACCGCTCCGTGCCCCAAGTCTCTTCGAGAGTTTTGCCGAACATGTAAAGCGAGAGCATGTTCAGCAGAATATGGCTGAAGCCAAAAGGATCGTGCAGGAAGAGATAGGTGAGAGGTTGCCAGACTCGCAGCCCCTCAACAGTTTGCTCAGGAACGAGTCGAAACGGGCTGAAGAGGGCTCCCCAGCCGACAATCATGGCAAGGTAATAAGCCACGAAGACGGCAGTGTTCGCGATCAGGAGCCACTTAACGCCTTGGGGAACGGACATCGACGATGTCGCGAATGAAGAGCCGCCTGGATAACGCATGCTGTCGTAGTTTCAAGATAACAAAGCTGGGATTGAGGAATTCAGACACACAGTGTGTCGACTAGGCACGCTGAAGCCGACGCGTGAGCCACGATTGTCCGGCGAGCATCGACAACCCGGAAAATGCCCAAAGTTGCCAATGAGACCACACACCTTCAGAAATTAGAAAATCCGCAGTCCAGCCAAGATCAGAGCTAAATCGCCACAAAGCAAGGAGAAAAGCCGCCATCGAAGCAGGCTTGAGCAAGTGAATCAGCAAATGGCCAGCCTCAATCAGATCCTTGTTGAGCCGAACTTCCGGCAGGACAAAAACGGGGGCGACACGAACAATAACCTTTACAGACATAAAATCAAAACCCAGTTGTATTTCTAAGTGCAATCGAAAGGCCAAAAGTCTCACTGTAAAAACGAAACGCCGCCTCTCTACTAGAGAAGCGGCGTCTGGCTTGAAATCAGCTCAAACTATTTGCGCGGTTCCATCACTTTCGGTGTCGCGAGGTAGCCAACGATGACATCCTTCTTCACTTCGTTGACGACCAATTCGTAAGGCTGGCGTGCCTTCGAGGTGAGGAACTGGACAGGCTCGTTCACAGTCTTATCCTTCTTTTCAACTCGTTTGTCGTCGACAGTGACTTCGATCGTGTACCGATTCTTTTTCATGTCAGACTTCTTGAGCAGGATCATGATGTCACCAACACGAGTCGGGTTCTTGGTCTTGCCGAGATTGAACTCATAGTAGTTGCGCTCGCCGAGGCGCTTCAGTGCCTCAAGCTCCTTGCTATTGGTGGCAATATAGCCGCTTTGCACACCAAGGTCGCCAGTGACCTTTTTCAGGTCGCCAATCGTCCTCTCGAGTTCCGATTTGGTGTTAGAAACATCGGTCTTCACAGCGGAAACTTCGGTCTTCACTTCGTTCACCTTCGATTCGGCTGCAGCGGTCACTTCAGCAGCCTTCTGGGTGATTTCGGTGGAGAGCTGTTCCTTGGTCTTGCGTTGCTCGGCTTCAAGACGGGAGGCAACCTGGGCCACCTTCTGCTCGGCTTCTACTTTGGCTTGGCCGACGGCCATGGCGGCCTGACGGCGAGCAGTCTCAAGCTGTTCTTGCATAGCTTCGAGATTCCGGCGGCTGGTTTGATTGCTGGCCGTGGCCGTCTGACGCACGTCACTCAACTTTTCTTCCAGTTGCACCTGGACACGGTCCATTTCGCCCCGCAGACGGTCCAATTGCAGAAACAGCCATACGTTTGAGGCAAGCAGTGCAATCACCGCTCCAAACAGAATGGCGATCTTAACTCCACCACCAGCGCCCCCAGCAGGTGGCTGAGCATAGTTTATATCCGACATATACGATTCTCCTCGTTGGATTAATGTATCAAATTCAAATCTCAGGCCGAAGCTTTCGGCTTGGCGAAAGGCAAATACTCCTGCCTGGGGGCTCCGGCTTCGAAGCAACCTCTGCAGCGGGCTTCATACATTCCGGCAGCTCCCACAACAATGAGATCCCCGCTGTCGAAAAGTCGTTGCGTTTGTTTTGCGGGATTGCCACAACGCACGCAAATCGCAAGCGTCTTGGTAATGCTCTCGGCCATAGCCAGCAAATCGGGGATGGGCGGAAATGGACGGCCCATATAGTCAGTGTCGAGCCCGGCCACAATCACACGCTTGCCCGAATCGGCCAGTTGGTTGCAAATCTCGACCAGGCCCGGCCCCATAAAATTCGCCTCATCAATGCCGATCACCTGAGTTCGCCAGTCCAGGCGAGTCAGGATTTCGCCGGCAGATTCGACAACTGTTGATGGAATTCGTTGTTCGCTGTGGCTCACAATTTCGTCGCGAGAGTAACGGTCATCAAGAACGGGCTTGAAAACCTGCACGCGGCGACGAGCGATCATCGCACGGCGAAGACGGCGAATCAGCTCTTCGCTCTTGCCCGAAAACATTGGGCCACACACGACTTCGATCCAGCCGACATTGCTCGCCAAAAAGTCCATACGCGTTAGTGTTACATGATGAAGAATGCAACAGCGAACGATTGAACCCGAGATGATGGATTCCGCAAGCGACGCCGATCTTGCTCTGAACCTCAAGGATATCGCCCGGATCAATCTGTGGACAGGTGCCAGAGGCCGCCTGTTGCGCGAACTGGGACAGCGGTTCAACAAGACGGAAACCTTCCGATTTCTCGATGTAGGTGCCGCCAGTGGCGATATCGCCAATGCAATTCAAAAGAATTTCCCACAAGCGGCGACAATTTGTCTCGATTTGCAGCACAGAAACCTCACGGAGGCACCAAAGCCCTCCGTGCAGGCGGATGCATTTCGGCTTCCCTTCCCGGACGGGGCCTTTGAGGTGGTTCATTGCTCCCTGTTTCTTCATCACTTCACCACAGAACAGGCCGCAGAACTCATTGCTGAGATGCGACGCGTAAGTAGCCGGCTGGTGCTGATTCAGGATCTGCACCGGCATTGGCTTTCATACTATTTCCTGCCAGCAACTCAGTGGTGCTTCCGATGGCATCAACTCACCGTTTCTGACGGCATGAAAAGCGTCCAGGCGGGTTGGACTCGGCACGAATTGGAAGAAGTGTTGGAGGGATTGGACTTATTACGATTCAGCGCAGTTCGCTGGCACTTTCCATCATTTCGCTTTTTCATCGCCATCTTCAGGAAAGGTTAAGAGAATTTACTAAAAATTGGATTCTTTTTTTTGTTGCGCTGAAAAAGTTCATTTGAGAGAATCAAGCGAAGTTTTAGACAGACCTCACTCCGCAGGTCTGAAGAGTCAGGAGACACAGTGGTGAAAGAAAAAGGTAAAGTGAAGTGGTTCAATAACGCGAAGGGCTTCGGCTTCATTCAGCGTTCCACAGGCGAAGATGTATTTGTTCACTTCTCGGCGATTGCCATGAACGGCTATCGCTCCCTCGATGAAGGTGTAGATGTCGAGTTTGAAGTGAAGCAAGGCCCTAAGGGGTTGATGGCGGAAAACGTCATGCGCGCCTAACCGCACCTAACTTAAATTTGATTGTGAAGAAGGCCAGCCGAGAGGTTGGCCTTTTTCCCTTTCCGCTAGCCGGACCAGCAGGTTGCTCAGTTGTTCGGTTCGTAGAGGTTTCGACAGAAACCCATCCATGCCTGCATCCCGGCACTTCTCGACATCTTGTTCAAGAACACCAGCCGATAAAGCGACGATGGGCGTTCGCCAGTTTGGGTTGCCCTCATGACGGATCCGTCTGGTGGCGTCAAAGCCGTCGAGGTTTGGCATGTGGCAATCCATCAGGATCAGATCGAAGCTTTCGCCTGCGGTCGCGGCAACGGCTTCAAAGCCATCCTTCGCAGACGTGACCTTACACCCAACCCGCGTCAGCATCGCTTGAGCCACACGGCGATTCACGGGATTGTCCTCTACAACAAGGACGTTCAGATTCGATTGCGGCAAAATATCGGTCGAACCCATCTCTTCCGCTTCACTGGGTGCTTCCACTACGGGAAGCGGAATCGTGAAGTTGAACTCGGATCCAACCGCTTCAGTGCTTCTGACTGTAAGCGAGCCTTGTAGCGCACTGGCGAGCCGGCGGCAGATCGCCAGGCCCAACCCGGTGCCACCATAGCGCCGCGTGTTGGAAGATTCAGCTTGTGTTCCGCTCCGGACGTGGTGGACAGCGCGTTGGGAGTGAATTATTGCCATTGAATCACGCAGCAATTTTGAATTCAACAGAAAAATCGCGACGAGCTTGAGTTGGCGTTTTGTAGCCGAGACGCTC
>VFZU01000049.1 GCA_016870995.1 Acidobacteriota bacterium
CTGAGCTTGCGCTTCAAGACTGGCGCGATGAACTGGCCGTGATGCAGCACCACGTCAACGCAGCGGCAAGGCACCAACCTGAATTGCTATGCACCGCATTGGAGGTTGCGTGATGGCCGGACAAATCGTCAACCGGGGCGAGCGTACATGGCTAGTCCGCGTATTCGTCGGCAGGGATGGCAACGGCAAGCGTTGTTACCAAAACAGGACGATTCACGGCACGAAGCGGGACGCTGAAAAGGTCTTGGGCGACTTGCTCCAGAAGCGAAGCCTAGGGCCGCAACTCATCGACATAGACCGCGTACTCGTCAGTGAATTGCTCGATGACCTTGAGCGCGACTATCGGCTCAATGGCAAGGATGCCAAATGGTGCAACGAGAAATGCCGTCTGCACCTTCGGCCATTCTTCGGAGCGATGAGGGCGGCGCGGGTCACGTCTGCCACCATTGCAAAGTATTGCGACACGCGGCTAGAGGCGGGCGCGGCGCTGGCGACGATCAACCGGGAGTTGAGTCTACTCAAGCGGTCCTTCAACCTTGCGGCGCGGGCCACTCCAGCGAAGGTTCATGCGGTGCCGCATATCCGGCTGTTTCGGGAGGACAACGCGCGGCGGGGATTCTTCGAACATTCGGAGTATCTCGCGATGCTGGCCGCACTGCCGGATTACCTTAAGGGCGTTTTGATGTTCGGCTACCTGACGGGATGCCGCAAGGGTGAGATTCTAACCCTTCGGTGGGATCAAGTGGACCTTGCATCCGGCGTTGTCCGGCTCGAAGTGGGAGAAACGAAGAACGGCGAAGGCCGCATCATTCCACTCGGGCGGGATCTCGTCGAAATGCTGAAGCTCCAGCGCACCGCATCGAGGGCGGCGCACCCGGATTGCCCTTGGGTATTCCATCTCAATGGCGAGCGGCTACAGACGTTCAACAAGGCATGGCGCACGGCATCGAGGGCGGCAGGATTGGTGGACGCTAACGGCGAACCCACTCGCATATTCCATGACTTGCGGCGGTCTGCTGTTCGGAATCTGGTTCGCGCCGGAACTTCTGAACTGGTGGCGATGCGAATATCAGGCCACAAGTCGAGGACGGTCTTCGAGAGGTACAACGTGACCAGTGAAGCTGACATCCGGCAGGGGGCGGCGAAGCTCTCCAGCTATATGGCGGCACTCGAAGAACAGGCCATTGCGGAGGAGCGGCACACTATAGGCACACAAGGGCTTATGGAGACGGTCCAATAGATGCGATGGAAAACGCTGGAAATTGTTGAAAGGAATGAAGATATTGTGGTGGCCAGGGAGGGAATTGAACCCCCGACACGCGGATTTTCAGTCCGCTGCTCTACCAACTGAGCTACCTGGCCGTTCGGGCGGGAATCTTTAGATTACCATGAAGCCTGGCGAAGTGGAAAGGCGTCAATACCAATGACCATGCTCCCAATTGTTGCGCTCCTCCTGCTCTACAGCCAGACTCCGGCGCAGAAGCCGCCGCCGACAACGGACCCCGACGATCCCGGCCCGCCCGTGGTGAAGCGCGGAGGCAATGCCCCTCGCAAAGCCCCCGTACCAGCCAGTAAAGGGCCCACTATCATCACGCCCTTACCGCCCGCAGCCGAAGAGCCAGCCGAACCCCGCAGAGTGGAGCGCTCACCTTCGATGGACATCGATATCTCCGCCAGCGTCCCTAAACTGGTAGTCAACGACCCGCTGATCGATCAAGCCGCCTCCGCTGCCTTCGAGTTCGACGGTACCCTGCCCAATTTTCTCTGCGACGAGATCGTCACCCGCTTCATGAGCGACGACAAGCCTCCGAAGTGGAAGAAGAAGGACAAAGTGGAAGTCGACCTGATGTATATCAACCAGAAGGAGGACTACCGCAACGTACGCGTCAACGGCAAGCCCCTCAAAAGTGGCACGCCTGAGGACACCGGTTCCTGGTCGACCGGCGACTGGGGCGCGACGCTGGTCGATATCCTCCACCCTGCCACGGCCGCCGTCTTCAAACGAAGAGGCAAAGATAGAATCGTCGATATCGATTGCGAGGTGTTTGACTTCACCGTTCAAAAGTCAAACTCTCACTGGACTGTCCGCTACGGCAATCCCATTAAACCCGCCTACAAAGGGGCGATTTGGGTCGATCCAATCTCTCACCGAACTCTGCGCACCGAAATGCAAGCCATCAAGCTGCCCAATGATTACGAACTTGATTGGGTCGAACAAATGACCGAATATGGCTGGGTGAAAATCGGCGAAGAGAAACTGCTTCTTCCCGTCAAGAGCGAGAACATCGCATGCTGGCGTTACATCACCAAGTGCTCCCGCAACGAGATTGAGTTCAAGAACTACCGCAAGTTCTCTGCCGAGTCGACGATCTCCACTACGGAATCGGAAATCAGCTTCGGAGACCAGCCGCCTGCGGCAACCGCACCGCCCAAGGCTCCAGCCCCCGAAACGAAGAAGAAAAAGAAGAACGACTAAACTTCGGCCAGAGCCGCGAGTTCCTTCGCCGTAGACTCTTCCACATCTTTGTGGAGAGAATTGCCATGCGCATCCATCGTGACGATGGCGGTAAAGTCTTCGACATCAAGGTGCCACATCGCCTCAGGGATACCGAACTCCATCAGGTCCACGTCGGCCACCCGCTTCACCGTGCGCGCATAAAACTGCGCCGCACCGCCGATCCCATTCAGATATACGGCCCCAAACTGCTTCAGCGCGGCGCTGGTCTTGGCGCCCATGCCGCCCTTGCCGATGACTGCGCGGATCCCGTACTTCTCGATGATCGTCGCCTGATATGGTTCTTCGCGGCTCGAAGTGGTAGGGCCGGCCGCCTTGACGAACCACTGGTCTCCCGACTTCAACATCACCGGGCCGCAGTGATAGATGATCTGGCCGTTCAGATCGAGTGGCGGCGGCGTCTTCATCAAATGCGCATGTACGGCGTCACGGCCCGTGTACATGCGGCCGCGAATCAAAACTACATCACCGACCTTCAACCCGCGTACCTGCTCTTCGGTCACTGGCGCAGTGAGCACCACCTCACGTCCCGTCAGCGGGAAGCCCGACTCTGTGGCCATCTTCTCCACGGGCCGCTCCGGATCCCGATAGAGCCACTGCTTGATCGCGCCGCTCGAAGCATCGAGCCGCATACCCAGCCGCCGGAAGGCCCAGCAATCATAGGCGACGCTCACAAAGAAACTCGCTGGCAGCCGGTTTGCGGCCACAACTTTGCAGCCAATCAAACTGGCCTTGCCGCCAAAGCCCATCGCCCCGACAGAGATGCGATTGGCTTCCTCCATGACCTCCGCCTCAAGCTTGGCCAGCACCGGGTCGGGGTTGGTGTCGTCGAGCGTGCGGAACAGCTGTTCCTTTGCGAGCCAATAGCCATGAGCGCGATCGCTTCCAATGCAAACTCCGATTGCTCCCGGCGCGCAGCCCTGCCCCTGCGCCTGCCACACCGCATGCAACAAACACTTGCGCACTCCTTCAAGATCGCGGCCCGCCTTGCCCAGATGATCGAGGGTTGTCGGCAGAGAATACTGAATGTTCTTGTTTTCGCAACCGCCGCCCTTCAGCAGCAGCTTGATCTCGATGTCGTCCTGCTCCCACTGCTCAAAGTGGATCACCGGCGTCTCATGTCCAAGGTTGTCGCCCGAGTTCTTACCCGTGATGCTATCCACAGAATTCGGTCGCAGCTTGCCGCGCTTGGTCGCCTCGGCAACAGCCAACTGGATCGCCTTCTTCAATGCAATCTGGTTCACTCCAACGGGAGTGTGCACGAGAAACGTTGGCATGCCCGTGTCCTGACAGATCGGACCTTCGTCTTCGGCGGCCATGTCAATGTTGGTCGCGATAATGCTCAGCGCCTGCGCGCTCTGTGTGTTCGGTGTCTCGGCGGCGATGGTCGTACCCATGGCGGCGCGGACATCGGGAGGCAAATTGACGGAGGTTTGCGTGATTAGCTCAACCAGTGAGCCGGCGAGGAATTCCATATCTTCAGCGTATTCTAAGATGCATGCGGATTTTGATTTCCTTCGCTCTCGCGGTTGCGCTTTACGCCCAGGCTCCCAACTCGAAACAGTCCCTCTCGATGCAACGTCCGCTGGATGCGGTCATCTCTCCCGACGGCTCGACGGTGGTCTATGTTCTTTCTCGCACGAACTGGGAGGACAACGCCAGCGAAAGCGATCTCTATTTGGCCAACATCGCGAGCGGTCAGAATCTAAAACTCACCGCCAGCCGCAAGAGTTCCTCCTCACCCGTCTGGTCTCCCGATAGCAAGCGCATCGCGTTTCTCTCCAATCGCGACGGCAAACAGCAGATCTACGTCATGCCGATTGGAAACGGGGAAGCGATCCAACTCACAAACCATGAAACCGGCGTCAACATGATGGATTGGGTGGTCCCCGGCGAGATCCACTTCACCGCAGGCGAACCTGAAACCGCAGCGATGAAGGAACGCAAACAGAAGTATGGCGACCTCGCCGTGGTGGAGGACGACTACACGCTCTCCCATGTCTGGCGCGTGAAGGTCAGCGACACGCCGAAACAGAAGGCCGAGCAACTCACCTCGGGTGCCTATCATGTTTCCTACTTTGCGATCTCGCCCGACGGCAAGACCCTCGCAATGGTCACCAAGAAGAATCCTGATCTCTCGACTCTCGGTTCCAGCCTTGAGATCGTCGAGGTCGCCTCCAAATCGAAGCGCACACTGGCTGAATCGCGAAACAACTTTGGCGGTATCCGCTGGTCGCCCGACTCAAAGCAGATTGCCTACACCACCCAAGGCGAGACCCCGTACACTTCCTATGCCAACTCCTATGTGGAGGTGCGCTCGATCACCGACGGGCCAGCGCGAAAGGTGTCCGGCGATGTTGACGAACAACCGATGATTGTCGACTGGACTTCACGAGGCATCTTCTTCATGGCCCGCAAGAAGACCGCGATGGCACCCTATGTTGCCGACCCGTCCGGCGGTGGCGTGCGCGAACTCGCCATCGATCCCAACTGGATGTTGACCCAAGTCTCTCTCAGCAAGGACCTTCGAGCCGCCGCTTTCATCGGCGCTCGCAGCGGCGAAAACTACGAAATCTACACCACTGCCGTCTCAAGCTGGTCCCCCACCGCCTTGACTCAACTCAAGCAGCAATGGGCAAGCTTCAAGCCGGCCCGTCGCGAGGTGATTTCCTGGAAGTCGAAAGACGGCGCCACCATCGAAGGAGTTCTCTACAAGCCCGTCGATTTCGACCCGAAGCGCAAGTATCCCTTGCTCGTCGTCATCCACGGCGGCCCCACGGGGATCGACGTCCCCTACATCACACCCGACAGCTACTACCCGGCTGAGCAATTCGTCGCCAAGGGTGCGCTCGTCCTCCGGCCAAACTATCGCGGCTCAGCGGGTTATGGTGCCAAGTTTCGTGCGCTCAACGTCGGCAACCTCGGTGTTGGCGATGCCTGGGATGTGCTCTCGGGAATTGACCATCTTGTGAATCTCGGCCATGTCGATGCCTCGCGCGTGGGTAGCATGGGTTGGAGCCAGGGCGGCTACATCTCAGCTTTCCTGGCCACTGCGCATGCTGACCGCTTTAAAGCTCTCAGCGTTGGCGCTGGCATCTCCAACTGGGTCACCTATTACGTCAACACCGACATCCATCCCTTCACTCGCACCTACCTTAAGGCAACGCCGTGGGACGACATGGAGATCTACCGCAAAACATCTCCCATGACCTACATCAAGCAGGCCAAGGCTCCCGTCTTGATTCAACATGGCGACAACGACAAGCGAGTGCCGCCGCCCAATGCCTTCGAGCTCTACCAGGGCCTCAAGGATGTCGGCGTGCCCGCGCGGCTGGTTCTATACAAGGGTTTCGGGCACGGCATCAACAAACCGAAAGAAGCCATGCACGTGATGGATGAAAACCTGAGCTGGTTTTCTCGCCACGTCTTTGGCGAGTCTAATTAAGAAACCGCACCTGCCCGGTCATGCCGGGCCGGATTGCCGGCGAAGGCGATACAAACTCAATGATGGCCGCAGCTTCCTGAACTTCGCGCACCGTGCCATTCAGCGGTGCCGGGCCAGCTTCGGCGATTTGCAGCAGCGCATTGCTCCCTGCCTTTAGCTTCTTTGCCACCTCAGCGGGCAACTCCACGATAATCTCCATCGCAGTCAGGTCGATGGCGATCTCGAACAGGTCTTCGATATCGCGCGTGACCTCTTCGCCTGCACTCTTTCGATGCCCGATCAGTAACCCTGCGACGGGCGCCTTCACTTCTCCGGTGAGCAACTCGGCATCGGCATCCTCAAGATCCTCAGTGAGTTCCTTCAGCTTGGTTCGCGCGTCTTCAACGTTGGCCTGAAGTGCGCTGACACGACCATCAGCCCGCTTCTGTGTCTCCTCCGCATCTTTCAAATCTGTCGCGAGTTTGCGGAAGTCTGCTTCGGATTTCTCAAACTTCTTGCGTGCCGTAGCGCCTTCGCGAAACAGCTTCTGCTGACGATCGAATGCTCGCGATGCCGTGTCGTATTCCGACCGGGTTCGCGCCAGGTCCGCGGAGGCCCGCCCTGCTTCCAGCCGCGCCGAAAGCAACTGGCTCTCCACGTCGGCTAGCTTGCCTTTGGCCCGCTCCAGATCTTCCTCTGACTTTTGCTTGTGCGTTTCGATGGACGTATTCTGGATCCGGCCGAGCAACTGTCCTTCGTACACTTCTTCCCCGTCGATCGCTTCGATCGATTCGAGCGTCCCGTCGATCGGAGCTGGAATCAATACGGTTTTTTGCGCACGAATTTTGCCAGAGTAGGTTGCCGCCAGCGGATCGGGAGCCTGCTTCGGTAGGCTCGCGGCAAGGGTCGCCTGCTGCCGCTGTTGGTATTGCTGAAACAAATACCAGCCGCCACCAGCAACCAGAGCACCGATCAACAGAACGGGCCCATACAGCATCCATTTCGAAGCGAGAAAACTACGTAGGGAGTGCATCCTCAGCACTCATTGTCACAAACGGAAGGCTTAGGCGTTTGCCAATTTCGCGGTTGCAGGCTCAGGAAGAATAAGTGCCCCGTGCCGGGTTTCGAGCATTTCCTGCATGAATGCTTCCTTCTTCAACAAGTCGGCGAGCGTGGCCTTGAACAAGACCTTCTCAAGCATGTGCTGTAACCCCAGCCACAACGCTCTCATGCTGCAATCCGTGTTGTGAACGCAAACGGATTCAAGGCCCGAATGCCGACCGCAAAATCGATCGCCGAACAGTTTGCCACCCAGCGCTTCGAGAACTTCGCCGATCAGGATCGTTTCCGCTGGCTTAGCCAACATGTAGCCGCCCGCTTGTCCGCGAACACTCTTCACAAATCCAGCGATTCGCAAAAGCCGCATCAACTTGGCGACATTCGGAATCGAGAGGCCTTCGGCTTTGCTGATCTCCGGTATACTTAGGCTAGCATCGTCGCCTCGACTTGCCATCTGCAGCAGACATCGCAGCCCGTATTCCTCCTGCGCACTCAATTTCATGACCCATATATTAACTTAGTCATGTTAAAGATTGAAGATATATTAAGAATTGTTAATGCGAAAGATTTCGTTAGCTTAACGTGAGTGACGACTCCAATAAAATCTAGGCCAAACCACAAACATGCCCTTTCAGCTCCAACCTATCTCCGAGTTCCTTGTCCGGCCTTCTTTGCCTCCTGAATTAAGCCGTCTCCCCGAGATCGCCACCAATGTCCTCTGGAGCTGGGACCATCAGCTTCGAGCGCTATTTCGTCGATTGGACCCCGTCTTGTGGCGCGAAAGCCACAATCCTGTTTTGATGTTGAGCCGTTTGAAGCCTGAAGTTTTGCAAAAGGCCGCTGCCGATCCCCGCTACATGGCCGTCTATCGTCGCGCCTGCGAACGCTTCGATCAATACATGCAGGCCCCGCCCGCATACTCCGATGACCGGCTCATTGCTTACTTTTCGATGGAGTACGGGTTGGCGGAATGCATGCCCATTTACTCTGGCGGCCTTGGAGTACTCAGCGGCGACCACATGAAGTCCTCGAGCGACGAGAATTATCCGCTCGTCGGTGTCGGGCTTTTGTATCAGAAGGGTTATTTTCAGCAGAGCCTGAACTCTGACGGCTGGCAGCAGGAACGCACGCCGGTCAACGATTTTTATCAGCTGCCTGTATTGCCTGTAATGAAGGAAGATGGCAGCGAGTTGATCGTCACAGTCACCATGCCTGGTGCCACGGTTTCGATCAAGGTGTGGCACATGATGGTAGGCCGCATCCGGCTCTTCCTGATGGATACCAACATCCCTCAGAATGCCTCGCCGGAATACCGCGAAATCACCGATCAGCTCTACGGTGGCGACTCTCACACGCGCATTCGTCAGGAAATCGTCTTGGGCATCGGTGGCTTGCGCGCACTCACCGCGATGGGCCTCAAGCCCAACGTCTTCCATATGAATGAAGGCCACTCCGCCTTCATGCCCCTTGAGCGCACGCGCCTGCTGATGGTCGAAAACAAACTGGCCTTCGCGGAGGCCTTTGAAACTGCGCGCGCCAGCAATATTTTCACCACGCACACCAGCGTCCCTGCCGGCATTGATTTGTTCGACAGTGGCCTCGTCTACGATTACCTCTCGGTCTATTGCGAAGAGGCTGGCATCCCGATCGATCAATTTTTCGCCCTCGGCCGCCGCAACCCCTCCGACACGTCTGAGCGGTATTCAATGGCCATCCTGGCGATGAAGGCTTCGGCTTACCGCAATGCGGTTTCCGTCCTTCACGGCGATGTCTCTCGTGAGATGTGGGCCGACTTGTGGCCAGGTCTGCCCGTTGAAGAAGTGCCGATCACTTCCGTCACCAACGGCATCCACTTGCCCACAATGCTCTATGGCGAACTCGCCATGCTGTACGACCAATACCTGCAGCCGGATTGGCGCGAGCGCTACATCGACCCCAAGATTTGGGATGACATCAAAGACATCCCCTCTCGCGAACTCTGGGAAGTTCATCGCAAACAGAAGCGCCAGCTGGTGCAGTTTGTTCGTGAACGCTCTGTCAAGGCCGCCGAGCGCCGCAACGGCAGCGCCTCGGAGATCCGCCGTCTGGAACAAGTGCTCGATCCCGACGCCTTCACCATTGGCTTTGCCCGTCGCTTTGCTACCTACAAGCGCGCCACGCTGATCTTCCGCGATGTCGCCCGTCTGAAGAAGCTCCTCAATTCCAAAGACCGCCCGGTGCAGATCATCATCGCCGGCAAGGCTCATCCCAAAGACCATCCTGGCAAGACTCTGATTCGCGAAATTGTGCAGTTATCGCGCGATCCTGAACTCGCCCAGCACCTGGTCTTCGTTGAAGATTACAGCCTGCAGGTTGCCCGCGAGATGGTGCAGGGCGTTGACCTCTGGCTCAACAATCCGCGTCGCGGCGAAGAAGCCTGCGGCACCAGCGGCATGAAGGCTGCGATCAACGGCGTACCCAATCTCAGCATTCTCGATGGCTGGTGGGATGAGGCCTATGAGCCTGGTCTTGGTTTCGCACTCGGGGATCGTGACATCTACGAACCCGGTCAGGACGAGTTCCACGCCTCCGGCATTTACTCAATCCTCGAGAACGAAATTCTGCCGCTCTATTTTGCACGCGGCGAAGATGGCCTGCCCGCCGAATGGCTTGAGCGCGTCAAGAATTGCATCCAGAAGATCAGCCCGCAGTTCAACGCGCAGCGCATGATCCGTGAGTACATGCACCGCTTGTATGAACCGGCCTATCAAGCCTCGCTCTCATACAGCCAGGACAAGTTCAATCAATCGCGCAAGAAAGCTGAATGGGCTCGCAAGGTGCAGTCTTCCTGGGATCGCATTCGCTTCATCGATATGGGGCTAAAGCCCGAGAGCCTGCTCACCAGTGGCCAGCCGCTCCACTTCCGTGTGACGGTTGATCTGGCTGGCCTTGAGCCTCACGATGTTCGTGTGGAGGCCCTCGTTGGTATGGTCGCCGCCGACGGTGCGCTCGAGAAATCGGATGTAATCGATTTGAAAGTCGGGGAACGAAACGGTTCGCTTTGCGTCTATCAATGCGAATACCTGCCCAGTCAGACTGGCCGGCTAGGCTACGGTATGCGGATCAGCCCAAATCATTTCTCCGATCCGCTCACCCGCCCCTGTGGGTCTCTCATCCGCTGGGCCTAAAACATTTTGCTGGAATCTTGTCAGATTCTGTGATAAACAAAGGATGGATATTCGCTTCAAGCGGAGACCCCTCGTAACGGCCTTGCCAGCTTTGGGATCAAAGCGGATTCCGCTCGAATCTCTCCTCTTGTCTGCTTCACCCATGGAATCCCCAGAGACGCGGCAAGTGTTACGTATTGTCAAGGAGTAAGTACCGCATGGACAGCGATCGCAAATATTCGCAACGCGGCTACCAGGAAAACGATAAGTCAGGCGGCTTTCGTCGCGATGACAGACCGAAGTTCAACGGCCCCAAGCCCCCCATCGATGTCACTGGACCGCGCCTTCCGCGCTTGGTGGAAAGCGTCACGGCCTCACGTTGTTGGAATTGCTCCACGATGCTGATGGACGGCATCGATTTCAGCGCCAACTGTCCCAAGTGTGGCTCTGCGCTGCATTGCTGCAAACAGTGCACACACTTCGAGCCTTCCACCCGTTTTCAGTGCTTAAAGCCTATCCCTGAGCGCGTCAATAAGAAAGACCAGGCCAACACCTGCACCTTCTTCAAACAGCGCGTCACCGTGGCCAGAGATACCCCAGGCGGTCGTCAGGTACTCGGCGGCGGATTGCCGACCAACAATGCTCCCCGGCCTGCTGAGCAAATTGCCGCGCCGCGCAGTTCTCAGGAAGCCCGCGCGGCCTTCGACAGTCTCTTTAAGAAGTAGTTTCTACTTCGCGTCCATGAACTGATAACAGATCATGTGTAGCGCGATCATGTGCGCATCTTCGATGCGGCCCATGTGCGGCTCGGGTGTGTGGATTTGCAATTGAGCCATAGGCCCCAGTTTGCCGCCGTCACGTCCCGTCAGGGCAATCGTCTTCAGTCCGTTTGTGTTGGCGTACTCCATGGCGCGCAACACGTTGGGGGAATTGCCGCTGCCACTGATGGCGATCACGATGTCTCCCGGTTGCGCGAAGTTCTTCAGTTGTTCCAGCGCCGCATCGTGATAATCCACGTCGTTTGAGTAAGCCGTCAGCGTCGGCATATTGTCATGCAGCGAAAGAATCCTGAATCGCTTCTCGCGCTGAAAACTGGCACCCTTCAGCATGTCGCACACAAAGTGCGACGCGGATGCGGCGCTGCCGCCATTGCCTGTCATGAAGATCGTTCGGCCTTGATCGCGCGCCTCGCGCAGCCATTCAATCGCTTGATCCACCTTCGTCAGGTCGAGTCCATTCAACGTCTCGATTAGCTTTTCACGGTAAGTCTGGGTAAATGTCATTAGGGATAGGTCTCCTCGGCAAGCGCTAGCGCGCCATACAAAACACTGTCGTCGGCCAAAGCCGCTGGCATCACATCGATCCGCGCCCGCGACCACGCCGTGATCTGCCTTCTCAATTCCTTTCGCAGTGGCAAGAACAAAGCGTCGCCCGCCTTGCTGATGCCGCCGCCGATCACAACGCGCATCGGGTTCAGCAGCATGATCGCGGCCTTCAGGCCAAGGCTCAGGTCGACCACATAGCTCTCGACAAACGCCGCGTCCTGCATTAATTCCTTCGCGGGCCGGCCATGATCGCGCTCGAGCCACAAGCCGCAGCACATGCGCTCAAAACATCCAAATGACCCGCATAAGCACTCCGGCCCACCGGGCCGTATCGTCAGGTGTCCCAACTCGCCGGCATACCAATCCGCACCACGGTACACGCCATGCTCAGTAAGAATTCCTCCGCCGATGCCTGTCGAGAGAGTCATGTAAAACAAAGGCCGCAATCCGCGGCCCGCGCCATAGTGTCCCTCACCCAGCGCCCCAACGTTAGCGTCGTTATCCATCACCACAGGTGCGCCGCAGAAACCGCTCACTGTTTCCACCAACGGATTCTCGCTCCAGCCCTCAACGTGTGTAGAGAGCGTCACCTTCTGTTTGCCGAAATCCACAGGCCCGCCAAACCCAATGCCGCAGCGGTCGATCTTGTGATCCCGTCGCCAATGGGCGATGATGCCTTCAATTTGAGCGAGCATCGATCGTGGCCCACCCAACCGGTCTGTTTCACGCGACTCACGCAGCACCATCTCTTCGCCAGCGAACAGTGCCAGCGAGAACTTGGTTCCGCCAATGTCGATGGCCAGTGTGTTCATTGCGCGCCTAACTTCCCAAGCAACTCCGCCTGGGTTGCGGTGCCGGTGCCTCGCTTCATGATGGTCACGCTGCCCACCAGATTGCCCAGTGCGACTGCATCATCAATGCAAGCACCAACTGCAAGAGCCGAAGCCGCACCTGCAGAAAAACTATCGCCTGCGCCACAGATGTCGACCGGGGCGGGGTTCGGTATTGCCGCAACCCTGCGCTTTCCTTTGACATCAATGATGTCTGCGCCTTCCCCACCTGCGGTCACCACTAGTGCCTTCAGCTTCAATGCTTCAAACAGCGCTTCGTAATCGTCTTTGCCCAGCAGCCTCGTTGCCGCTTCGCGGGCCTCATCCTCGTTGGGCTTCAGATAGCAGGATTGAAAATGCTCGGCACGCTTCCGCGAATCCACCCAAACCACCTTATGCGGCGATCGCTTCGCGAAGTCGTTGATCGCACTGCGCAGCATCGAGGTCACGATTCCGCCTTTGGCAGTCTCAGCCTGATCGCAAACCAGAATCGCATCGAAGATGTCGGCAAAGCTCTCGAAGCTCCGCGTGAGCTGTTGGTCGATCGACTCTGGCAGCGGCGCATTGTTGATGAAGTCCACCCTCGGCAGATCTTCAATGCCTGTTTCTGAATTAATGTGCTTCGTGTAGGTGAACGTTTGAATCAGCGGCGACCGCATCACCAGATCCACACCAATGTCCCGGCTGCCCAGCGCGCGAAACAACTCGTCGCCATGGCTATCCTCGCCAATCGCGCCCATCACCGAAACGCGCCCAACTCCCAGATCCGCCAGATTGTTTGCGATGGTTCCGCAAGCGCCTGCCGTGGATTCGAACCGAACCACTCCAATCCTCGGAATGCCAGTCTCGCGCGACACTTCGGCGGTGGCTGGGTCATAGGTACACCAGCGGTCCAGGCAGATGTCTCCCATCACCAGCACGTTCAATCTGCGAAATTGGGCAAGGATCTCGGGTATCGTCACCGCAATTGCCTCCATAAAGCCGGAAGTGTCGCGCGATGGTTTCCGCAAAAGTAAAAGCTCTCGCCCCCATCGGCCACCGTCCGCACCAGAATCGTCTTCTGGGGACGGAAGTAATAACCTGGGTCGGTCTTCGGCAATTCCTTGCGGAAGTCGCCCTCGATCGGGATCAGGTCGAATACCGCCGTGGCGAAGTTCTTGATCTCTTCTCCACGCTGCATTGCCACGTTGCGAGCCATCGCGAGAGCCTTCAAATACACTTCAGGTCCCATGATGGCTGACCCGAAGTTCAGCAACACGCCTTGCTCAAGACGGCGCACCGATTCCGTGAAAATCAGAAAGTCCCGGTAGCTGGTGGCGCCCAGGCTCGCCCCGTCGCAATTGGGATGTTCATGCAGAATGTCGTAGCCAATCCCCACGTGTACTGTCGCTGGCACTCCTCGCTTCCAGGCCGCAGCGAACACGCTTAGGTCGCGATGTGGAAAGTTCGATTCTGCGATCCGGCGTCCAACATGCTCACCCAGGCCATATCCCAGATGAGCAGCCTCCTGCACCCACTGATTCAACTCGCCCGTCTCGTGCCACAACCCGAACTGGCCCTTGCGGATATACCGCGCCACACTCTCTGTTGTTGCCCCGATCCGCACCAACTCGTAATCATGAATCGCCCCCGCGCCGTTAAACGCGATATGGCTGATCCATCCACGGTCGATCATGTCGATGAGATGCCGGTTGACGCCAGCCCGCAGCACGTGCGCGCCCATGATAAGTATCACCGATCGATTCATCGCCTTCGCTGCGCGAATCCGGTCGGCGAGCACCGGCAGATCAGCGTGTTCGAAGCCTGGCGTTTCACTGTCGAGCTCAAGCCAGTTTGAGATTTCAAGGTCGTGCTTCCGCTCTGCCAGCGGAAGCACCCGCAGCGCACTGCGATCGAAGATTGGGTATTTCGATGCCATGTTAGCGGGGAAATAGCGTTGAGCGCAGTCCCTCGAGATGGCTGTAGTTGGCCACGATGAAATCCGCGCCGACGCCAGCCAGGCGCGTCCGCTTCCACTCGTCGATCTCGACGCATTTCGGCTCGTCGCTCGCAACGCCTACGGCCACTCCGCCCGCCTGTTTCACTACTTCGATTTCGACATAACCATCGCCGAAGCCAAGAAATTCCGAGCCCTTGTATTCGCTCGACTCCACAATCTGCTTAACCAACAGCGCCTTCGAGAACTTGCTCAGATCATCGAGCGCCCCAAACACACCGCCATCGAAATAGTCGTACACATCGAGCAGTTTCGCTTCTTCGACCACATTTTCATGGTCGGTGCCACTGGCCAAATAGAGCTTCAGTCCGCGCGATTTCAATTCCTCAAGCAAAGCCCGCGATCCCGGCACCATGTGCGCCTCCGGCGACGTGCGTCCCTGCCGCAAATCCTCCAGCCGGTCTTTGATCACCTCGTGCAGCGCATCGAGGTACATCTTCTTGTAGACTTTTGGGTCTTCGGGTTGTCCACCGCGCAGGCGGATCTGCTCGGCCAACTCCATCATCTGGTAGATCGTTTCCTTGCCTGTTAGCCGGGCCACGAATTCTTCGACGATTTTCTTCAGGTCTGCTGCGGATTCTCCTGTCTTCAAACTGGCGAGAATCTCGACCATCTGTGGCACCATCACATTCACCCATCCAGTACGGATCAGCGAAATCGTCCCATCAAAATCAAAGAGCACTACCCGTGCGTCATTAGCCTGGACGCCGGGTCGTAAAGTTTCAATCATTCCCTTCTATTGTGGCAAACGACGGGCTAAACTCGACACTAGAGTGCTACGTCTGATTTTTCTACTGCTGCTCGCTCTCTCAACCTTTGCCCAACCCCGGCGCATCGTTAGCACCGTACCCGGCCTGACCGAGATTCTCTTCAACCTGGATCTTGGTGACCGTGTTGTTGGCGTAAGCGAGTATTGCCGCTTTCCCGCCGCTGCTCTCGCCAAGCCAAAAGTCGGCTCCTTTCTGCAGCCCAACATCGAAGCTATTGCCGCCCTCAAACCCGACCTGGTTCTCATCATCAAGAACCCGGTCCGCCTCAAGCAGCGGCTAGAGGCCGTTGGCCTGCGTGTCCAGGAACTGGATCTGGAGACAATGCCTGGCATCCTAGCCGCAATCGCTCAGCTTGGCCAGGATACAGCCAGGCAGAAACAAGCCACCGCCCTGCGAAGCAATCTCGAACAACGCCTGGCTGCAGTCAAGTCCAAAGTCAAGCAACGCCAGCGCGTCACTTTTCTGGTCGGCCGTACGCCGCAACGCCTGGAGGGTATGGTCGCGGTTGGCCCAGGCAGCTACCTCGACGAACTCATGCGCGCCGCCGGCGGCGATAACATCTTCGCCGACTCCCCAGCCATGTACCCCAAAGTTTCCATCGAACAACTTCTCGCCCGCGACCCACAGGCGATTTTCGAAATGGGAGACTCCGTTCATGAAGGCATTCCCCAAAATAGATATCGCGAAGATGTTCTCGCAGTCTGGGCTCGTATGCCCTCGCTTCGTGCCGTTCGTGAACGCCGGATCTTCCCTCTCAACGACGATCTTTACGTCGTGCCCGGTCCCCGCTTTGCCGAAGCGGCCGAACGTTTTTTCGAAATGCTCAACGGGGGCCCTGCCCGTTGAAGCCTGTCTATCAGTTGCGCCAGGCTTCGGTCGTCAAAAATGCTCAGCCGCTGCTTGAAAATATCGACCTCGAGCTTTCTGCTGGCGAGCTGGTCGTCATTCTTGGCCCCAACGGTGCGGGCAAGAGCACTCTGCTCCGCGTCCTCGCCGGGCTGGAGCAACTCTCCGCAGGCGCAGCTCTACTCTCTTCAGAACCCATCGCCGCCATCTCTCGCCGCACGATGGCCCGCCAGGTTGCCATGGTAGAACCCACTGTCGCTCTACCCTTCGGATACAGCGTCGAGCAAGTCGTCATGATGGGCCGCGCGCCGCACATGGACGCCTGGTTTGAAGGCTCCGAGGATTGGGCTCAAGTCGAAGCCGCCATGCGCGTCATGGATTGTGAAAACCTTCGCAATCGCGACTTCCGCAATCTCTCGAGCGGCGAGATGCAGCGCGTACTCGTTGCCAGTGCGCTGGCTCAGCAGCCGTGTGTACTATTGCTCGATGAATCTGCAGCCTTCCTTGACGTCCGTCACCAGATGGAACTTTTCGAAGCTCTCCATCGCCTGACTTCGCAGGGCTATCTCGTCGTCGCCGTCACTCATGACTGGAACCTCGCCGCACGTTGGGCCTCCCGCATTGTGCTGCTCAAATCCGGCCGCATCGCTGCCGTTGGCTCACCGACTGAACTTGCCAGCGCACCCCTACTCAACGAAGTCTTTGGTGTTCCTCTCGAAGTGCTCGAAATCAAAGGCCGCCCGCCCATTGTTCTGCAACCAGGTGACCCAGCTCGATGATTCGCTTCTGGCCCGTGCTGTTGCTGAGTTGCGCCGCCGCCCTGCTCGCATTGATCCTTTGCCCTTTGATCGGCCCCACACCGATGGATCTTTCAAAGCTCGCTGAACCGGAGTCTCTCGAATCAAGACTCTTCTGGCTCGCACGGCTTCCGCGCGTCATCCTTGCTCTGCTGGCGGGTGGCGCCCTGGCAAGCGCCGGCGTTCTCTTTCAGGCCCTCATGCGTGACGCTCTCGCCACTCCTGACACACTTGGCGTATCGAGTGGCGCAAGCCTGGGCGCGGTTGTTGCCATCTGCTTCGGCTGGGCTGATTCCGCCCGGCTCGGCGGCCTGTGGGTAGCCTCGCTCCTTGGCGCAGGCCTCGTCCTCTTGATCGTTGTCGCGTTGTCGAGCAGCGGCCGCAACGTCTCCAGTTTCACGCTCCTTCTTGCCGGCATTACGATCAACTCCATGTGCGTTGCCGTCATGTTGTTCCTGCAAAGCGTCACCAGCTTGGGCCGCAGCCTCGCCATCACGCGCTGGCTCATGGGCGGTGTCGATTCGGTCGAATACTCCACTCTCGCCCTGCTTTGCCTTTTCGTGCTGCCCGCTGCCGTTGTCCTGATTTGGCGGTCTAAAGATTGGAACCTGCTCGCCGTGGGCCAATCCTGGGCGTCTGCCAAGGGTCTCGATACCCGGTCCAGTTTGCGTCTCGGCTACGCCGTCGGCTCGATCCTCGCCGGTTCGGTCACCGCAATCACCGGCCCCATCGGCTTTGCCGGCTTAATTGTCCCGCATACTCTGCGCATGCTCATCGGCCCCGATCATCGCCTGCTCCTTCCAGCTTCCTTCCTGATCGGCGGAGCATTCCTCGCCGCTTGCGACACAATCGGCCGCACCATCTTCGCCCCCGCCGAACTTCCTGTCGGTGTCATCACGGCTCTCCTTGGTGGCCCATTTTTCCTCTGGATCCTCACCTCACGGGCTACAATGAAGAATTGACCAACAAACTCGTCCTTGAAAACCTGAAGCACAGGCCCATCCGGACAATTCTGGTCGTCTTCGCGATTGCCATTCAAGTCAACCTCATGCTGACCCTGGTCGGGATGAGCTATGGCATGTTGAACGACTTTCAGAAGCGTAGCCGCGGCGTCGGGGCCGACATTATCGTCCGTCCTCCCAACACCAGCGTTCTCTCTATGAGCGCTCCTTCGATGAAGGAGGCCATGGTCGGCTATCTTCGGGAGCAACCCCACATCAAGAGCGCTCTCGGCACCACCGTCCATGCCATGGAAGGCTTCCTGAATAGCGCCACCGGCATTGACCTCAAACAGTTTCAGGCCTTCAGCGGAGGGTTCACCTACAAGCAGGGCGGCCCTTGGACCAAAAATAATGAGCTCATCGTGGACGAATACTACGCCACCCAGCGCAAACTCAGCGCCGGCTCTACGATCAAACTTCTCAATCGCGATTGGATCGTCTCCGGCGTTGTCGAAACCGGCAAAATGAGCCGCATCTTCATGCCGCTCGATATCCTTCAGGATCTAACCGGCAACACAGGCAAGTACAGCCAGCTCTACCTTCGCGTCGATGATCCCAAGAACGCCGACGCCATTGTCGAACAACTCAAGTCTCTGCCGGCCCTCAAGGAGTTTCCCATCTACTCGATGGAGTCCTTTACCTCGTTGATTAGCATCGACAACGCCCCAGGTCTGCGGCCCTTCCTGAACGTCATCGTCGGCCTCAGCGTCGTCGTAGGCTTCCTGGTAGTTTTTCTCAGTCTCTACACAGCGGTCCTGGAGCGCACCCGCGAAATCGGTATTCTCAAGAGCCTGGGCGCCACGCCAATGTTCATCATCGTCTTGCTGTTCCGCGAGACCATCGCCTTGTCGATCGTCGGCAGCATCGTCGGTGTTCTACTCAGCTACGCAACCCAGTGGCTGATCGCCACTCTCGTTCCGGCCAGCTTGCAAATGCAGATCGTCTATGAGTGGTGGCCCATCTCGATGCTGGTAGCGATCTTCGCGTCGCTTGTGGGTGCACTCTACCCGGGCTTCAAGGCCGCCAAGCAAGACGCCATCGAGGCATTGGCCTATGAGTAAGCCGCCCCTCATCGAGATCCGTGATCTCAAGAAAACCTATCGTCTGGGCGACGTCGATGTGCATGCCCTGCGCGGAGTGAATCTCTCGGTTGCCGACGGCGAGTTCCTCGCCATCGTCGGCCACTCCGGCAGTGGCAAGTCGACCCTGTTCAACATCCTCGGTGGTCTGACGCCAGCCACCAGCGGCACTATCCATCTTGGGGGCGAAGATCTCCTCGCCATGAGCGATAGCGATCGCACCCGAATGCGTCGCGGTACCGTTGGCTTTGTATTCCAGAAATACAATCTGTTGCCCACACTCAACGCCCAAGACAACATTGCGCTCGCCCAGGAACTCGCCGGTCGAAACAACATGAACGAGCCCTGGTTCAAGGAGATCCTCGAATCTCTCGGCCTCGCTCATCGCCTCACTCATAAGCCCCGTGCCATGAGTGGCGGCGAACAGCAGCGTGTTGCCATCGCGCGCGCCCTGATCAACCGCCCCAAGATCCTGCTTGCCGACGAACCCACTGGCAATCTGGATACGGAAAACTCGGTTGCAGTCTTGGACATCCTGCGCAAACTCAACAAGCAATACGGCCAGACGATTCTGATGATCACCCACAACCCCGAAGCCGCCGACTTCGCCGACCGCAAGGTCCGCATGAAGGACGGTCACGTTCTCGAGCCTGCCGGAGACATCATCGAAGGGTAGATCCCATGCCCTTCGCAATGAATCAAGCTTAGAGCTCAATACCCCGAACGCAAGCGGCGACATAAAGTTGGTTCAGTGCCTGCTCAAGAACCTGCAAGGCCCTCAAGCAGCTCAAATAGCAGTCGATTTCTCGGTCGGGCTCATCACCACTCGTTGGACCAAACGCTTTCAGGAAGATTGCAAGAAAGTCGGCGCCAACGCGCTCGTAGACCGCCGGATCGATCGCGCATTCGGCCAGACTGCCTCTGTCTCGAAGTCTATTTACACGATTCTGCTTTTCAATCACGCACGCCACGATAAGAACCCGTCTGCCTATGCGTGCCTGCTCCAAAGCGTTCCGCTCAACGCAAACCTCAAATCGAATCTCAACAATCCCAAACCAAAGACCATCCGCCGTGACGTGGTGATACAGCGGATCCCGCCAAGGATGTTTCGTCTGCTGTGGAGACGGCACTAACGATGACATGCGAGTGACCGGCAAGCTTACCTTCCCAGCTGGCGTCCCAGTCCACGATCACGCTCTTTAGAGTTCTCCGCGACAAGAACCCGCCTGCCTATGCGTGCCTGCTCCAAAGCGTGATGCTTAACGCAAACCCCGAATCGAATCCCTACAACCCAAGCCCAAGAACATCAACCTTGTAATGGTTCATGGCTCTACCCGGCCTGCGGCGAGTCACCAGCACGGTGACTCTCTCAACCGGCGTGCCGATGACTCCCATCCCGCTGCCCGTCTAGTTCTTTACGCTGATTTCCTTGAAGATCACCTTCGATTGGCCATCGTGATTCTGGATGCCAAAATAGCCGGAATCCGGCCTCGGCCCCCGCACCGGCTCATACCACATCTTCCGCTCTGGCACCGCCTGCCCTTCGACAAACTCATTCACCTTCTTGCCGTTCAGAAACACAATCGTCTTCTTGCCCTTTAACTGGATATCCATTGTGTTCCACTCCCCATTCGGATTCTGCTTCCACTCCCCACCCACCTTCGATAGAGAGTAGATTGCCCCCGTCTTGTGCCAATCGTCACCAGCGGAATCGATCTGTACTTCGTACCCGTTATGCACTCCATACCAGGGATCGGTCGGAGCCTTCGGCATCCGGATGTACACGCCAGAGTTCGCCCTCTCGCTCGCCGTTTTGAACACGACCCGCAGCGTCGTATTCGCTAAAGGCTTTTCCTTGTAGTACAGCAATCCCATGCCGCCTTTGGTCACAAGAAAGCCATCTTCCACTTCAAAGGATCCGGGCCCGGTCATCTGCCAGCCACTCGTATCCTTCCCATTGAATAACTGCTTCCAGGAAGCCGCCGGCAGAATCGCCGCCATCAGGATCAGGGTCAGAACAATTCGCTGCATCGATTCGAGTGTATCAAGCGCGACGCAAATCCTTGAGGATCGCCGCCCACCCGTCGTAGCTGTCGTGCTCAAGCTGAAACGCCGCATCCAGCCGGTCCCCCGCTTTCCATCCAAACCACTCCGCCGGCACGCTCCAGCCCTTCAGGTTCAACATCCGCCCCTGCTGCCTGACTGTCAGCTTCACATGCTTACCCTTCATCACCAGCGGCGGAGCCACCACTTCAACTCCCAGCAATGCAAACACCGGAGCCTGGTTCCCATATCCAAATGGAGCCATCCGCAGCACCTGCTCATACAGTCCCAGATCCACTTCCGGCACGGTCACCGTCTCGTCAATTTCAATCCGCGGCCGCCGTGTCTCTTCATCGAGTCGCGATGCTGCGTAGGCTGCAAATGCCTCGCCAAACTCCTCGACCCGTTCTCGCTTCAACGTCACCCCCGCCGCCTGTTCATGCCCGCCAAACTGCTCAAACAACTCCCGCATCGATTCGAGCGCATCCAGAAGATGAAACCCCGCAATCGACCGGCCCGAACCCTTCACTAACTCCACGCCGTCCTTCTCATTGCGTGTCAGCACAAACGTCGGCTTGCGGTGCCGCTCCGCTACCCGGCCCGCCACGATTCCCGCCACGCCGAGATGCCAGTCCTCTCCCAACAACACCAGCCCGGTCCGCCCTCCCCAGATCTCATCCCCATCCAGCATCCGGTCGATGGCTTCTCGCATCTCCCTCTCGGTCTCCTGCCGTTCCCGGTTCAGTTCATCGAGTGTCGCGGCGATCCGCCTCGCTGTGCCTTCATCCTGGGTGAAGAACAATTCGAGCACTTCTGACGCGCTCGACATCCGGCCCGCCGCATTGATCCGTGGGCCGATCTGAAATCCAACTTGCCGCGACGTTGGCGCCACTCCGGGCTTGATCCCGGACACATCGAGTAGTGCCCGCAGCCCCGGGTTCTTCACCTCGGCCATACCTTCGAGCCCCAGTTTTACAATGACCCGGTTTTCGCCCGCCAAGGGAACAATATCGGCCACCGTCGCCAGCGCGGCCATTTTCAGTAGCGACTCAACCAATCGCCGCTGCCTCGTCGCCGGCATTGCTGAGGCGGCCAGCAAGCCCTGCGCCAGCTTGAACGCCACCCCCGCCCCGCACAAGTATTTGTTCGGATATTCACACCTGGGTTGATTGGGGTTCAATACAGCCACCGCTGGCGGGATCTCTTCTTCGGGCAAGTGGTGATCGGTGACGATCGTGTCGATTCCCAACTGGGTTGCCTTCCCCACCAACTCGCCGGCCCGGATTCCCGTATCCACGCTGATGATCAGCCGGATCCCCGCCGCTGCCGCTTCTTCGATCCGGTCCAGCTTCATGCCATAACCATCCAGAATCCGGTGCGGCACAAACGCTTCCGCATCGGCTCCCAGCAGGTCCAGAACTGTTTTCAGGATGACGATCGCACTGGTCCCGTCGACGTCGTAGTCGCCATAGAGCAGGATCTTTTCGCGGTTCACGATGGCCCGCTCCACTCGCTCAACGGCCGCCTTTAGCCCCAATAGCGCTTCGGGCGGATGCAGGCTTTCGAGCTTCGGGTCGAGGAACTCTTCAAACGCTGCGGCGCCGGTAAATCCTCGCCGCACCAGTACCTTCGCCACTGCCGACGATACACCATATGTTGAAGCCAACTGCCCAGCTAGCGCTTTTTGCTCGCTCGACGCTTCCGCCAGGACCCATTTGGGGCTCAGTGCCATCACAGCCCCCCGCTAGTTATTCGAATAGAAATTCCCCATCGGCGGATTGCCTTCGTCTTCTTCCGCCGAGCCCTTTGCAAAGGACATGCTCGACATCTCGAGTTCTTCCATCAATTCCGCCAGGGTTTCATACCAGGGAGATTCGAGGTCGTACCAATAGAACATTCCTTCGCTGGCGAAGCCGATGCCCAAACGGCTGGTAAATCCGATGTACGCCCTCAGATCGCCGATCTCCCTCGCATACTCGCGGTATTCGTCCGGCTCCAGCACTGCCAGTTCCAGGGCGTCCTCAACCGCTGCCATCATTTCTTCCGTCAGTTCCTGCACGAAGTACAAGAGCATCCTCGCGCCGTTGGTCTTCGCCGCCGTCACAAACTTCTTGTAGTCCGGAACCCGATCCGAGTCCCACCACACCGATCGGTCCGTCGGCCACATGTCCGGCTCGACGTGATAAACCGCCAGCCCTTCCCGTCGAAGGTACTCGAGAATTTCGTCCTTTACGATTTCCGGATTTGGTTTTGGTCCTGATGCCATTGGCTTCTATGCTCCCCGCTAGCGCGGCGGCGAAGACCAGGAGTCCTGGTAAGTGGAACGGGAAATCCACCATCGCATGCAACGCACTCACGAGAATACCCCAAGACGGATCGAAGTGGATCGTTTTTCGCATCCACCACAAGAACATTCCAATCAAAACGGCTCCTGCTGCGATGCCATACTCCACGAGCCATTCGAGCCAATCCGAATGCGCCGCGTTCACAAACTGCCCGTTGTCGAATCTGGCAAATTCGGGATACACCCGCGGAAATTGCCCTGCTCCCCATCCCGCTATCGGCCGCGCCCACAGCATGTCGATTCCCGAACGCCAGATTTCAAGCCGGTGATCTCCTTCGAACGGTTTGGCGATCCGGTCCCAGCCCGCCGTCACCAGAAACAGACTTGCCGCCACTCCAATCGCCGGAGCAATGGCCCAGGCACGTTGTTTGCCCGTGACCATCAACCACAGCGCACAGACTTCTACCAGCAGCAGCACTGCTCCCGCTCGTGAGCCACCGGCCAATGCGGTGAGCAGCATCACCAGTCCCGCGGCCAGATACAAAGGCTCCCGCTTGCGGCGGAACTGATACACCAGCAGCGGCAGGCTCAACTCGCAAAACACCGCATAGTGATTCCGGTTGTGAAACGGCAGGAAGGCCGGCTGCCAACCCGGCTGCCACAGCGAATAGGCAAAGCTCAATCCGCCAACTACGCCCACCGTCCCGCATACTACTGCCAGATCCCGCATTCTTGCACGCAGCAGTCCAAACATGATTCCCCCCACTGCCCAGTCCAATCCCGCGTATTCCGCCCACGCAATCGCTCCCAATGCAAAACCGAGCGCGTATGGCAGGCGCTTTCCGGCACTACTCGCGGCAACTCCGCACCACAAGAACATCAACGCCCTGACAACCAGCCAGCAAGCGCCGGTCCGATCCGCGACACTCAACAGGGCAAGCGACAAGAGAATGCACCCGGAAATGCGCAGCTTCATTCGAAATGGACTTCCTTCAATTGAAAGCGCCGTTCGCCCCCCGCCGGAACTACCAGGGCCACCCTTTGAAATCGATCCCCCAGCTCCTCCAACTTCCAGTACAACTCCGCGGTTTCGCCCGTCCAAATGGGTTGCACGCGCGACACCTTGCCCCGCTTGGGCCGGATCAGCAGGCTCAGTACTTCAAGTTCCCGTTGCCTCTCGGCCAGCTTCACTGCAATCTCTCCAGGTCGCCAATCGAGCCGCACCAGCGGATCCTCACTCAACCGCCAGTCAAAGCCCAGCGAACTGGGCCGCATCTGCAGCCGAGCATTGTAGACCCCCTCCGTGCCGTATTCGGCGTGGAGCGTGGCAAACAGCTGTGAGGATTGTTCCCGCCGCCCCTGCCAGAAAAGAACTTCACTCAATTCAAGCCGGTGCCGGTTCGCTGGCGTCGAACGCTCGAGCTTCGTTTCGTAGGTCAACGCCTCGTCGTACCGTTTCTGTCCAATCAGAAATCGAAAGTAGTCCGTCCGGCGCTGGCCGCTCAGGATTCGATCTGCCATGCCAACGTCGGGCAGTTGCGCGTAGACCCCATCGGCATCGCGTCGACTGTAGATCAGCGCCCCTTGAGCCAATTGCTCCACCCGACCCACCTCACCCCATCTCGAGGCTTGAGTCAACCCGGCCATATAGCTCTTGAACGAGCGGTGATACCGGATCGCCTGATCCGTCAACGCCCGCGCTTCTTCTCGTCTGCCGCGAAACTCCTCGAGAATCGCGAGCCGCGACAATGCCGCGAGGCTTCTTTCATTGGCCTGTAAAGCCCGCCGCAGGTGCTGCTCTTCCTTGTCGGTTTCCAGGTCTGCCAGCGCCAACCAATACCCAGCGGTCGGCACGCTCAGCCTCTCAGCCAAAGGAATGGCCCGCTCTAACGATTCAATTGAAGATTTGTTCGAACCCTGCCAACAAACCCAGGCAGCACTGGAGGAGTATGCGGCCCCCATCAACCCAAGGAGCCAGCATAGAAGTACAGGGAGCCGATCCAGCCCCATCTGGACTAACCATCGACGCAGGCGAACAAAAAGAGTAGGGGAAAATTAAAAACATTTTTTTCTCTAATTCCACCTCCCCTCACCGATAAGCTCAGCAGGACAAATACTGTGCAAAACCAAATCTGCCTGATCTCATTGCTCTGCTTCTCGAGCCTTCTTTCTGCCGCCAGCAACCCGGCGGTAGCTTAGTCCTCTGGTGTCATGCGCATCAATGGCGCTGATCACAGCGGTTCGGCCAATCTCCCGGCCGGCTCAAAACTAGAAACTCTTCAGTCGGCAGGTCACCTCTATCTGCCGGATGGCGGTCGGCTGCGCCTTGCCGCCGCAACCCAACTGAGCCTGCAACCGGGCAACCTGCATCTGGATCGTGGCGCGGCCCGCGTCGATTCCATCGCCGCCTCCAAGCCGCAACTCAATCTCAAGGCTGGCGAACTCAATATCTCCACCCGCGGTGCCACCATCGAACGGCCCCAATTCAGCCGCATCCTCGTCACTTCTGCTGCAGACACAACGGAAGTTCGTAACGGCGCTGGCACTCTTGTCGCCTTGGTTCGCCCGGGCCAGACTCTCGCCTTCTCCATGGGCAGTTCCCAATCGCCGTCGGCTCAGGCCAAAGTCACTGGCTGCGTCACCGTCGAAAACGGTCGCTACTTCATTACGGACGAAGTCACAAATATCAAAACCGAAATCGAAGGTGGCCAACCTTCCAAATTCAAGGGCAAGCGTGTCGCCGCCACTGGCGATCCCGCTGCCTCAGGCCCCGCAAAAATCTCGGTGACTGAATACAAAGAACTCAACTCCAAGTGCAGTCTCGCGCCAGCCGTAATCGGCGGTGCTGGCTCAACCCCCGCCGCTGGCACTGGCTCTGGTACAACCGCAACAACCGCCACTACCGCCACAGCCGCCGGTCTTTCGAAGTCGACCATCATCCTGATCAGCGTCGCATCTATCGCCGCTGGTGGCGCTAGCCTCGCCCTCGTCGCCTCCGGCGAAGAGAACATCAGTCAGTAAACGGCGGCCGATTTCCCATGGCACCCTCAAGAGTCAACAAGTACTCTTTACGCCACAATCCGCCACCATATCCTGTGAGATCCCCGTTCGCCCCAATCACCCGGTGGCAGGGGATCATCACTCCAATTGGGTTTCGCCCATTCGCTAAACCCACTGCTCGCACTGCTTTCTCATTGCCGAACCGGGAGGCCAACTCACGATAAGTGAGCGTCTCCCCGTACGGAATCTCCCCCAACAACCGCCAAATCTCCCGCTGAAACTCAGTCCCTTGCGGCCGTAACGGCAAATCAAAACTCTGCCGCCACTTCCCAAAATATTCATGCAACTGCCGCTCCGCATCCAGCAGTAATGCATGCGGCTCCTCAATCGCCCCGCTACGATCCCGCAAATAGCGCTCCTCCTCAAAGGCGACCTCAGTCACCGCCTCCCCATCACACGTCAGAGTGAGCCGCCCCAAAGGCGATTCTGTATGCCAAACGTAAATCATGACAACGACCTCCAAAGCAAAAACACAGCATAAGCCCTCAAAGGCCTCCATGCCTGACTCTTCGCTTCCGCTTCCCGTGCCGCCTTCACCGGTCCCAAGCCAGAAATCCCCAGAGCCTTCTGCACTCCCAAATCTCCGGCAGGAAAAGCGTCCCGATCCGCACTTCCTCTCATCCGTAGATAGCTCTCCGTCCACGGCCCAATGCCAGGCAACTCAATCAACCGTCCCCTCTCCCCTTCAGGCAACGCCGACCACAAGGCAAAGTGATGCAGCGTTTCCGCCCTCTTTCGGGTCAAGCCGATCGAAGCCAACTCCTCCACTTCTACCCCAGCGAGTTCTTGGGCTAAGGGAAACACTCTATCCACTCTAGGGAAAGGGCTAGTGGTTTGTCGTCCAAACTTCGCCACAAGTCGACCAGCCAATGTATGCGCCGCCTTCACAGAAACCTGCTGCCCCAGAATCGCCCGCACCCCCATTTCAAATCCATCCCAGGCTCCAGGCAGTCGAATCCCAGGCCACCGCTCCAGCAATGGTCCAATTACAGGATCAGCTGAAAAACGCTTCTGAATCTCATCCTCCGGGGCATCCACATCCAACACCCGCCTTGCCAATTCCCCTTTCGGCACGCCGCCCCAAGTCCGAACCACCAACTCCCCGTCATAGCGAACCTCCAGATGGCCCACTTGCGCACCTTGCCTGAAGCTTCTCTGTAACAACCCTTCTTCAATCGCCTCGACCCCGGGGATCGCCCTGGTGGCAAAGAAGCTTAGAAGGCCCTCCCAGTCGAAAGGACGGCGAACCTGGAGCCTCTCAACACTTGCGCTCATAAATAGCTATAATACTCCTATGAGTGGTTTACACTCGCATTCCTGCGCTGCAGTTTGATTTTCTGCTGTAGCCCTTGATACCCACAACCCGGCGCGCTTGAGTTGATGCCCAGTAGCCTCCCCCTGGCGACGCCAACGTCGGTCTCAAATCTTGAGGCCGGAGTACCATCGCAAGGAGTGATTTTCGAATCATGAGTTTTTCCAAGTCGAGCCACTTGCTCGCAATCGTTGGCTTAATGGCTGGCCCGTTCGTCGCTACTTCTCCCGCCCCTATCGGAGTACTGGCCCCCGAAAAGCAGGACCCCCGTACGGTTCGCCTCGAGCGCTTTTTCGAAGAGAAGCAATGCCCCGTCAAGCCTCTGGCGCGCGATTTCGTCGAAGCCGCCGACCGTCACAATCTCGATTGGCGCCTGCTCCCCAGCATCGCCTTCGTCGAAAGCACGGGCGGCAAGGTCTATCACAACAACAACGTATTCGGCTGGCAGAATGGCGACCACCGCTTCCGTAGCGTTCGTGAGAGCATCCACGTTGTCGCCGAGCGCCTGGCCAATTCCCACTACTACCGCAACAAGCCGATCGACAAGGTCCTCACAACCTACAACCCCATCCCCGACTATCGCGAGCGCGTCCAGAACGTCATGGAAGACCTCGGCCCTGCCCACGCCACCCGTCCCCTCCACTTGTCCTACCGCAACTAACCCTTTACTTGCCGGATCACCATCTGTACCGCGCCTTGGATCACCAGATCCGAGCGCGGTATCAATTGGGGATACGCCGCATTCTCCGCCTTCAGATACCATCGCCCCTTCACCTGAACCAGCCGCTTCAGGGTCGATTCCCCGTCGATCAGCGCAGCTACAATCTGCCCCGCCTTCGGGCTCGGCGTCGGCTGCAGCACCACGATATCCCCATCGAGGATCGCCGCATCCTTCATCGATTCCCCCCTCACCCGCAACGCATAACAACCCCGCTGCGGCTTAAACCCCAACGTTTCCAGATCCACCTGTACACACCCTTCACTGCGTGACTCCCCAAGGTTCTGCGGCACCCCTGCCGGGATCGCCCCATACAGCGGAATCGACGCCACCGCCGCATCCCCCACCACCTCCACCTGCCTCGACCCGCGCGCAGCACGCCGGATCACTCCCTTTGCCTCCAGCGCCGCCAGATGGCTCGCCACCCCATTCGGACTCTTGATCCCAAACGACCGCTGCATCTCCGGGATCGACGGCGAACAACCCTGCTCCCGTCGAAACTCCGTAATGAAATCCAAAATCTCTTGTTGTCGTGCGGTCAGTTCCATACTGTAACGATTTACAGTATAGCGCCTACCGCTTCCCCCAATCCATCATCCATCCCGCCCCGGGCACAATCGGAAACAGCCGCACCAGCGACACATTCGCCCGCCCGTTCGCTGCATTAAACCCGTTGTAGCTATCAAACGCCCGGTTGTTCGTATTGAACAAATTCATCACTTCAAAGAACAGCACCCCCCGCCACTTCTTCCTCTCAAACTGTTTGTTCAAGCGGAAGTCCGCTCTGCTGAAATCCGGCAACCGCGCCGTATTCCGCGTCCGCGAAACGAAATACTGCCCATTGCGTTCCTCAAAGAACCCCGCAATCGGGAAGTTCGACCCATAGCTATAGCGCACGCTCAGATTCACCGTCGCCGACACACGGTAACTCGCATACCCATTCACCGTATGCCTCTGATCGGTGTCCGCATCATATTGTGCCCCGGTCACTCCATCCCGCATCCGCGCTCGCGACCACCCATACGACGCCCATCCATTCCATCGATTCGCGCTTCGCCTCTGCAGAAACACCTCAAAACCCCGCGCCGCCCCCCGCAACGAATTCTCCAGCCGTGCCACCGCCGGCGGCACAAACAACCGGCCATCAGCCAGCCTCCGCACATCGGCCAGCGGCTGCGCAATCAGATCCCGGTCCGCCCGATAATAACCTTCAACGCGCAACCGCAACGTCGGCGTCAGCGCCTGCTCAATCCCGCTGATCGCATGAATCGATCGTGACGGCAGCAACCCGCCATTCCCAATATTCCCAATCGTCAACGCGCTCAACGGCGCATACTGCGCCGCCATGCTCCACGCGTTGATCCACTGCGTGCTCTGTCCCAGCCTCACCCGCAGGCTCGCATGCGGCGAAGCCACCATCGGCTGCCGCGTCGTCGACTCATCCAGCCGCACGCCCACTGTCCCGGAGACGATCCCCTTCACAAACCCCTGCTCCAAATAACCACCCGCCCTCAGCGCCGTCCCTCCCCATCCATCTCGCCGCCGTAGCGACAGCGGGTTAAAGATATATCGCGCCTCAAACCCCGTATCGCCCATCCTTCGAAACGACGTCCCCGCCCGCAGCCGTCCCCACGCCACATTCGTATTCGCAATCCATTCCCGGTACGATCCATCCGACAACGGCAACTGCAGCACATTCCGGTTCGCGCTCCGCTCCCGCAACCACGCCACCTTATTGGTCACCATCAACCCGTCCCGCGGTGTCCAACGATGCCCCAATTGTAGGTTCGACAAGTGATAGCTCCCATGCAAAATCGCATTCACCCCCAGCGTCGATCGCGCCGCCGTTCGATCCAGGCTCGATTCCCCATCGAACAACGAAAGCGTCACATGCTGCCGCCGCGTCAAATCGTAGCCCGCCTTTGCCTGCACATCAAAGAACCCGAACGCCAGCGTATCGATCGCATTCGCCTTCTGCAGCAAGTACTGCAAATAGCTCTTCCGCACGCTCACCAACCAGGTCCCCTTCTTCCAGGGCCCTTCGGCGATTGCACTGGTTGCCGCCACGCCCGCATTCACGCGCCAGGCCACCCCCTTATCGCTCCCCTCGCGTACCGTCATATCGAGCACGGCCGCATTGCGGTCCATGTAATTCACGGGCGGCGCGCCCGCATGCAGCGTTACCGACTCAACCACATCCGTGTTCAACATCGACAACGACCCGTTCGATTGCTGCCCCTGCGTCGAGTGCAGCGGATTGTTCATCAGCACGCCATCGATCAGGATCCCCACGCGACTAAAGCTCGCGCCCCGCACCGCAAAGCTCGCCGTAAAGTCATTCGTCGCCGCCACACCCGGCAAACCCTGCACCGCACGCAACGGATCATTCGCAATCACCCCCGCCAGATTCCGCAACTCCGACGAACTCAGCGTCCTCTCGGAGGCGCTCGCCGCCACCTGCGCCTCAAACGCCCCCTCCTTCACCTCCACGCTTTCCTTGCGCGTCATCCCGTCCGGCGTCAGCGCCACTTCATACTCGGCCGTCGGATCTCCCACCTTCACCACCAGTGTTCGATAACCCACCAGCGAAACGCGCAACTCTCCCGCTGCGCCTTCGACCACAAAGCGCCCGTCGCCACCGCTCACCGCCGTAGCCTCACCCGATGTAATCCGCGCCTTGCTCAGCGCCTCGCCCGTCGTGGCGTCCCGCACCACTCCGCGCAGCCCAACCTGTGCGCTACTTACGCTGCCCAGCGCGAGCAGGAGGAGCACCAGCTTCGTTAAATGGAGGCGGCAGGAAGTCATAGTCTCTAACCATCTTCTCCTGTAACGCCACCTTCAGCTCTTCTTCGACCTGCGAATATTCCGGTAACCCCGCCACATTGTTCAGCTCGCTCGGATCTTTGTCGAGATCGAACAACTCAACAACGGGCCGCGGCCTCGTAAAGTAAGCTTTATCGATCGCCGCTGGCAGCTTGCCTGCCTGATGTGCCGCCACCATTTCCTTCCAGCCCGCATCATTCGCACTGTCCACCGGCGAATACTCCTGATACGGCGTATAGTTCCAAATCAACTTGTGCGAACCCGACCTCGCACACCGGCTCAAATCAAACGTCGAAGCCTTCGTCTGCGCCGTGTAGTTCGAATTCCCATGCGGCAGCCGCGCCGCGAAGATATGCTTGCGCGGCTGATAGCTCGCGCTCCCCGTGAGCAGTGGCAAGAAACTCTTGCCCGACATCTCACGCGTCCCGCGCAACCCCGCCGCCTCGAGAAACGTCGGCGTCACATCTTCACCCGATAACAAGTTCGACGATGTGCTCCCTGGCTTGATCTTCCCAGGCCACCGCGCCACACACGGCACATTCAACCCCGGATCATACAGCGATCCCTTCCCATGCGGAAACGCGTGGCCGTTATCTCCCATGAAAATCACCAGCGTGTTCTCCGCGAGGCCCCTCTTCTCAAGCACTCCCAACACCATCCCCAACTCATCATCGGCCCGCGCGATCTCGTCGTAATAGCGCGCCAGGTCATCGCGCATCCCCGGCAGATCCGGCAGGTGCGCCGGCAGCGGAATCTTCGCCGGGTCATGCGGCTTCGGGATCGCGTTGCGGTCCCACACATGATGCGGGTCAGAGAAATTCACCCAGAAGAAAAACGGCTTTTTCCCCGCCTTGTCGAGAAATTCATTCATCACCACCGGCGTCTGCTCACGCCCACCACCGACGTGCAGAAAGTCGATGCGCTTCGCCCACGTCCGCATCTCGGCTTCGTCATAGATCCGCTGCGTCAGCGGCGACGGCGTCAGCACCCCATCCAGATGGTAGTAACGCCGGCACACGCCCGTATAGTAATTCTTCGGCCGCAACAACTCGGGCAACGTCTTCACCTCCGGCGGCATCGGCGTCGCAAACCGCCCCATCCGGTTCGCCACCGGGCTCTTGCCTGTCATCAACGCCGACCGCGACGGCACACACTGTGGCGCAGCCGTAAACATGCGATCCATCTTCATCCCATCGGCCGCCATCTTGTTCATCACCGGCGTCTGAATCACCGGGTTCCCAAAACACCCCACATGATCCCGCGTGTGATCATCGCTCAAGATCAACAACAGATTTGGCTGCTTCTGCTGCGCCCCCCGCAAAAACGCCGGTGCCGCCAGCCCATCCAAAACATCGCGTCTTCTCATAGCAGCATTATATAAACATGGCCATGCCCAGCCTCTTCGACGCGCCCGTCTCTCCCATCCGCGCCCGTCTCCAGACCAAGCTTGCATCTCTCGCCGCCCAGCAGATCTACCTGGGCACCAGCTCCTGGAAGTACGAAGGCTGGCTCGGCCAAATCTTCACAGAAGACCGCTACATCACCCGCGGCAAGTTCTCCCGCAAGATGTTCGAAGAGCAATGCATCGCCGAATACGCCGAGGTCTTCCCCATCGTCTGCGGCGACTTCGCCTTCTATCAATTCCCTACTCAATCCTTCTGGGAAAAACTCTTCACCACCGCGCCGCCAAAACTGAGATGGGCCTTCAAAGTTCCCGAGGAGATCACCGTCAAACAATGGCCGGGCCACGCCCGCTACGGCGCTCGCGCGGGTCTCGAAAACGAGAACTTCCTCAACGCCGATCTCTTCAAGGGCGCGTTCCTGAACCCACTCACTCCTTACAAAGACCGCATCAGCACCATGATCTTCGAGTTCGGCACCATCTCGAAGAAGACCATGCCCAACCTCGACGCCTTCCTCTCTCAAGTCAACAAGTTCCTCAGCGAACTCCCCGATAACTGGCGCTACTCGATCGAAATCCGCAACCCTGAATTCCTCGAACCCGACTACTTCTCCTGCCTCCGCAGCTACAACGTCGCCCACGTCCTCAACGCCTGGACGCGCATGCCCGAGCTCGGCATCCAACTTCAAATGGACGACATCTTCACCGCCGACTTCACCGTCGTCAGAGCCCTCCTCAAGTACGGCCGCACCTACGAATCCGCCGTCAAGTCCTTCGAGCCCTACAAGTCTGTGCAAGAAGAAAACCCCGCCGCCCGCGACGCCCTCAAAGCGATCCTCGCCCGCGCACAGCGAATCAAGCAGCCCGCCTTCGTCTTCGTCAATAACCGCCTCGAAGGTAACGCTCCCGGCACCATCGACGCCGTCACCGAACTCATCTAGCCCAACACGGTTGTGCGCATCTCGCCCTTGCCCCACACCGTTTGCCGCCCCACGCCAGTCCAAAATCCTGCCTCCAGAAACGGCAGAAACTCCCCTAGCTCGCCCTCATAAACAACTTCTCCCACCACGCCTCCAATCGCATGCCGCTGCCCCGTGCTGCGGCTCACACGCTTCACATCCACATCCCGCAACCGCGATTCAACCACTCGCACCGCCCGTGCCCTCTCGCCTATCTCTCGATAGTCAATCTCGAGCGGCCCCTCACCATACAAAGTCCGCAAAGCACTCACCCGGTCGCGCAACCGCGCGAACAACACTCCAAACTCCACACCCTCTCCGCCCTTCAACTCCGTCGGCGTCAAGAACTCCACACGCACCCGCGTCACGCGAACCAGCTGTAGCCTCAAATCCAACACCACCCGCTCTCCCACGCCCCACTCCTTGTCGAAAACATGCACGACAAATGGAACCTCATCGCCCGCCCCAAACGATCTCCCCGCCAATCCCCGTGTCCGCAACACGAACGGCCTTGGTGGATCCTTCAGCCCGCTCGGCCCCGTCTCCCGATGCGAGGGCGCGAACAACCTCTCATACAACGGACCTCCATAGAGACTCTTCCCCCACATCCCCCTCACCCAGTTCGCCGCATCATGCTCCCCAAATGAAATCGGGCTCTTCGTTTGAAGCCGAAGCTCGCAAACGAACAGCCCGAAGTAGAGAGAGCTCATCTTAGAAAATAAACTTGGCGCCCAACTGGATCTTACGCGAACCGCTGATCACACCATCACGAATGCGTCCAAATGTTGTCGCCGCCAGATTCGTGGTTGGGAATCCAAATGTCGGCGTGTTCGTCAGGTTCGTCATATCGGCGCGCACCTCCAGCTTAAAGCGCTCGGTCAGTTCCACGCGCTTCAAAAACGAGGCATCCATATTGAACGATCCCGGCCCATAGAACCGGTTCCGGTTCGAGCTGCCATTCGAACCCGCTGCCGGGTTCGAGAACGCCGCCACTTGCTCAGGCGAGAAGTACCACTTCAAACCATCAGGCCGCTGCGACACCGTTCCAGCTCCGTCGCACTTTTCGCAATTTGCCGTCGCGCCCACCACGTTGCTGAACGAGTTGAATCCCGAGAACACGGTGAACGGCCGTCCGCTCGAGATCGTCATCAAACCCGCCACCTGCCACTCGCCGATCAGCGCATGCATTGCCCTGCCGGCATTGCTTCCAAACCGCCGGCCCTTGCCGAACGGCAGCTCGTAGACCCAGTAGCTCTGGATCGCATGCCGCCGGTCAAAGTCGCTCGGCGCATAATTACCGCGCCGGTCGTTGATATCGAATGGAGTCGACGACGCTCCCTGGCCTACGCCTGTGCCTACCACCGTGAACGCCGGGTCAAAGCTTCGCGTATCGAGTGACTTCGACCACGAGTAGCTCAGCTGCGCTGTCAGTCCTCTCGACATCCGCCGCTCCACCTGCATCTGCAGCGAGTGGAACGTCGAAAAGTCATTCGAATCGATCACATTCAGGCCGCCGGCAAACTGCGTATAGGGGATGAAGAATGTCGATCCCAGGCCAGCCGCCTGAGTGATCGGCACCCCGCCCACCAGCCGCCGCGACAAGTCTTGTGCAATTGTCGCTACCGAGTTGCCGCGAATATCGGCCGCATACTGCGTCCGCATAAACTGGCTCCCCGTCACCGTTGCGCCGCGCCGCGGATCCACCGAGAAGATCTGGTTGATCAGCGGGCTGTCTCCGCCGGCCGCAGCCACGTTATAGGCATCGAGGAATCCGTTGCGCCGGATATCCACCTGATTGGCGTTATAGCCGCCATAAAGATTGTGCGCCCGGCGTCCAAGGTAATTCACCTCGAATACGGTGTTCTTGGCCACCTGCTGCTGCACGCCAAAGCTCCACATGTGGGTTGTCGGCGTCTCCAGGTTCGGGTCGACCACCGTGATGCTTTGTGCGCCAAACGCGGGCGGTTGGGCCAGCGCAGCCGGCGACACCGTCGGCGCAGCGATATTCTGCAGATTACGCAACCGTCCACCCGCCTGCCCAAACGCTTCGTTCGTCACGCCCTGCACTTGTCCCGGCAAATTCTGGAAAACACTCGAGCTCAGCACGAACGTATTCAACCGGTCATAGGCAATGCGATAGTTCGAACGGATCGAAGTCTTACCCTTGCCAAACGGATCCCACGCGAATCCCACACTCGGTGCCCAGTTATTCCGGTCGCTGCGGAACAGCTTGCCCACTCCCCAACGTGCCACGTTGGTCGCTGGCCCGCCCGCCACCAGGTTCTGGTCAGGACGGCGAATCCGTCCGGACGGATCGGAGCCCGGAGTCATCTTGAATTCCAGCCGCAACCCAAGATCGATCGTCAGCTTCTTCGACACCTTCCACGTGTCTTGCACAAAGAAGTCGTACTCGTTAAACAGCGCTTTGAAGTTATAAGGCTGGGCCACAAACCGGTCTCCAGCCGACGAGAATCCGCGGCTGATCGAACCCACCCGGCCCAGCAAATAGTTGATGCTCGACTCGAGAATCGGCCGGTCGTTCGCCTGCTGCATATCGGCAGGCAACCCAAACGTCGTCGGATTCACCGAATTCGTGATCCGCGAGAAATTCGCCGACGCCGTAATATTCGCTCCCCCAATCGATCCACGCACATCATTGTGCGAAGCCAGCCTGAAATTCACGCCAAACTTCAACGCATGTGCCCCAGCGAAGTAACTGAAGTTATCCACGAACTGCCACGTGTTCAGCTTTCGCGCATTCCCCACGCTCAACTCCTGCGGAATCGTCACCGGTGCGCCCGTCAAATTGATCTGATCCGGCGCAGCCGTGGGGATATTGAAATCGAAGCCAAAGTAGTTCCGCCCAAACACCATTTCATTCGTCATCCTCGAGTTCGGGCTCGTGCGCCAGTGAAACGCGTAGTTCTGCGGATCGCGCTTGGTGTTCACCGGGCACTCCCCGCCAGGGAAAAATGGCTGCCCGCCGTTGACCCGGTCGCACAGTGTGTTCTGATAGCCCCACGAAATCCGCGCGAACACGGTGTTCTTGTCATTCAGGATGTAGTCAAACTTCAGCACGTTGTCCTGCTGCTTTTCAAACTGCAGCGCGGTGAACGTATAAAAAGCGGTATTCAGTCCATCGCCGCCAAAGAAGTTATTCGGCAGGGGCGTCGGATCCACCAGCCCCTTCACCCTCGGGTCGGCTCCCAGCCGGTCCGGGTCGCTGGTCAGAATGTTGTAGGTGCCGATATTCAAACCCGGCACTACGTTGCCTGATGCATCCACAGACGCTCCGGGCACACCTACGGGCTGATTCCGCCCACCACGTACATACCGGTACAATCCCTGCCGGGCCTGCGATGTAAACACGGTCCGGTTCACTACCGCGCTCTCGCGTGCCGAAAGCCGCTGCAGATTGCCAAAGAAAAACAGCTTGTTCTTCTGAATCGGCCCGCCAATCGAGCCGCCATAAATGTTCTGCACAAACTGCCGCTTGCCCAGTGCATTGATGTTGTTTTCCCACTCGTTCGCGTTCAACCGCGGTGTCCGGTAAAACCAGAATCCCGAACCATGAAACTCGTTGGTCCCGCTCTTGGTCACCATCGAAACCTGCGCGCCAGAATTGCGGCCAAACTCGGCCGTCGCATTCGATGTCAACACCTTGAACTCCGCCAGGCCATCCGGGTTCGCCCGCGTCGGTGAGAAGTTTCCTCCGCCCGCCGAGGTCTCGTTCGAATCGATCCCATCCATCGTGTAATTGATCGCCCGGTCGCGTGCCCCATTCACGTGCACACCGCCACCGGTATTGGACCCGCTCAACACCCCCGGCTGCCGCAGCACCAGCTCCAGCGGATTCCGTCCCCTCGTCCCCACAATCGGCAACTCCTGAATCACTTTCTCGCTAAACACGTTTCCGATGTTCCCCGACGTCGAAGTCTGCACCTGTTCATACGCCCCGCTCACTTCGATGCTCTCGGCCAGTGTTCCCACCTCCAACCGGATGTTCACCGTCGTCGGCTGTCCAATGTTCACCACGTTTCCCTTGCCGACGTACTTCTTGAACCCGTTTGCCTCCACCGCCGCCGTATACGTCCCTACCTGAATCGACTCGAAAAAGAATGCCCCATTCTCGCTCGTCATGGAAGTGAACGACTGCGCCGTCCCTTCATTCGTCAGCCTCACAGCGATACCTGGTACCGGCGCACCCGAAGCATCCGACACAGTGCCGATTAAACGTGAGGTTGTGCCCTGGGAATATAGAGACAAAGCAGTAGCCAGAAAAAACCAGAAACAACGTTGCATACGGGTTCATGGTAACGAATCCGCAACTTGGATTGCTAGCTCAGGCTGTCCGCCAGGCTGAAGATCGGCAGGTACAGCGCGATCAAAACGAAGGCCACGAATGTGCCCATAAAGATCATGATTACGGGTTCGATCAGGCTCAAAACCGCCGCCAACTTGTTCTGCACATCCTCTTCGTAAAACTCCGCCACACTCCCCAGCATCGTCGGCAGCGCCCCCGTCGATTCGCCCACTTCCATCATGTCCACCGCGAGATCAGGAAAGATTCCGGTCTGCTTCAGCGAAGACGACAGCGGCTGCCCCTCACGCACCAACTGGCTCGCCGTCGCCAGCGCCTTGCGAATCAACACGCTCGACACAGATTCTCCCGCCGTGTGTATGGCCTGCAGCAGCGGAATCCCGCCCACCAGCAGTGTACTCAACACACGCGCCAACTGCGCCACCTGAAACTTCGTCCAGATCTCCCCAAACAGCGGAAAGTTCATCTTCAGATGATCCAGCTTCTCCTGCGCACCGGCCGTCTTCGACCACAAATACAGCCCCACTCCAAGCCCCACCATCCCCAGAAACGCGAACAAAATGTAGCTGCTCGCCGTCGTGCTGATCGCCACCAGAATTTTCGTCGGCGTCGGCAACTCCGCATTCAACGTGCTGTAGAGCTCCGAGAACTTCGGCACCACGAACGTGATCAAAAACACAATCAGCGCCAGCACCAGCGAAAACAGCAGTGCCGGATAGATCAGCGAAGTCAGCAGCTTCTTCTTCACGCTCAGCGCCAGCTTCTGATACGTGATGTAGCGGTCCATCACCTCGGCCAGGCTCCCGGCCCGCTCCCCGGCCATGATCGTCGTGATGTACATCGGCGGAAACAGATTCTGGTTTTGAAACGCTGTGCTCAACAGCGTCCCCGTCTTCACCTCATCCCGCACCGCCGTCAGTGGAGGCCTCATCTTGTCGTCCGTCAATCGCTCTGCTAGCAGATCGAGCGCCTTCAAGATCGGCAACCCCGCCTTGATCAGCGTCACAAACTGCTGATTCAGGATCAGGAACTTCTCCATATCCACCTTGCCGGCCCTCGGCCCGCTCCCCGCCGCCCCCTTGGCCGTCACGGAATACACCAGATACCCATCCCGCGAGTACCGCTCCCGCAGCTCCGCCTCATTCCGCGCCACGGCCGAAACCTGATGTACCTGCCCCCGGGCATCCGCGTATTTCAAGACAAACTCAGCCATCTCTATTGGCTATGACGCTTGCCAGGTTCGAACCGTGCACTGCACGGCCTGGACACTCTCCGAAACCATGGCCAACCGATGCCCAGATCAACACCACTCTTTGGCATCCTGGCTCAAACAGATTCGTTGCAGGGCAGCCCCTCGCGAATCGTGGGTCCATCCTGTGCAACTTAGCCAGTTCAGTCAGCCCCACCAGCCCTGTCCGCCGGATTGGCCCCACTCGAGGCAACTTTCTCACTCAAGAAAAAGAAAGTGGGTGAAGGCCTTCGCCTTCACCCACTTTAGATTAATGAACTACTGGAAAGTCTACTTTTTCCGGCGGAAGTAAGCCAAGGCAACCAAGCCTGATGCCATCATCGCGTAAGTGCTGGGTTCGGGAACACCGCCCAGCTCACGGAACAACTTCTTGTTGATTGCATCGGTGAAATCAGGAAAGCCGGCTGCTGGCTCAAGAAAACCGTTGACTGTAACGACGTCATTTTGATAGTAGGTCTGCAAGGAAGCGGGACCAATTGGCAACCCGTTGATGATAATGCCCTGTGCCGCAGCAGTGTTGCGAACAGTACTCGGGCTGCCATTCTCATTTTGCTCTCCGTCTCCAGAAACATCCATCACGTTTCGGCTAGCGGTGAAATCCGTAAGCGCAAAAGAATTGAGCGAACTTTCCATGCCAGCTGCAATGTTTGTTCTACCCGAGAAAGGCCGCGACAAGGTCTCGAGCGTAGTGGCATAGGCATTGATCGAAGTTACATCAAACAGGTGTGTCCACGCGCTTGCTGTAGTCGCGCTTGTGCCGAAGAAAACGGAGTTGATAGCAATGCCCCCTCCGTTGATGATGAGCGACTGATTCGCCAAATTCCGAAGTGCCGCGCCATATCCGTCCATCTGCAGGTCGAACTCACCATTCTGAATACTACCCGGTCCGAACCGGGCACATGGGTAACGGAATAAACCGGGCACATAGGTAACACTTTTGGCTGGAGGGGGAAGCACCCGATGGCCTGGAAAGAGACTTGTGTGATCGAGCAAAGAGAAGAGTTCATCGA